>JAABRA010000351.1 GCA_011391155.1 Burkholderiales bacterium
CACCAGGCCTCGTTGCTGGACGTCCCCGCGGACCCTGCCACCCGGCTGGCGCTGCCCGACCTGATGCAGGTGATGGATCTGCAGCAGGAGCAGGTTGCGCGCACGCTGGGCGAGGGGCACCGGGTCATTCACGGCGCGGCGGGCTCGGGCAAGACGATGATCCTGATCTTCCGCGCGCAGCAGCTGGCGGCGGCAGCTCGGGTGGACCAGCCCATCCTGGTGCTCTGCTACAACCGCGCGCTGGCCGACCGCATCGACGCCCAGTTGCGCCAGCGCGGCGTGGACGAGCGCGTGGTGGTGCGCACCTTTCACAGCTGGTGCCAGGACATGGTGAGCGCCTACCAGCTGGCGGTGGGGGCGTCGCGGGGCGATGGGTATTTCGAGGCGCTGGCCGCCACCGTCAGCCGCTCGGTGGACACCGGCCTGGTGCCCGGCGGCCAGTACACCGCGCTGCTGATCGACGAGGCGCACGACTTCGAGGACGCCTGGCTGCAGATGGCCGCGCGCATGGTTACCCCGTCGACGAATTCGCTGCTGGTGATGTATGACGACGCGCAGTCGATCTACCAGAAGAAGCGCCGCAAGTTCAACTTCGCCAGCGTGGGCATCCAGGCGCAGGGGCGCACCAGCGTGCTCAAGCTCAACTACCGCAACACCGCCGAGGTGCTGGCGCTGGCCATGCACTGCGCCCAGAGCCTGCTGCAAGAGCAGGCCGAGACCGACGACCGCATGCAGACCGTGCACCCCGCCACCGCCGGGCGGCGCGGGCCGCTGCCGCTGCTGATCGAGGCGCGCGCCGGTCTGGAGGAGGCGCAGGCCGTGGCCGACCAGATCGCCAGCGCGCTGGCCGACGGCATGGCGAGCGGCGACGTGGCCGTGCTGGCGCGGACCAAGAAGCTGCTGGAACCCATCGGGCGGGCGCTGGTGCAGCGCGGCATCGCGATCCAGACCATGGCCGGATCGGATTTCCGCCGCTTTGACTGGCTGAAACCCACGGTCAAGCTGCTGACCCTGCACAGCGCCAAGGGGCTCGAATTTCCACTGGTGTGCATCGTCGGGCTGGACGCCATGCCCTGGCGCGACGAGGCCATGGACGAGGAAGCGCGCCTGCTCTATGTCGGCATGACGCGGGCCACGCAGCGCCTGGTGCTGTCGGCGGCGGGCGGCTCGGCCATGGTGGACCGGGTGCGCAACTCGCTGGAGGCCGTGGCGGCGCAGTTCGGGCCCCTGCCATGAGCGCCGATGGGTCGTCGGGTACGCCAGGAACTTTTATATTGATAGCAAATAAAGACCATTCGACGCTGGGATAATGCCAATCATGTTCACAATGTTGGCAACTGACCCCTTTCCAGACGGCTCCTGACCTCCACCCTCCGCCATGCAAACGCCTTCCCGCTCCCTGAATCTCACCGGTGCCAGCAACTTCCGCGATCTCGGCGGCTACATCGGCCTGGACGGCCGACCGGTGCACTGGCGCAAACTGTTCCGCTCGGACCACCTGGCCACGCTGACCCCTGAAGACCAGGCCGTGCTGACCCGGCTGGGGCTTTCAAGGGCCTATGACTTCCGCGGCGTGACCGAGCGTGCCGCCGTGCCCTATGACCTGGCCGGCGTGGCCTCGCATTCGCTGCCGATCGAACCCACCGTGGTGCAGCGCATGAAGGATCTGCTGCAGTCCGGGCACCGGCTGACGGCCCAGGAGACCGTGGCCCTGATGCAGGAGACCTATCGTGCATTTGTCAGCGACAACAGTCCCCGCTTCGCCGATCTGTTCAACCACTTGCTCGCCAGCGACGCGCCGCTGGTATTCCACTGCACCGCCGGCAAGGACCGCACCGGCTTTGCCGCCGCGTTGATCCTGATGGCGCTGGGCGTGCCGCGCCCGGTGGTGATGCAGGACTACCTGCTGACCAATGAATTGCTGCGCATCGAATCTGCCCCGGCCTTTGGCGTGCCGATCGAGGTGGTGCAGGTGTTGTGGCGCGTGCAGGAAGATTTTCTGGATGCCGCGCTGCATGCCGTGGACGCGGACCATGGTGGCGTGGAAAAGTATCTGGCGCGCGAGCTGGGCGTGGGCCCGCTGGAGCGCCAGCGCCTGGCCGAGCTGTACCTGCAGAAATGAAATGTGCTACTGTTTAAATAGCACAGTATGACCTTCCGATAATGGGAAGCGGCTGATTTCAGGTAATTGTTCGGGCTGTAGGGGCGGGCGGCTTGTCTGGCGACCCGCACGGCGGGAACCGCCCGGACCGTCCGGCGCCGCCGGCCTACACTGGCACCGTGTAGTTCAGCGTCATGCGCCCGCCGTCCACCACCACGATCTCGCCGGTGATGTAGCTGGCCGCGTCGCTGGCCAGGAAGGCCACCACGTCAGCAATCTCGGCCGGCTCGCCCAGGCGCTTCATGGGCGTGCGCATCATGATCTTTGTCTTGGCCTCCTCGCTGGTCAGCACGGCTTTGGCGGCCAGCTCGGTGGCGATGGTGCCGGGCGCCACCGCATTGACCCGAATGCCCTTGTCGGCCAGCGCCAGCGCCATCACCCGCGTGAGCTGGTTGATGCCGCCCTTGCTGACGTTGTAGCTGGCGATGGTGGGAATGGCCAGCACACCGTTGACGGAGCTCATGTTGACAATCGCGCCGCGCGAGGTGCGACGGTCCGGGTCCTTGCCCTGGCCCGCCTTTGCCATTTCCCGCGCCACGGCCTGGCCGACCAGGAACGAACCCTTGAGGTTGACCCGCAGCACGGCGTCGAAATCGGCTTCGCTCACGTCCAGGAAGTCCGCCGCCTTGAAGATGCCGGCGTTGTTGACCAGCACATCGATGCGGCCGTGCGCGGCCACGGTGCGGGCTACCAGCGCATCCACGTCGGGCTTGTGGCCCACGTCGCAGTGCACGTAGAGCGCGCCGAGTTCCGTGGCCAGCGCCATGCCGTGGGCGTCGTCGAGATCGGCCAGCACGACGCGGGCGCCTTCGCGTGCGAAACGGCGCGCGCAGGCCTCGCCAATGCCCTGCGCACCGCCGGTGATGATCACGACGCGGCCGCCGTGGCCGAAATGGATCGTGCTGGTGGCGGAGGGTGTAGCGGGCATGTTCAGTGCTTTCTGATTGGGGTGAAGGTGGCCAGGATCGGCTCAGCGCTGCGGCGCGGGTGGCGCGGGTGGCGCCGATTCTGCCGGATCGAGCAGGTGCAGAAGGGTGGCGTGTCCCGCGCGACTCGCATGCTGCGCGGCGGTGAGGCCCGCTGCGTCGCTGCGCGCGCGGTCGGCGCCGGCTGCCAGCAGCAGCCGGACCATTGCCTCGTCACCGCGCCGGGCGGCGAGCATCAAGGCGGTCTGGCCGGTGGCGTCCACCGCGTTTACCGGCGCGCCGACCGCCAGCGCCTGGCGCGCCGCGTCCAGCATGCCGGCGCCGACCGCGGCCCACAGGCGCTGGCCCGCTGGGTCGGCGCGGCCGGCCAGGGCCGGGCTGGCAGCATCGGCGCTGCGCCCGGCCGCAGGGGCGCCGGAGGGCAACACACGAGACCGGGCCTCCAGCGTGGGCGTCGCCGCCTGCGCCACGGCCGGCGTGGCCGTTTCGCCCGCCGAGGCCTTCGCGGGTGGTGGCGCGGCCTTCATGGCGCCCGCCCCCAGACCCGCCCCCGCTGCTCCGGCGCGCGCCACGCTGTCCGCGGGCGGGCCGTCGGGCGAGTTTGTCCCGGCGTCCCCGCTGCCGGGACGGGCCGGCTGGACCGCCGCCGGACGGGTTTGCCCTGCGGGGGATACCCGTTCGGACGCGGCGCGTTCGCTGCCGGCTGCGTCCGCGGGGGTGACCTTCGGGTCCACGGCGGCGCCAGCGGACTGTGCGTCGCGCGGCATTGCCGCCGGAGCAGGGGCCGCCGCTGGCCTCGGTTGATCCGGTGCGACACCTTGTTCCAGCGCGGGCGCACCCGCTGGCGGGGCTGGCGGCGGGCCGGCGTTGCCGGGAGCCACCCGCGGCAGGGGTCCGGATGCGTCGGTAGGTTTTTTCGCTGCGGCCGGCGCCGAAGTTTCGGCGGATCCGGACCCACCCTTCAGCACCGGGGCCTGGGCATCGGTTCTGGGCGCCGTCGTGGCTGCAGGTCCGCCGAGCGCCAGATCGCGCTCTTCGGGCCCGCCGCGCTCGAACTGCAGGAACAGCAGGGTTGCCAGACCGAGCACCGCGACGCTGGCGACAGCGCGGATGCGCCAGGAGGTGTCGTTGGCGGCCTTGCGGCCCCCGGGCGGTGTCAAACCGGAATATTTTGAGGAATTTTGGCCTCTTCCCAGCGTCGAATGGTCATAGTCAGCTATCACTTCAGGATGCATTTCGCCGTGCGCCGGGGCATCGCCCTGGGCCTTGGCCGCCCCGGCAGCGGCAGCACGCGCTTGCGCCAGCACCGCCTGGCGCAGCGCGGGCGACGGGCGCGCTGGGTCCAGCGCGTTGGCCTCGTGGTAGCGCTTCAAAAGCGCATCACCGGGTTCGCGTGCGTCGTGTCCGGTCTGGGGCATCGGGGTGTCGTTATCGCTCACAGGCTAACCTCCAGCGTCAGGCGCAGCGCGGCGCGGGCATAGCGCAACCGGCTCTTGGCGGTTTCCGGGGCCACGCCGGTGGTCAGCGCGATGTCGGCCACGCTCAGGCCGCCTTCGGCCTGCAGCAGGAAGGCCTCACGCTGCACGGCCGGCAAGGCGGCCAGCGCGTCCAGCAGGGCCCTCGCCTGCTCGCGCGACTGCAGCTGGCGCACCGGACCGAAGCCGGAGTCAGCGGCCAGCGTGTCGGCCAGGCTGGCGCGGTCGTCGTCCGGGGTGTCCAGGCTGGTGTGCGGGTGGTGGGTGCGCCAGTGATCGACCATGCGGTGGTGGGCCAGGGTGAAGAGCCAGGTGCGAAAGCGCGCGCGGGGCTGGTAGTGCGGCGCCTGGCGCACCACGGTGAACCACACATCCTGCACCAGTTCGTCGGCCAGCGCGGCATTCTGCACGCTGCGGTGCACGTAACGCCACACCGCCAGCAGGTTGCGGTCGTAAAGCGTCTCGAAGGCACGCGCATCGCCGGCTGCAAAGGCGTGCATGAGCATTTCGTCGGTGGGCGCGGCCTCCTGATCCATCGGGCTGATTATGGCGACGCGGCCGGGGCGGCGGGCCCAGGCGCCGCACGGCAGGCGCCCCGGCTCAGCGGTAGGCGGGCGGGTCGGGCACGTAGCGCGACAGGGGCGCCTGCGGGAAAGGGTTGGGCAACGGCCGGGGCGCCGTACCCGGGATCACGCCCAGGGCGACCAGGTTCTCGCGACTGTCGTAGCGGATGCGGATCAGCTCGTCGGGCCGGTGGGCGCGGCGCTCGAACGCCGTATGGCTGACCAGCGAGGCCTCGCGCTCGCCGTGGCCGGTGCCGAGCCGGGGTGCCGCAGCCGCAGGCGCCGCTTTGCCCGATGCCAGGCTGTCGTCGCGCCTGCGCGCGCTGCCAAGGTCCGCGCGCTCCGCCAGGGCGCCGGCGTCGCCGGGGCCGGGCGACTGGGCGGACTTTTCAGCGGTGGCCCCGGCCGTTTCGGACCGTTCCTGGGCCGAAGCAGGGTCGCGCGATTCCGGCACGGCGCGTGGCAGCGAATAGGGCACGGCGACGGGCGGCCGGGATGGCGGCTTTTCGCGGAACACGGCAATGCCAATGACGCCCACGTGGTCCGGCCGTCCGGTGCGCGACGCGTACGAGGCCTGCGAGGCAGTGAAGTGGAAGGCTGCGACCTCGGCGTCGCTCTTGCGCCAGCCGGTGATGTCCGTGGCTTGCCACGGCGCCAGCACGTAGCCGGTCTGCTCCCACGACGCGGTCTCGCCGGACACCACGTTGACGCCGTCCACCGAGATCACGCTGAGCACGCGGGCGCCCGTGGCATTGCGCACCGAGACGGCGTAACGCGCGCCGGGGCGCCCCGCCACCCAGTGCTCCCCCTGGTGGCGATAGACCGGCAGCACGGCGCCGCTTTCGCGGTCGATGACGTTGACGTCAGCCAGGCGACCGACCGCGTGCGCGGGGGCACCGGCCAGAAAGACCAGCGCGGCCAGGGCGGGTAGCGCCAGACGGGTGGGGTGGTGTAAAAGGTGTTTCATGCAAGCTCCTGAAGCGGGTTGAGGTGCAGACTGAAACGAACGACGGGCTGGAGCGGGGTTGACCCGAAGCCGCAAATTCGTGACAAGATGTAAAAATAACTACACGATCCGTTAAAACAGAAGCACGCCCCGGCCCTGACCCTCAACGCCCACAGCCCAACGCCCAACGCCCAACGCCCAACGCCCAACGCCCAACGCTCAACCCCTCCCATGACCGCATTCACCAAGACGATACTGTTCACCGACACCGATGGCCGCGCTAAATTCCGCGAGGAATCCGTGGCGCTGACCCAGGGCACGCCGCAGGCGGCGCTGTCGCCCTTGATGCCTTGCGAGGGCTACCAGTGGCGGCGCAGTCCCGTGGGCTTTCGCAGCACCTTCCACTGCACGGGCAGCCCGCAATGGCTGTTCGTGCTCGGTGGCCAGATGGAGATCGGCCTGCAGGACGGCAGCTCTCGGCTTTTCAGCCCCGGCGATCACTTCTACTCGGCCGATACCTTGCCCGAAGGGGCAACGTTCGATCCGACGATCCACGGCCACTGGAGCCGACAGGTCGGACCGGAGCCGCTGGTGACGCTGTTCGTGCGCGGCTGAATCGTGGCTTGAACGGGAAGGGCGCCAGCGCGGGCGCTGACTTCAGTGCCCTTGCAGTTCGCCCGACAGCAGGATGTGCGTGCCGCGCGGGCGCGACCGGATCGCCTTGACCAGGCCAACGGCCACGTCGCGGGCGGAGATGGCACGCAGGTTGGCTGGGGTCACGGCGCGAAAAAGGCCCATCACGGCCAGGCCCAGCCGCTCGGCCGGCCGGGCCGCCTGGTGCAGCGCCTCACGGTCACCGTCGAGCATCGAGGGGCGGGCAATCACCACGGTTTCATAGCCCAGCCCCGAGACCGCCTGTTCCATCTCGCCCTTGACCCGGTTGTAGAACACCGGCGAGCGCGGGTTGGCGCCCATGGCGCTGACGACGCCCAGACGGGTAGCGCCTGAAGATCGGGCGGCGCTGGCTATCGCCACGACTGCCTCGAGATCGACGGCACGGAAGGCGGCCTGGCTGCCGGCCACCTTGATGGTGGTGCCCAGGGCGATGAAGACATCGTCTACTGCCGGCAAGGCCGGCAGTGCGGCAAAGTCAACGGTGTGTGACGACAGTTTGGCGTGGCGCAGGGCCAGCGCGCGGCGGCCCACGCAGTGAACCGCCGTGGTGGCCTTATCGGCTAAAAGAGCGCGAAGGATTTCCCGTCCCACGAGACCCGTAGCCCCCGCCACCAGAACGGTTCTGCCCGCCGCCGGGGCCGCGACCGCTACCGTTGCGTCCGCCGCGGCCGCGGTCGGCCATGCTGTCGATGCTGGTGCGCATCGGGTCGGGCTGGCCGGAGGCGTCGGTTGCGGGTCTGCGGGGTTCATGGCGCGTATTGTGCAGGTTGGTGCGCAAGGGGTCCACGTTGCGCGGCATGTCGTCGTCGCGATCGGCGCGCTCGCGGCGTTCAGTCGGCGGGCGCTGGCCCTGGGCCGGGTTGCCGCGGCCGGCGTTCACGCCGCCATGGCGCTGGCCATGCGGGCCGTGGGCCGGTTTCGGCGCGCCGTCCTGGCGATCGCCGGAGCGTGCGCCACCCTGCGGCTTGCCACCGCGTCCACCCGGCGCGGCACCCTTGCCGTCGCGCATGCGCTGCATCATTTCTCCGCGGGCGGCCTTGGCGGCGGCTTGCATCACGTCGCGGCTCGGCGGCTTGCCGGCGCCGCCCCAGATGGTCTGGCGGCCCATGGCGATGGGCTCGGCCTTTTCGCCGGACTCGGGGCCAAAGCCTTCAATGTGCTGGACGGCGATCTGCTGCTTGGTGAAGCGCTCGATGTCCATCATGAAGCCTTCCTCGTCCAGGCAGACCAGGCTCACGGCCTGGCCGTCGGAGCCGGCGCGCCCGGTGCGGCCGATGCGGTGCACGTAGTCTTCGCTGACGTTGGGGATTTCGTAGTTGACGACGTGCGGCAGGTCTTCGATGTCGATGCCGCGGGCGGCGATGTCGGTGGCCACCAGCGCGCGGATGTCGCCGCTCTTGAAGCCGGCCAGCGCCTGGGTGCGCGCGGACTGGCTCTTGTTGCCGTGCATGGCCATCGCCTCGATGCCGTTCTTGCACAGGAATTCGGCCACGTTGTTGGCGCCGAACTTGGTGCGGGTGAAAACGAGCACCTGGCTCCAGTTGTTCTGCTGGATGATGTGCGCCAGCAGGGCCTTTTTCTTGCCGCGGCCCACCGGGTGGATGGTCTGCGTGATGCGCTGCACCGTGGTGTTGGCCGGCGTGACCTGGATGCTCTGCGGGTTTTTCAGCAGGGTTGCGGCCAGTTCACGGATCTCGTTGCTGAAGGTGGCCGAGAACAGCAGGCTCTGCTTGTCGCGCGGCACCAGCGCCAGCACCTTCTTCACGTCATGGATGAAGCCCATGTCGAGCATGCGGTCAGCTTCGTCGAGCACCAGCATCTGCACGCCGGACAAATCGACGAACCCTTGCTGCTGCAGGTCGAGCAGGCGGCCGGGGGTGGCCACCAGGATGTCCACGCCACGCTTGAGCTTGCTGATCTGCGGGTTCATGCCGACGCCGCCAAACACCACGGTGGAAGTCAGGGCGACGTGCTTGCCATAGTCGCGCACCGATTCCTCGACCTGGGCGGCGAGTTCACGGGTGGGCGTCAGCACCAGGGCGCGGATGGCCGTGCCGCCAAACTTGTTCTTGCCGGCCTCGCCGCGGCCCAGGATGTCGAGCATGGGCAGGACAAAGGCGGCGGTCTTGCCGGTGCCGGTCTGTGCACCGGCCAGCAGGTCCTGACCGGCGAGCACGGCGGGAATCGCCTGGGCCTGGATCGGGGTGGGGATTTCGTAGCCCTGCTCGTGCACGGCCTTGAGAATGGCCGGAGCCAGGTTCAGATCATCAAAGTTCATAGAAAGGCGCCCGTCCTGGGCGCTTGGGGGCATCGGCCTGTTCCGGTGTGAGAAGTCACGCCCGGGCCAGTCAAAGGCAGATGGGATTCAAGAGCGGGAGCCCGAAATTGCTTTCTTCGTCCCCAGCAAAGTGCTGAAGTCGCAGGCAACTGGGTCCCGCGACAGCCGCTATTGTCGCATGCGCGGATAATTGCTGCTTTTGCGCATCACGCGCCCGCACATCCCGAGGATTTCCCCGCACCATGGCCCAATACGTTTTTTCAATGAACCACCTCGGCAAGATCGTCCCGCCGAAGCGTCACATTCTCAAGGACATCTCGCTCAGTTTCTTCCCCGGCGCCAAGATCGGCGTGCTGGGTGTCAACGGGTCCGGCAAGTCCACGCTGCTCAAGATCATGGCCGGCGTCGACAAGGAGTTTGAGGGCGAGGCGATCCCGATGCCCGGCCTGAAGATCGGATACCTGCCGCAGGAGCCGAAGATGGAACCGGACCAGACGGTCCGCGAAGCCGTGGAAAGCGGCATGGGCGAGGTCAAGGCGGCCCAGCAGCGGCTCGACGAGGTCTATGCCGCCTACGCCGAGGAAGACGCCGACTTCGACGCCCTGGCCGCCGAACAGGCCAAGCTGGAAGCCATCATCGCGACGGCGGGCGATGCTTCCGAACACCAGCTCGAAATCGCCGCCGACGCGTTGCGCCTGCCGCCGTGGGACGCCGTGATCGGCAAGCTCTCGGGCGGTGAAAAGCGCCGCGTGGCGCTGTGCCGCCTGCTGCTCAGCCGCCCCGACATGCTGCTGCTCGATGAGCCGACCAACCATCTGGACGCCGAATCGGTGGACTGGCTGGAGCAGTTCCTGGCGCGCTTTTCCGGCACCGTGGTGGCTATCACCCACGACCGGTATTTCCTGGACAACGCCGCCGAGTGGATCCTGGAACTCGACCGGGGCTCCGGCATACCGTACAAAGGCAACTACAGTTCCTGGCTGGAACAGAAGGAAGCCCGCCTGGAGCAGGAAAACCGCACCGAAGACGCGCGCACCAAGGCCATGAAGAAGGAACTGGAGTGGGTGCGCCAGAACCCGAAGGGGCGCCAGGCCAAGAGCAAGGCGCGCTTGGCGCGTTTCGAGGAGCTAAGCGACTTCGACTACCAGAAACGTAACGAAACGCAAGAAATCTTCATTCCTGTTGCAGAGCGCCTGGGCAACCAGGTGTTCGAGTTTCACAACGTCACCAAATCGTTCGGCGACCGCGTGCTGATCGACAACCTCTCATTCACCGTGCCGGCCGGCGCGATCGTCGGCATCATCGGACCCAACGGCGCGGGCAAGTCCACGCTGTTCAAGCTGATCGCCGGCAAGGAGAAGCCCGACAGCGGCGAGGTCATCATTGGCTCGACCGTCAAGATGGCCTTCGTGGACCAGCACCGCGACGACCTCTCGAACGAGAAGACCGTCTGGGAAGACGTCTCGGGCGGGCTCGACATCCTGACCGTGGGCAAGTTCCAGATGGCCAGCCGCGCCTACTGCGGCCGCTTCAACTTCAACGGTGGCGACCAGCAGAAGAAGGTGGGCACGCTGTCGGGTGGCGAGCGTGGGCGGCTGCATCTGGCCAAGACGCTGATTGCCGGCGGCAACGTGCTGCTGCTGGACGAGCCGTCGAACGACCTGGATGTGGAGACCCTGCGTGCGCTGGAAGACGCTTTGCTGGAATTTGCCGGATCGATCATGGTCATCAGCCACGACCGCTGGTTCCTCGACCGCATTGCCACCCACATCCTGGCGGCCGAAGGCGACAGCCAGTGGGTGTTCTTCAATGGCAACTACCAGGAATACGAAGCGGACAAGAAACGCCGCCTGGGCGAGGAAGGCGCCAAGCCCAAACGCATGCGGTTCAAGGCGCTCAAGTAATTTTCACCGCGAGGTATCGAAATCCTGCAATACTGGCGCCAATGAGAACCGCAACGAAACGAAAAATCGGCATCGTGGACGGCCTTGGAAACCGCAAGGTCACCGTGTCCGCCTGCCTTGAACTGGTTTTGGCGCAGGTTCCCGGCATGATGGATCAGGTGCTGTTGGGCCTCACCCTGGCCGCCGGGCTGCAGGCTGACAAGCCCGCGCAGAAAACCGGCTTCCGGCCGGAACTCAAGCCCGTGATCCAGCAACTGGTGAACCAGCGCGACTCGCTGCGCAATGCCTTCTCGGGTCAGGTCCGGGTGTTGTCCTACGGCGGCCTTGCAGATGCCGGGAGCCGTCCGCTGGTCCGCTTCGAGGACATCCAGCTGCTCGACGTGCATGAGCTTGACCAGAGCATTGAACTGGCGCGAGTGCTCCAGGAGCTGGACTTCGCCGTCGCCGAGGCGCTGCCCCGGCTGAATGCGCTGATGAGCACGGTCATGGGGTGGATCAATGTCCAGCCCAACATCAACCCCTTGCGGCCGGAACTTTTCGCCAAGGCGTTGCGCGACACCATGGCCGCGCATGTCTCGATCGCGGAAATCCGCAGCGAAATCCTGGCCTCGGCGGCCGGGCGCCTGGGCGTTTCCTTGCGGCAGATCTATCGGGAACTGTCCGAGTGGCTGCTTTCCCACGGGGTGGAGCCGGCCGGGCTCACGCCGCCCAACCTGGCCGCGATTGCGGCGACGCACAACGCTGCCAAAGAAAACGAGACGACCCGCGCCGTGATCACGCTGGAGCGGCTGCGGCGCCTGTTTTCCGCTGATCTGGGGGATTTGGCCAACATGGCCGGTTACGCCGGCAACGATTTCCTGCACACCATCCCCGCGTCGGTCACGGCCCTGCAGGACATGAAGCAGGTTGAGGCCATGATCCAGCGTCTGGAGCTGCGCAAGAAACAGCAGGCGGCATCGTCGGGCAATGCGGCGGTGCAGCATGTGGATCTGAGCCTGCGCGCCCCGGTGGACGGTCGGCAGCTGGGGCAGCAGATCGGCGAGGAAGTCACGCGGATGATGCTGGAGAACCTCACGCAGGATGAACGCCTGCTGCCCAAGGTCAGCAGCGCCTTGCAGGGGCTGACCCCGTCGCTGCTGCAACTGTCCAAACTGGATGTCCGGTTTTTCAGCGACCACAGGCACCCGGCGCGCCAGTTTCTGGATCGGGTGACTGACCGGAGCCTGGCGTTCACCGATGAGTCCAATGAAGGCTATGTGCGGTTCGTGGCATCGATCGAAGGCGCAGTCCGGGCCATCGACGAATGGCGCGAGTCCAAGACCACCGCCTTTGCGGAACAGATCGAGGCCTTGCTGGCGGTCTGGCAGGAGGACGACAAGGCCCTGATGCAGATGCGCGAGGAAACCGCGCGGGCGCTGCTGCACGTCGAGCAGCGCAATCTGCTGGCGCAGCGCCTGGTCGATCACTGGATGAGCCGGATGAGCGACCAGCCCGTGCCCTTGCTGGTGCGCAGCTTCCTCATCGGGCCGTGGGCCCAGGTGGTGGCCGAGTCGCAGTTGAACTGCGTCCAGGGAAGCTCCGATCCGCAGGGCTATCTGGCGGTGGTCGAGCAACTCATCTGGAGCGTGCAACCGTGGCAGGCGCGCCGCAATCCGGCGAAGCTGGTGGAGATGATCCCCGAAATGCTGACCACCTTGCGCTCGGGCCTGCAGTCGATCAAGTTTCCGCCGCAGCGCATCGGACATTTTTTCGACGAGCTGATTGCCTGCCATGAGACGGTGTTGATCGAGGCCCGATCCGCCCGGGAGAAGGCCGAGGCACAGGGGGCAGCGGCCGTCCGGGAGGAGCTTTTCCGCGATCCCGCCGCAGGCCGGACCGAGGAGTCGGCGGTGGACGATGCAATGCCTTCGGAAGCGCCGTGGCTAGCCGAGGGCGAGACGTCCGGGGCGGGTTACCTGGAGGCCGAGGCCGTGATGCCCCTGGACCCATCGACCCTGGAAGTCTCCGAGGCGGATCAACAGGCGGCGCACCTGGCCAGCGAGTCGATCAACGAGGGCGCCTGGGTCGAGTTGATGCTGGACGGCGAATGGACCCGCCTCAAGCTGACCTGGAGCAGCCCGCATCGCACCCTGTTCATGTTCACCTCGACGCGCGGGCGGGCGCACTCGATGTCACGGCGCTCCATGGCGCGCTTGCTGGCAACGGGCATGATCCGCATTGTTTCCGCCGGACTGATGCTCGATGATGCCCTGGACGCCATCGCCCAGACCGCGTTGCGCAACAGCCTGGCTTCGGGCAAGACCGCCGACGGCGCCAATCGCTGAATCGCCATGCGGGTGCCGCAGCGGGCGTCAGCGCGGCGGGAAATCCGCGGCACCGGGCAGGTTCAGGTCGCCCGCGATCAGGCTTTGCGCGTTGCGCACCGCGCGCACGGTCGCTTGCGCCACGGCCTCGGCCGCCATCACGCCCAGCACGATCATCCCCGGTGATTTGCCGGCCAGGCCGGTGCCCAGGGCGAACAGGGTGTCGCCGTCGGACAAGGTGTGCGCCGGATTGATGCAACGCGCCAGGCCGTCGTGGCCCATCAACGCCAGGCGTTTCGCCTGCGCCTTGGTCAGCGGCGCATCGGTCGCGATCACGCCGATGGTGGTGTTGGTGCCGGCCAGAATGGGCAGGGGCGGTTCCCCGCGCAACAATGAACGACGCGTATCGCGCAAGCCGGTGCCGTCCGCCGAGCGGGCACCGGCGATCAAGGCGCCGGTGTCGGGGTCCACGACATCACCCAGCGCGTTGCAGGCAATCAGCGCGCCCACCGTCACGCCGTCCAGGGTGACCGAGGCCGTGCCAATGCCGCCTTTCATGGCGCAGGGCATGCCGAACATCTTGCCCACAGCGGCGCCGGTGCCGGCACCTACATTGCCTTCTTCGGGATGCTCGCGCGAGGCGGCTTCGCAGGCCTTGTAGCCGGCCTGGGCATCGGGGCGGATGTGGGCATCGCCCACCAGCAGGTCAAACAGCACCGCTGCGGGAACAATCGGTACCAGGGCCGACCCGACATCGAGCCCGATGCCTTTGGATTCCAGCCACCGCATCACGCCACCGGCGGCATCCAGCCCCCAGGCGCTGCCGCCGGCCAGCAAAATCGCATGCACCGTGCTGACCACGTTGCAGGGGTCAAGCAAATCGGTCTCCCGAGTGCCCGGGGCAGCGCCCCGCACATCGACGCCGGCGACGGCGCCGCCGCGCACCAGCACGACCGTGCATCCGGTGGGCCGACGGGCGTCGGTGAAATGGCCGACCTCGATGCCGGCGACGTTGGTGATCGAGCCGGAACTGTTCCCGGTGCGCAAAGTGATCATGGAGTCAATTATGACGCTGGCGAGTAGCCTGAGAACGCTGTCTGGCGCCCCTTATTCCAGTCCCTTGTCGAGTCGCCACTTCTTCACGACGGCGTACAAGGCCGGTATCACCACCAGCGTCAATACGGTACTGGAGACCATGCCGCCAATCATGGGCGCTGCGATGCGTCGCATCACTTCGGAGCCGGTGCCAGTCACCCACATGATGGGCAGCAGGCCGGCCATCGTTGAGACGACGGTCATCATCTTGGGCCGCACGCGCTCGACAGCGCCTTCCATCACGGCCGCGTACAGGTCGTCGGCGCCCGGAACGCCGCCGGTGGCGCGGCATTTCGTCTTGACATCTTCCCAGGCGTGATCGAGATAGAGCAGCATGACGACGCCAGTTTCAGCGGCGACTCCGGCCAGCGCGATAAAGCCGATGGCCACGGCCACCGACATGTTGTAGTCGAGCAACCACATGAACCAGGCGCCGCCTACCAGCGCGAACGGCACGGAGAGCATGACGATCAGCGTTTCCGTGACGCGCTTGAAATTGAGGTAAAGGAGCAAAAAGATGAGCAGCAGCGTCACTGGAATCACCACCTTCATTTTCTGAATCGCGCGCTCCATGTACTCGAACTGACCGCTCCAGGTGATGTAGTAGCCACTCGGGAAGGTTACTTGTTCAGCGACAGCCTTCTTGGCATCCGCCACGTAGCTGCCAATGTCGCGGTCGCGGAGGTCGACATAGATGTACGCAGAGAGCAGCGCATTCTCGGTGCGGATTGCCGGCGCTCCCTTGGCGATTTCGATCCTCGCCAGCTGGCCGAGCGGGATCATCGCGCCTTCCATGGTGGGAATCAGCACCTCGCGGGCAATCTGCTGCGGGTCCGAACGCAAGTCGCGCGGGTAACGCACCGTCACGCCATAGCGCTCTCGCCCCTCCACGGTGAGGGTGACCATCTCGCCGCCCAGCGCGATGCCGACCACATCGAGAAGGTCGCCGACAGCCAGCCCATAGCGCGCCAGTTGCTCACGATCGGGTTCGATATTGAGGTAAAAGCCGCCGGTAAGGCGCTCTGCAAAGGCGCTGCTGGTGCCAGGAACGGCTTTGACCACGGTCTCTATCTGTTTGGCCAGTTTTTCCATCTCGCCCAGGTCTTTGCCAAACACCTTGATGCCGATCGGCGTGCGAATTCCTGTGGACAGCATGTCGATGCGCGCCTTGATCGGCATGGTCCATGAGTTGGCCACACCGGGGAACTGCAGCGCCTGGTCCATTTCGGCGATCAGCTTGTCGACGGTCAGGCCGGCACGCCATTCGGACTCGGGCTTGAGATTGATCACGGTCTCGAACATCTCGGTCGGCGCCGGGTCGGTCGCTGTGTTGGCACGTCCGGCCTTGCCAAAGACGGAGGCCACCTCGGGAAAGCTCTTGATGATCTTGTCCTGTGTCTGCAGCAATTCAGCGGCCTTGGTAATCGACATGCCGGGCAATGAGGTGGGCATATAAAGCAGGCTGCCTTCGTTGAGCGTGGGCATGAATTCCGAGCCCAGCTTTGAGGCGGGGTACAACGACACGCCCAACACCAACAAAGCCACCAGGATGGTGATCTTCTTCCAGCGCATCACGCCGTGGATGATGGGGCGATAGACCCAGATCAGGAAGCGGTTCACCGGGTTACTGGCTTCCGGCATGATTTTTCCGCGCACAAACATCAGTATCAGCACTGGCACCAGCGTGACGGAGAGTAACGCCGCCGACGCCATTGACAAGGTCTTGGTCCAGGCCAGTGGCGCGAACAGCCGCCCTTCCTGTCCTTCCAGGCTGAACACCGGCACGAAAGACACCGTGACGATGAGCAGGGAGAAAAACAGTGCCGGACCGACTTCCTGGCAAGCGGTGATCAGGGCGGTGGCGCGCTCGCGCTCGCTGTGTTCCTTGGGCAGGCGTTCCAGATGTTTGTGCGCATTTTCGATCATGACGACGGAGGCATCGACCATTGCGCCAATGGCAATGGCGATGCCGCCGAGACTCATCAGGTTGGCGCTGATGCCAAGTGATTTCATGGCAATGAACGCCATCAGGATCGCGACCGGCAACATCACCGTGGCCACCAGCGCACTGCGCACGTGCAACAGAAAGACGAAGCAGACGATGGCCACGATGATCAATTCCTCGATCAGGGTATTTTTCAGCGTGTCAATGGCGCGGTGGATCAGCTCCGAGCGGTCGTACACCGCCTGTACCGTCACGCCCTCGGGCAAGCCGGGGGCAATTTCAGCGATCTTGCTTTTGATGTTGGCAATGACCTCCAGTGCGTTTTGTCCGTAGCGCGCCATGACAATGCCAGAGACCACTTCCCCTTCGCCGTTGAGTTCCGTCAGGCCACGCCGTTCATCCGGCACCAGTTCCACCCGCGCGATGTCGCGGATGAGCACCGGCGTGCCCTTGTCGCTCTTTACGACCAGCATTTCGATATCCGCCTTGCCGCGCAGGTAGCCTTTGCCACGCACCATGTATTCGGTCTCGGCCATCTCCACGGCGCGCCCGCCGACGTCGCGGTTCGAGTCCCGGATCGCCTGGGCCACTTTCATCAGCGGAATGCCAAAGGCGCGCAGCTTGACCGGATCGACCGTGACCTGGTAGGTCTGCACGAAGCCGCCGACCGATGCCACTTCCGCAACACCATGCGCTTTGGTCAGCTGGTAGCGCACGTACCAGTCCTGGATGGAGCGCAGTTCTGCCAGCGTCTTGTCTTTCGCCAGCAGCGCGTACTGGTAGACCCAGCCGACACCAGTGGCGTCCGGGCCGATCTGCGGCGTGACGCCCTTGGGCATGCGTCCGGCGGCGAAGTTGAGGTATTCCAGCACCCGCGAGCGGGCCCAGTAGATGTCGGTGCCGTCCTCGAAGATGATGTAGACGAATGACGCGCCGAAGAAGGAAAAGCCGCGCACCACCTTGGACTTGGGCACCGACAGCATGGCGGTGGTCAGCGGGTAGGTGACCTGGTCCTCCACCACCTGCGGCGCCTGGCCCGGGAATTCGGTGTAGACGATGACCTGCACGTCCGAGAGGTCGGGCAGGGCGTCGATGGGCGTGCGCAGCACGGCAAAGACGCCCCACACCGTGATGAACAGGGTGGCGAGCAGGACCAGGAAACGGTTCCTGCCTGACCAGTCAATGATGGTGGAAAGCATGGTGGTTCGCCTAGCAGGGAAGGCCGTGCTGGTAGCCCGCAGAATTGGGGTCAGAGCCCCATTCGGTCACGCGCGGTTGACTGACGAAAATGGGGTTCGCCGAATGGGTATCCGACCCCAAATCTGCTACCGATTGCGCAACGATGATCAGCAGTGCGCGTTGGGGTCCTGACGAAGCGGATTTGGGGTCGGATCCCGATTCGGCCCGATTCATCTCATTGGGCCGACAAGGCTGAACCGAATCGGGCTCTGCCCCCAATTCTGCGGACCGCAGGCCAGCGGGGGGCACCAAGAGTTTCTGTTTCATTTCAACGTGCCCCCGCTGGCTTGACGCTGGTGATGACCCATTCGCCGGCCTGGCGCTCAATGAACTCGAAGCTGACCTTCGCGCCCGGCTTGAGTGCAGGCAGCAACGAGGAATTGGCCGCCTTGAACTCCATGGTCATGGCCGGCCATTTGAGACTGGGGACTGGGCCGTGGCTAACGCTGATCGTTCCTGCCTTGGCATCGACACTGTCGACGGTGCCCTCAGCCCGGTGGCCAGATCCCGGAGGCAGCTTCGGTCCTGGGCCTGCCGGCGGTTCCGTCCTGGCTGGCGTTGCCGGTGCTGCGCTCGAAGCCGAAGCCGGGGGCGGGCTGCTGAATCCGCTGAGAGCCGCCTTGAGATTGCTTTCCGCGTCGATCAGGAAGTTGGCCGCAACCACCACCTGCTCGCCGTCCTTCACACCTTCGATGACTTCCACATAAGTGTCGCTGCGGGCCCCCAGCCTGACCTCGCGCGGCTCGAAGCGCCCTTCGCCTTTCTGGATCAGCACAATCTGGCGCGTGCCACTGTCTATCACGGCCGACAACGGCACGCTGACCACCGGCCCTTTGCCTGATACCGACAGCTCGACCTGTGCAAACATCGCCGGCTTGAGCAGCAGGCCAGGGTTGGCCAGCTCCACCCGGACCGGCACGGTGCGCGTCTCTGCCTTGAGTGTCGGATAGACATAGATCACCTTGCCCTCGAACGGCTTGTCGGGGTAAGCGTTGATCCTGACTTTTGCCAGGGCGCCCGTTCTGATCAGCCCGATGTCCTGCTCGAAGACATCGGCGATGACCCAGACAGACGACAGGTCGGCCACCTGGTAGAGCGCTTCGCCGGGCATGAAGCGATTGCCCTGCACCGCCTTTTTCTCCGTCACGATTCCCGAGGCGGTGGAGCGGAAGGTCAGGGTGCGCTTTGCCTCGCCGGAACTGGCCAGCACCTTGATCTGCTCGTCGGAGACATCCCAGTTTCGCAAGCGCTGCAGGCTCGACTCGGCGAGTTGCTGCATGCCGGCCTGCGCCGGACCGCCGGCCTCTTTGAGCGAAGTCACGCCCTGCATGGCAATGGCGTACTCCCGCTGCGCCGAGACCAGTTCAGGGCTGTAGACGTCGAACAAGGCCTGACCCTTGCTCACCGGTTGGCCGGTGACGTTGACATGAAGGCGCTCGACGTAGCCCTCGAACTTCGGTGCGATCGCATAGACCCGCCGTTCATCGGGCTCGATCCGGCCCGCGGCGCGCACCGTTCGGTCCAGGGCGCGGGACTGGACCGCTTCGGTGCGCACACCGAGCTTCTGCACTTTTTCGGTGCTGATCCTGATCTGGCCGGCCGCGGCCGGCTCGCCCTCATCGCCACCCGCATAGACCGCGATGTAGTCCATGCCCATCGGGTCTTTTTTCGGGACCGGCGACGTGTCGGGCAGGCCCATCGGGTTGCGGTAGTAAAGCAGTTTCTTTTCCGCCTTCACGGCATCGCCGGCAGCCGCTTCAGCCCCCGGCGGGGAGTCTGTCGCGCTAAGGCGCGTCGAGGCGGCTCCCCAGGTGCCCAGCCAGTAACCGCCACCTGCTGCCAGGATCGCCACGGCAACGATGCCCATCGCCAGTCTGTTGCCATGTTTCATAGCGCTTCTCCGAGTAATTTTTCGATCTCTGCCAGCCGGACCTGCCCCTCGAACCGGGCCTTGATCTGGTTTTGCCGGGCCTGGCGGATGGCCCGTTGCGCTTCCAGCAATGTGGCGAAATCCACCTTGGTGTTTTCATAGCTGGCCAGGGCTGCATTGAAGGTCAGTTCGGCCTGGGGCAGCAAGCTGGTCGTCGCCAGGTTCTCGATGCGACGCGCGGCCTCGATCCCGGCCAGGTTCTCCGAGAGGTCGGCCAGCACCTGGTTGGCCGTAGCCTCCTTGCGGGCCAGTGCGGCGGCCAGCATGGCCTCTGATTCGCGCTCCTGAGCGCGGCGCGATGCCTGCTGCAGCGGAATGTTCACTTCGAGCATCAGCGTCCACTCCTTGAGGGAGGATTGGTACTGCGTCGGCTGGACGCCGATCATGAAGTCGGGAATGCGGTTCCTGTAGGCCAGCTCGCGACCTTTCTCGGCGGACTTGATCCGTGCGTCGTCGCTGAACAACTGCGGGTTGCGGCTGCGCACGCGTTCTTCAAGCGCCGCGGCGTCGAGTTGGGCCGGCGTGGGCAAGGGGCGCAAGGGTTCCGGCACGGCCAGCGGTGCCGACGCAGGCCGCGCCAGCAGGGCGTTGAGTCGTGCGTTGACCTGGCGCGCCTCGGCGTCCTGCGTGACCAGTTCACTGCGCATGGTGGTCTGCTCGATCTGCGCCCGGATCACGTCCTGCTGTGCTGCCAGGCCGCCGGCATAACGCACCTGGGCGATCTTTTCCAGGCGCTCCATCAGATCCAGGATTTCCAGGGTCAGTTTGCGGTTGCCGTGCAGGTACAGGCGCTGGGCCTGGGCAATCCGGACTTTTGCCGCCAGCTCGGACCAGGTTCCCAGCGCCTTGGCCTGAACGCCTTCCGCATCGAATGTGGCGATCTCCCGTTTCAGGTCCCGCTTGCCAAACCAGGGCAGTTCCTGGGTCAGCGTGTACCGCGTGCCGCCGACGTTGGCGGGCCACAGGCTCGGGTTCTGCTCGCCCATTCGGGTGATGTCCATCAGCTCGGCGCGGAACCGGGGGTCGGGGAATGCACCGGCGGGCGTCACCCGCTCGGTGGCGGCCTGCGCTTCGGCGCGCATGCTGGCGTACTCGGGATTACGCTCGCGGGCGATGGCCAGCAACGTGGGCAGGTCCGCGCCGGGCAAGGGTGCCTGCGCGTGCGCGGCCAGGGCCGATGCGGCCAGGGTGGCCGCAATGCAATGGCGCCGTGTGTCATGGAATGAAAACATGGGAAGTCTCTTCTCAAAGGTTCGACCCGCAGGGGCCGCAGGCTTTCAGGGCTTATTCCGGTGGTCAATGGCGGGAAAAAATGCGGGTGTTGCCATCGACCTGAACCAGCAGCACGTCGTACGCGTCCTTGCGGCCCCCATAGGCGGGGCCGTCCATGCCGGGCGAGCCGACCGGCATGCCGGGCACCGCAAGGCCGAGCGCCCTGGGCCGCTCTTGCAGCAGGCGCAACACGTCGCGCGCTGGCACATGGCCTTCAACCACGTAGCCACCCACCAGGGCGGTGTGGCAGGAGCCCAGCTTCTGCGGCAGGCCGAGGCGCGCGCGGGCCGCGGTGTTGCCGGTGTCATGGACCTTGACGGCAAACCCGCTGGACTGCATGTGGGCGATCCAGTCCTTGCAGCAACCGCAACTGGGGTCTTTCCAGACTTCGACCACGGTCAGGGCGGGCTTTGCCAAAAGGGGCAGGTTCAGGCTGGTGAGGGCCGCAGCGGCCAGCGACTGGAGGATGGAACGTCTTTGCATGGTGATCTCCGTGGGGGAAGCAATGTGGGGAAAATTCAGGAAAAATAGCGACCATCCCATCGTCGGATGGTCGATGTTTGCTATTGATTCAGGATCAATTCCGGTCGCGGGAAGGTTGACCATGGGATTGCAGCCGTTGCCGACGCGGCACGGGGCATGACGACAAGCACCTTGAACCTCCTGAAATCAGCGACGTTGCCCGGGCCGGCCTGAAGGCCGGCGCATCGGGTCAAGCGTCAGGGCATCCGCCGGGCAGCGTCAGATGACGCGCTGGCGGACGGACGACGGCTGGGAGATCAGGAAATGGGCGGCTTCAGGCCGGGTGCCGGCAGGGCACTGGTGAAGCTGTGGAACGACGTGGCCGGTGCGAGGGCCGGCAGGTGGAATTCAGAAAGTGAGCTTGCGTCGGTGCGCATCGCGACCGTGTGACACGCCTGACACGCGTTGCAGGCCGTGTCATGGGCGGAGCCGTCGCAAGCGGTGCAGTCGGGGTGGGCGCTGATCAGCGGCGCACCGGACAGGGCCGGGCCCGATGCCGCTTCAGCCGTGGGGGCGTGATCCGGGCACTCGGCCAGCGTTCCCGCCAAGGCAAAACCCGTGGATTGCGCATAAAAATGGGCTGTTCCCAGCGCAGAATGGTCATTTTCAGCTATGCTTTGAATAGCGGCCTGGGCGCCAGTCGCGGCGTTCATTGCCATGGCATCACCCATCCACCCGCGCAGGGGCAACAGGACGATCATCAAGGCGAGAAGCAGCACGCGCATGGTGCGAATGATACTGGCGCGCAACGAAAGTTCCAACACGTTTTCGGGTGTCGCCTTCGGGGCCCGGCACTGGAGGGTTTACAGGGTCTGCGGCGTCGTCCGCTTGCTGCGCGGCTCAGCGGGCGCCGTTTGATGCGATATCGGCCGCCGGTCGGGCGGTCACTGACGGCAGAAGGTCCAGCAGGGTGTCAGACCGCCAGACGCCCAGCACCCAACCGTGGTCGCCCTCACTGAAAAGCTCAATGAACACCTGCCGGTTGGTGGTGGCCGTGATCACGTAGCGATGCAAGGGTCCGCCGTCGTCGAGCCGGATGCGGGCGCTCCAGAGCACCGGGCCGGTGGCGCGGGTCCAGGGCTGGGCGTCACGCAGTGCCTGGCCGACGCTTCGCAGCGTCGGCGCGGCGGTAGCGGTGACGGGTGCGACCACCAGGGACGGGTTGGTCGGCAGGTGCTTGCCGGGCCAGACTTCCAGACTGCGTAGTGAGTCGGGGGTGAGTGCACGATGGGCCTGCCTGGCCGCCGTCAGAGCGTAAGGCGCATACAGGCCACCGACCAGGCCCCAGACCAGAAGCACGGTGGCAGCGACAGCCATGGGAATGCCGGCCCGTGCACCACCGCCGGCACCGCGGGCACCAAAGACTTGCCATGCAGCCAGAGCGGCGCAGACTGCGGCCGCCACGAAAAAGGGCACTTCTGCGGGCATGGACGCATCATGGCATCGCCACGGCGGGTTGACAAGCGTGGGTGACCGCTCCTCCAGAAGCCGGTGGTGATCGCTTCCACCTCGTACTCTCGCCCGTCCATCGCTACGGTGGTCAGCAGATGGACGGCCATGCGCGGACCCTGCGCGGCACCAGTTCTTGGCGTGCCTATCGCACCAGATATTTGACAAAAGTGCCTTTACCCTTTGTATTTTGGTGCTCGTCTTCTATGTAAACAGGATTAGACAGGCGCGCCGACCCGTTGTGTGGGCAACGCGCTTGCCATTCCTGTCGCTGCGGGCAGGCCAAACCGGCGCACCCAGCCCTGGAGCATGACGACCAACCGGTCGCTGCCCATGCCTGAGAAACGCCGGCCAGTGAAGGCGTGCGTACTGCGGCGGTTAATAACAGGGACCAACAACGGGCCGTTATTGGCACGCATCAGGATGTCCGCGTCAGTCGGGGCCGGTCCTCGCCGCACTGCCCAAGCGGGACTCGTTGTCAAACCGCGCCGACGCACTGGTCGCCATCGTGACAAGCCCATGATCCGCGCCAGACCCGGCCCGGTTTAGCATCGCGCCACCCGGCCACCACTCTTCAAGGACCCCATGCGCGCGCACTACAAGTTCTGGCCCAAGCGGCTGCCCCACGCCATCACGCCGCCCGCCACGTCGCTGTGGGACAACCTGGCGATCAGCGCCCGGCGCTATCCGGGCAAGGCCGCGCTGGTGTTCTTCGGCCGGGTGTTCACGTACCAGGAGGTGATGCACAAGGCCGAGATGCTGGCGGCGCGCCTGGCAGCGCTGGGCGTGGCCAAGGGCGACCGTGTGGTGCTGAACATGCAGAACTGCCCGCAGCTGGTGATCGCGCATTTCGCCATCCTGCGCGCCAATGCCGTGGTGGTGCCGGTGAACCCGATGAACCGCGCCGAGGAGCTCAAGCACACCATCACCGACCCCGACGCCAAAGTCGCCCTGACCACCTCCGACCTGGCGACCGAACTGGCACGCGCCAGCGACGCCTTGCCCGAAGGCCAGCGCCTGGCGCACCTGATCGTCACGCACTTCACCGACGCCTTCGACGGCAACGTGAGCGGCGCCGACGCGCCGCCCGAGGCCTGGGCCGATTGGCTGCTCACGCACCATGCGCTGCCGCCGCTG
>JAABRA010000352.1 GCA_011391155.1 Burkholderiales bacterium
GGATGCGGCTTGGCGTGCGGCGTGGTGTCGCCGCTGATCACTGCCGCCGCCGTGGCAAACAAGGGCATCGCGCGGGTCAGCGGCTCGGTGAAACGGCGCGACTTGTTGGTCACGACGCCCCAGGGCAGGTGGCGGGCCTCGAGCGCGTTGATAAGCTCGGCCACCCCCTCGAAGGCGTAGGTGCGCTGCGTCATGCAGGCTTCGTAGTTGACGAAGAATTCTTCACGCAGGGCCTCGTAGTCAGCGTGCTCGGGGGTCAGGCCGAACGCCACGCCCAGCATGCCGCGTGCGCCGGCACCGGCCATGGAGCGGTAGTGTGCCAGCGGCAACGACGGAAGGCCGCGGTCAACCCGCATCTTGTCGGCCGCCGCCCCGAGATCAGGCGCGCTGTCAATCAGGGTGCCGTCCAGGTCGAACAACACGGCCTGCACAGCGTCGAACACGGATTCAGGTCCCATCGCCCGTCTTGCGGGTGGCAAACAGGTAGTTGACGCTGGTGTCGGCGCTGAGCCAGTAATGCCGGGTCAGCGGGTTGTACTGCATGCCGCGGGTGCCCTGCAGGTCGAGCCCGGCGGCGCGGCAATGGCCGGCCAGCTCACTGGGACGCACGAACTTGGCGTATTCATGCGTGCCGCGGGGCAGCAGGTTGAGCACGTATTCCGCGCCCACGATGGCGAACAGAAACGACTTGGGATTGCGGTTCAGCGTCGAGAAGAACACCCAGCCGCCGGGCTTGACCAGGGCGGCGCAGGCCCGCACGATGGAACCGGGGTCGGGCACATGTTCCAGCATTTCCATGCAGGTCACCACGTCAAAGCTGCCAGCCTGCTCGGCGGCCAGCGCTTCGGCGCTGACCTCACGGTAGCTTACGCCAGCCGTCTGGGCCTCCAGAGCGTGCAATTGCGCGACTTTCAGGGACTTTGACGACAAATCGATACCCAGCACCTCGGCGCCCTTGCGGGCCATGGCGTCCGCCAGAATGCCGCCGCCACAACCCACGTCCAGCACCCGCTTTCCGGCCAAAGGCGCGAGGGTGTTGATCCAGTCCAGTCGCAAGGGGTTGATCTGGTGCAAGGGGCGGAATTCGCTCTCGGGGTCCCACCAGCGATGGGCCAGGTCGGAGAACTTGGCCAGTTCGGCCGGGTCGGCATTCAAGGTTTGAGTCATAGGCTGATTTTCACCGAAAGCATAAAAAAAGCCCCATCGCTGGGGCTTTTTTTGGGCAATCCGGAGATTACTTGTTGGCGCGGGTACCGACCACTTCGATTTCAACGCGACGGTTCTTGGCGCGGCCTTCGGCGGTCTTGTTGTCAGCGATTGGCTGCTTCTCGCCCTTGCCTTCGGTGTACACGCGGTTCTTTTCGATGCCCTTGGACACCAGATAGGCCTTCACGGCTTCAGAACGGCGGACCGACAGCTTCTGGTTGTACTCTTCCGTACCGATGGAGTCGGTGTGACCCACAGCGATGATGACTTCCAGGTTGATGCCCTTGATCTTGCCGGTCAGGTCGTCGAGCTTGGCTTTGCCTTCGGGCTTCAGGACCGACTTGTCGAAGTCGAAGAACGC
The DNA here is from genome assembly GCA_011391155.1 of Burkholderiales bacterium. Classification (GTDB taxonomy): domain Bacteria; phylum Pseudomonadota; class Gammaproteobacteria; order Burkholderiales; family Burkholderiaceae_C; genus JAABQG01. Next base: position 1,568 of record JAABRA010000352.1, read on the forward strand.
ATCCGCAGCGTAGGTCACCTTGGTGGCGGCCGGCGGCTGGGCGGGCTTGGCAGCAGGCGCGGCGGGCTTGGCGGCTGGCGCAGGTGCGACGACCGCAGGCGCAGCGGCTTTGGCAGCCGGCGGCATCGCAGCGCCGTCGCAACCCGGGTAGGCCGTGGCGGGAGTCCAGTTGGAGTCTCTCCAGCACAGCTCATTGGTGCCGTTCATCCAGACCGTGCCGTCGGCCGCACGCCACTGGTGCGAACCATCGGCGTACTTGAATTGCTCCGCCGTGGGCTTGGCGATGGGCTTGGCCATGCCGGTATGACCGGCAGCGAAACCAATCATCGGGGCAGTCAATGCAACCGATGCAAACAGCATTGCGACTTTATTCAGATTCTTCATGGTTCTCCTCTTGGGGAAAAAGGCGCAGCCTCGCTGCGGAAAATGGACGCTTGGGATGACCATCACCACAAACGTTGAGGTCATTGTGCCACAGGTCATTCGCCAAACTGCTCCCAAAAAGGCCTGCCTGCATGGCCCATCGTCGCAATTATCCCGATATGTTGCTCAATTGCTACAACCTGTTCGCCCTAAAATCGGGCGCTTACCGCGTAATAACCTTTCATGACCCAATTCGCCAAAGAAACCCTGCCCGTCAGTCTTGAAGAGGAAATGCGCCGGAGCTACCTCGACTACGCCATGAGCGTGATCGTCGGCCGCGCCCTGCCGGATGCCCGCGACGGCCTCAAGCCTGTGCACCGGCGCGTGCTGTTCGCCATGCATGAGCTCAACAACGACTGGAACCGCGCCTACAAGAAGTCGGCGCGCATCGTTGGCGACGTGATTGGCAAATACCACCCGCACGGCGACCAGTCGGTGTACGACACCATCGTTCGCATGGCGCAGGACTTTTCCATGCGTCACATGCTGGTCGATGGGCAAGGCAACTTCGGCTCGGTGGACGGCGATAACGCGGCCGCCATGCGGTACACCGAAATCCGCCTGGCCAAGATTGCGCACGAGATGCTGGCCGACATCGACAAGGAAACCGTCGATTTCGGACCCAACTACGACGGCTCCGAGAAAGAACCCCTGGTGCTGCCGAGCAAGCTGCCCAACCTGCTGGTCAATGGCTCGGGCGGCATTGCGGTGGGCATGGCCACCAACATACCGCCGCACAACCTCAATGAGGTGGTGGACGCCTGCCTGCACCTGTTGCGCAACCCGGAGGCCTCGATCGATGAACTGATGGAGATCATCCCGGCCCCGGACTTCCCCACCGCCGGCATCATCTACGGCATCAATGGCGTGAAAGACGGCTACCGCACCGGGCGGGGGCGTGTCGTGATGCGCGCCCGCTGCCACTTCGAGGACATCGACCGCGGCCAGCGCCAGGCCATTATCGTGGACGAACTGCCCTACCAGGTGAACAAGAAGACCCTGCAGGAGCGCATGGCCGAACTGGTGCACGAGAAGAAGATCGAGGGCATCAGCCATATCCAGGATGAGTCCGACAAGTCCGGCATGCGTCTGGTGATCGAGCTCAAGCGCGGCGAGGTGCCCGAGGTGGTGCTGAACAACCTGTACAAGCAGACCCAGTTGCAAGACACCTTCGGCATCAACATGGTGGCGTTGATCGACGGCCAGCCCAAGCTGTGCAATCTGAAGGATCTGATCAGCGTCTTTCTGCAGCACCGCCGCGAAGTGGTGACGCGGCGCACCGTCTTCACACTGCGCAAGGCGCGCGAGCGCGGCCACGTGCTCGAAGGCCTGGCCGTGGCGCTGGCCAATATCGACGAGTTCATCCGCATCATCCGCAACGCCCCGACGCCGCCGGTGGCCAAGGCTGAACTGATGACCCGGGCCTGGGACAGCAGTCTGGTGCGCGAGATGCTGACCCGGACCCGCGCCGACGGCGGCGTGATCAATGCCGACGACTACCGTCCGGACGGGCTGGAAAAAGACTATGGCATGGGCGCTGACGGCCTGTACCGCCTGAGCGAAACGCAGGCCCAGGAAATCCTGCAGATGCGCCTGCAACGCCTGACCGGGCTGGAGCAGGACAAGATCGTTGCTGAATACAAGGAGGTGATGGCGGAAATCGAGGACCTGCTCGACATCCTGGCCCGGCCCGAGCGGGTCTCGGCCATCATCACCGACGAACTCACCACCATCCGCCAGGAGTTCGGCCAGAGCAAGATCGGCGCGCGGCGCAGCCAGATCGAGCACAGCGCCTACGACCTGAGCACCGAAGACCTGATCACCCCGACCGACATGGTCGTGACGCTCAGCCACAGCGGGTACATCAAGAGCCAGCCGCTGAGCGAATACCGCGCGCAGAAGCGCGGCGGCCGCGGCAAGCAGGCCACGGCGACCAAGGGAGACGACTGGGTCGACCAGCTCTTCATCGCCAACACCCACGACTACATCCTGTGCTTCTCCAACCGCGGCCGGCTCTACTGGCTCAAGGTCTGGGAAGTGCCGCAAGGCTCGCGCGGCTCGCGCGGGCGCCCGATCGTGAACATGTTCCCGCTGCAGGATGGCGAGAAAATCAATGTGGTGCTGCCCTTGACGGGCGAAAAGCGCACCTTCCCCGCGGATCAATACGTGTTCATGGCGACCCGCATGGGCACCGTCAAGAAAACCACGCTGGACGAATTCAGCAACCCGCGCAAGGCCGGCATCATCGCGGTGGACCTGGATGAGGGCGACTTCCTGGTCGGTGCGGCGTTGACCGACGGCCAGCATGACGTGATGCTGTTCAGTGATGGCGGCAAGGCGGTTCGCTTCGACGAAAACGACGTGCGTCCGATGGGTCGCAATGCGCGCGGCGTGCGCGGCATGATGCTGGATGACGGCCAGGGCGTGATCGCCATGCTGGTCGCCGAAGACGAGCAGCAAAGTGTGCTGACGGCCACCGAAAACGGCTACGGCAAGCGCACCAGCATTACCGAATACACGCGCCACGGCCGCGGCACCAAGGGCATGATCGCGATCCAGCAGAGCGAGCGCAATGGCCGGGTGGTGGCCGCCACCCTGGTGCACGCCGACGATGAGATCATGCTGATCACCGACAAGGGCGTGCTGGTACGCACCCGCGTCAGTGAGATCCGCGAGCTCGGCCGGGCCACGCAGGGCGTGACGCTGATCGGCCTGGACGAAGGCTCCCGACTCAGCGGCTTGCAGCGCATCGTTGAAAACGACGCCAATGTGGCCGACGCGGACGTGAACCCGGACACAGACCCGGGCGCCGCCTCGGGCGGTGACACCGGTGCCAAAGACCTTTGAATGCTATTATTTATATAGCTACTTATGACCATTTGACGCTGGGTACAGCCTTATTTTTCTTATAAATCCCTAAAAAAGCCGGTTCAGACCGTTCCCGGGCTCACCGGTGTCGCGCCCAGTCGGGTCACCCTTGCCCCGGGGGCACATGCGAGAATTTAGCCCCCGCCGCCGAAACCACGAGACCCGCATCCCGCAGACATGGCCAAGACTCTCCCTGAACTCCGCGTCCAGATCGACGCGGTCGACCGCGACCTGCTGGCCCTGCTCAACCGGCGAGCCGCCCTGGCCAACGAGGTCGGCGACATCAAGCGCGTCGAAGGCTCGCCCGTGTTCCGCCCAGACCGTGAGGCCCAGGTCATCCATGGCCTGCAGGGTGCCAACCCCGGCCCGCTCAAGAACACCAGCGTGGCCATGATCTGGCGCGAGATCATGTCGGCCTGCCGCGCGCTGGAAGCGCCGCAGCGCGTGGCCTTCCTCGGCCCGACCGGCACGTTCAGCGAACAGGCGGCCCTGCAGTTCTTTGGCTCCAGCATCGAGCACGTGCCCTGCGTCAGCATCGACGAGGTGTTCCGCGCCACGGCGGCTGGCACCGCCGAGTTCGGTGTGGTGCCGGTAGAGAACTCCACGGAAGGCGTGATCTCGCGCTCGCTCGATCTGTTCCTGCAGTCGCCGCTGCACGTGGTGGGTGAAACCAGCCTGCTGGTCCGGCACAACCTGCTGCGCCTGTCGAACTCGCTGGACGACATCGAGGTGGTGCTGGCGCATCCGCAGGCCCTGGCGCAGTGCCAGGGCTGGCTCAACACGCATCTGCCGGACGCGGAGCGGCGTGCGGTGTCCAGCAACGCCGAGGGCGCGCGCCTGGCCGCCACCCATCCAGCCTGGGCCGGCATTGCCAGCGAGCGCGCCGCCACCGAGTTTGGCCTGCACATCGCCGCCCACGCGATCCAGGACGACGCCTTCAACCGCACCCGGTTTGCGGTGATCTGTCTACCCCAGACCCTGCCGGCGCCCGAGGCCTCGGGCCAGGACTGCGTGAGCCTGATCGTCTCGGTGCCAAACCGTCCAGGTGCCGTGCACGACCTGCTGGTGCCGCTGAAAACCCACGGCGTCTCGATGACACGATTCGAGTCCCGTCCGGCGCGCTCCGGTCAGTGGGAATACTATTTCTACATTGACCTGCAGGGGCACCCTTCCCAGCCTAATGTGGCGGCGGCCCTGAAAGACCTGAAGAGCCTGTGCGCCTTCTACAAAGTGCTGGGCACCTACCCGGCCGGCGAATAGCAGGATCCATCACGTGCACACTTGTTTCCATTCACGCAAGCCGGGGAATCTGGATGTTTGAGCAACTCGGGTTGATTGGCTGCGGCCTGATGGGCGGCTCGTTCGCGCTGGCGCTCAAGCGTGCCGGCCTGGTCAAGCGCGTCGTGGGCTACAGCAAGTCGCCCTCCACCACGGAGCGCGCGCGCCTCATGGGCGTGATCGACGTGGAGGCGCCGTCGGCGCTGCTGGCGGTCTCCGGCGCCGACATCGTGCTGCTGGCGGTGCCGGTGGCGGCCACGGAAGCGACCTTCAAGGCCATCCGGCATCTGGTCACGCCCGACATGCTGATCATGGACGTGGGCTCCACCAAGCGCGACGTGGTGGATGCGGCGCGCCGCGTGCTGCGCGACCAGGTCGGCTGCTTCGTACCCGCCCATCCGGTTGCCGGGCGGGAGGTGGCCGGCGTGGAAAATTCCGACCCGGACCTCTACTCCGGCCGGCAGGTCATCCTGACCCCCATCGAGCGCACCCGCACGGTGCAGCTCCAGCAGGCGATGGACGTCTGGACCGCCATCGGCTGCCACGTGACCCAGATGTCGCCCGAATCCCACGATGCCGCCTTTGCCGCCGTCAGCCACCTGCCGCACCTGCTGGCCTTCGCGCTGATGAACGCCATCAAGGGACAGGCCCAGGGCGACCAGTTTCTATCGTTGGCCGGCCCCGGCTTCCGCGATTTCACCCGGATTGCCGCCAGTGAACCCAACATCTGGCGTGACATCCTGCTGGCGAACCGCGAGGAGTTGCTGACGCAGTCGCGGATTTTCCAGCGCGCGCTCCAGGCCCTGGAGCAAACCATTGCCGGCGGCAACGCGCAGGCCCTTGAGAGCCTGATCGGCCAGGCCAGCCACACCCGGTCGCACTGGCGCGTCAGCAACCACAAGCCCCACAAATGATGGTGCGGCATGCGAAGGCGCCGCTGCCTGGCCTGCCGCAGCGCCACCTTTGAATCACGCGGCAGACCCGCGAAGGCCTGAATGTTCACTACACAGTTCCTGGATCTCCCGCCACTGGCCCGCGCCGGCGGCCGTGTCACCCTGCCCGGCTCCAAGAGCATCTCCAACCGGGTGCTGCTGCTGTCGGCGCTGAGCCACGGCACCACCGTGATCCATGATCTTCTGGACTCCGATGACACCCGCGTGATGCTGGAGGCGCTGGCCCGGCTGGGCTGCGGCGTGACGACGTCGGCAAACACCGTGTCCATCACGGGCCTGGGCAACCAGCCCCCGCAATCACCGGCCCGGCTGTTTGTGGGCAATGCCGGGACGGCCATGCGGCCCCTGACGGCAGCACTGGCGGTGCTGGGCGGGGATTACGAGCTGTCCGGCGTGCCGCGCATGCACGAGCGGCCGATTGGCGACCTGGTGGATGCGCTGCGCCAGCTCGGCTGCCAGATCACCTGCACCGGCGTTGAGGGTTACCCTCCGCTTCGCATCGGCGTGCCAACACTCAAGCTGGACGCACCGATCCGGGTGCGCGGCGATGTGTCCAGCCAGTTCCTGACCGCGCTGCTGATGGCGCTGCCGCTGGTGGCTCGGCAAAGTATCGTGATCGAGGTGGTGGGCGAGCTGATCTCCAAACCCTACATCGAGATCACGCTGAACCTGCTGGCGCGCTATGGCATTGCGGTACAGCGCGACGGCTGGCAACGTTTCACCATTCCGGCCGGCAGCCGTTACCAGTCGCCGGGGGAGATCCACGTCGAGGCCGACGCCTCATCGGCCAGCTATTTCATCGCGCTGGGCGCGTTGGCCACGCCACCGGCAGGCGGCCAGGGCATCCGCATCCAGGGCGTCGGCGCGGCCTCGATCCAGGGCGACATCCGCTTTGTGGAGGCCGCCGAAGCCATGGGCGCGCGGGTCATCAGCGGCCCCAACTGGCTCGAAGTTTCTCGCGGCGCCTGGCCTTTGAGAGCCATCGACCTCGACTGCAACCACATCCCCGACGCGGCCATGACGCTCGCCGTCATGGCGCTGTATGCCGAGGGTGCCACCACACTGCGCAACATCGCCAGCTGGCGCGTCAAGGAAACCGACCGCATCGCCGCCATGGCCACCGAACTGCGCAAGCTCGGCGCCACCGTCGAGGAAGGCGCGGACTTCATCCAGATCGCGCCGCCCGCCTCCCCCGCGCACTGGCGTGCCGCCTGCATCCACACCTACGATGACCACCGCGTGGCGATGTGCTTTTCGCTGGCGGCCTTCAACCCGGCAGGCCTGCCGCTGCGGATCGAGGATCCGAAGTGCGTGGCCAAGACCTTCCCGGATTACTTCGAGGCCCTGTTTGCCCTGGCGCAGGCCACGCCCGACCGCATTCCGGTGATCTGCATCGACGGCCCGACCGCCTCCGGCAAGGGCACGGTGGCCGCCGCGGTGGCCGCAACGCTGGGCTATCACTTCCTCGATTCCGGCGCCCTGTACCGCATCACCGCGCTGGCCGCCACGCAAGCGCACCTGGCCATCGAGCCCGCCAACGAAGCGGCGATCGCCCGGCTGGCAGGTTCGCTGCCCGTGCGTTTCGTGGGCGGCAAGGTGCTGCTGGACGAACAGGACGTCACCGACGCCATCCGGACCGAGCAGGCCGGCATGAACGCGTCCCAGGTCTCGGCGCTGCCCTCGGTACGCAGCGCGCTGGTTGGGCTGCAGTATCGATTCCGGCTGTTGCCGGGCCTGGTGGCGGACGGGCGCGACATGGGCACGGTGATCTTTCCGGATGCGCCGCTCAAGGTCTATATGAACGCAAGCGCGGAAAAGCGCGCGGAACGTCGCCATAAGCAGTTGATTTCAAAGGGGATTTCTGCTAATATTGACAGTCTTCGCGCAGATCTGGAAGCGCGCGACGCACGGGATTCATCCCGCAGCGTTGCGCCTCTCAAGCCGGCCGAAGATGCCTTGCTGCTCGACAACTCGGACTTGACGATTGAAGAATCGGTCGAAGCCGTCTTGAAATGGTGGCAAGACCGGCAGCCGTTCAGGATGTCCTGAACCCTGCGCAAGAATGGCAAAAGCTTCACCGCTTCTGCCAACCCAGGCCCACCCAGCCCCCGCCGCGCATCACGCGCACCGGCTGCGTGGTTCGACAACCCAACCGCGGGCCCAACCCGCAAACCACCGTCGCAGTCAGCTTCCGCAAACGATGGCAATTCCGCTGTCGTAAGACCTGTCTGCGCATCAGGAAAATCAATGTCAGAATCTTTTGCCGACCTATTTGCCGAATCGCTGGAACGCACCGAAATGCGTCCGGGTGAAGTCATCACCGCTGAAGTCGTTCGCATCGAGCACAGCTTCGTGGTGGTCAACGCCGGCCTCAAATCCGAGGCCTACGTGCCCCTGGAAGAATTCAAGAATGACAAGGGCGAAGTCGAAGTCCAGGTCGGCGACTTCGTGTCGGTGGCCATCGGCTCCATCGAAAACGGCTACGGCGACACCATCCTGTCGCGCGACACCGCCAAGCGCCTGGCTTCGTGGATGAGCTTGGAAAAGGCCCTGGAATCCGGCGAATTCGTCACCGGCACCACCTCCGGCAAGGTCAAGGGCGGCCTGACCGTGCTGGTCAATGGCATCCGCGCTTTCCTGCCCGGTTCGCTGGTGGACACCCGTCCGACCAAAGATTTGTCTCCGTACGAGAACAAGACCCTGGAATTCAAGGTCATCAAGCTCGACCGCAAGCGCAACAACGTGGTGCTGAGCCGCCGTGCCGTGGTCGAAGCCAGCATGGGCGAAGAGCGCGCCAAGCTGATGGAAACCCTGAAGGAAGGTTCCGTGGTGCGGGGCGTGGTCAAGAACATCACCGAATACGGTGCGTTTGTCGATCTGGGCGGTATCGACGGCCTGCTGCACATCACCGACATGGCCTGGCGCCGTGTGCGCCACCCGAGCGAAGTCGTTCAGGCCGGCCAGGAAATCTCCGCCAAGATCCTCAAGTTCGACACCGAGAAGAACCGCGTGTCGCTGGGCCTCAAGCAGATGGGCGATGACCCGTGGATGGGCGTGAACCGCCGCTACCCGCAAGGCACGCGCATGTTCGGCAAGATCACCAACATCGCCGATTACGGCGCGTTCGTGGAACTCGAGCCCGGCATCGAAGGCCTGGTGCACGTTTCCGAGATGGACTGGACCAACAAGAACATCGCCCCCGCCAAGCTGGTGGCGCTGGGCGATGAAGTCGAAGTCATGGTGCTGGAGATCGACGAGGACAAGCGCCGCATCAGCCTGGGCATGAAGCAGTGCAAGGCCAACCCGTGGCAGGAGTTCGCGCAGAACACCAAGCGCGGCGACCGCGTCAAGGGTCCGATCAAGTCAATCACCGACTTCGGCGTGTTTGTCGGCTTGGCCGCCGGCATCGACGGCCTGGTGCACCTGTCCGATCTGTCCTGGAACGAAACCGGCGAAGCCGCCGTGCGCAACTACAAGAAGGGCCAGGAAGTCGAAGCCCTGGTGCTGGCTGTGGACGTGGACCGCGAGCGCATCTCGCTGGGCATCAAGCAGCTCGACCAGGACCCCTTCACCACCTTCGTGTCGGTCAACGACAAGGGCCAGATCGTGACCGGCAAGGTCAAGACCGTGGACGCCCGTGGCGCTGAAATCGACCTCGGCGACGACATCCTCGGCTACCTGCGCGCCAGCGAAATTTCACGCGACCGCGTGGAAGATGCCCGCAACGTGCTCAAGGAAGGCGACGAAATCACGGCCGTGGTGGTCAACGTGGATCGCAAGACCCGCAACATCCAGCTATCGATCAAGGCAAAAGACATGGCCGACCAGAACGAAGCCATGCAGTCCCTGAGCCAGCAGTCGGCGCGTGAAAACGCCGGCACGACCAGCCTGGGTGCGTTGCTGCGCGCCAAGCTGGACAACAACGATTCGAAGTAACCTTGCGGGACAGACCACGCCGGGCGGCTTGGACCGCCCGTGTGCTCTGTCCCCAACTTGCTAGATGACTCGATCAGATTTAGTCGAAGAACTGGCCGCCCGCTTCAGCCAGCTCACCCATCGCGATGCAGAATTCGCCGTCAAGACGATTCTGGACGCGATGAGTGACGCGCTGGTACGCGGGCACCGCATCGAGATCCGCGGGTTCGGCAGTTTTTCGATCAACCGTCGTCCACCCCGCATGGGACGCAACCCGCGTTCCGGCGAGAGCGTGGCGATTCCCGAGAAGCGGGTGCCGCATTTCAAGCCGGGCAAGGCCTTGCGCGAAGCGGTGGACAAGCGCACCGCGGAATTGAACGCCGCCAAGCCGGTCTGAACGGCGGATCACTGGCACGTCCTGCAGCGCCAGACTGCGGGGGCAGCGCTAGAATCGATCCGTCACCGGGGAGACTCATGAAGAAACTTCTGTGGCTGCTTAAGTGGATGCTTAAGGCAGCCATTTTTTTTACCCTGTTTGCCTTCGCGCTGAACAACCAGCAGGACGCCACCGTCCATTTTTTCTTTGGCACACAGTGGCGCACGCCCCTGGTGCTGGTGGTGCTGACCGCCTTTACCGCGGGTGTGGCCATTGGCGTCCTGGGCATGGTGCCGCGCTGGTGGAAGCATCGCACGGCGGCCCGCCGCGCTCCCCCGGTCACGCCGGGCGTGCCGGCCGGCTCCCCGGCCCAAACCCCCGCTGAGCATGGACTTTGATCTGGGCTGGATCCTGCTGGGACTGCCGCTGGCCTTCATGCTGGGCTGGGTGGCGTCGCGCTTCGACCTGCGCCAGCTGCGCATGGAGAACCGCCGCGCCCCCAAGGCCTACTTCAAGGGGCTGAATTTCCTGCTCAACGAACAGCAGGACCAGGCGATCGATGCCTTCATCGAAGCCGTGCAGAACGACCCCGATACGTCCGAGCTGCATTTCGCGTTGGGCAACCTGTTTCGCCGCCGGGGCGAATACGACCGCGCCGTTCGCGTTCACGAGCACCTGCTGTCCCGCGGGGATCTGGCAGCGGCCGACCGCGCCCGCGCCCAGCACGCGCTGGCGCTGGACTTTCTCAAGGCCGGCCTGCTCGACCGGGCCGAGGACGCCTTGCGCAAGCTGGATGGCACGGCCTTCGAAAACCAGGCGCGGCTGGCCCGGCTGGCGATCTACGAACGCTCGCGCGAGTGGCCACAGGCCACCGTCGTGGCGCGCCAGCTGGAGGCCTCGGGAGAAGCCAGCTTTGCCGGCCGTCTGGCGCACTACCGGTGCGAACAGGCCGCCACCCTGGCGGCCTCGGGCGACGCAGCCGCCGCCCTCACCCTGCTGGAGCAGGCCATGCATGACGCGCCGCAGTCGGCGCGCCCGCGAATCCAGCTCGCCCGCCTGCAACGCGCCCAGGGACAGGACGCCCTGGCCCTGGCCACGCTGATCGCCATGACGCAGGACGTGCCAGGCGCCACACCGCTGGTGGCCATCGCGCTGGCCGAAACCGCCGAAATCTGCGGCGCGGCCCCGCAAGCGCTGGCACTGCTGAGTGCCAGCTACCAGCAGACGCCCTCACTGGACGTCATGGAAGCCATTGTCAGGCTCGAAAGCGCCGCCGCCGGTGAGCCCCGTGCGGGCCGCCAGGGCTACATTCGCCACCTCGAGCGCGAACCCTCCCTGATTGCTGCGGCGCGCTGGATCGCCGGCGAAAAGCTGGAGCACGACCAGTTTCATCCGCTGGTGCAGCGCGCCCTGGACCATGCCGTCAAGCCGCTGAGCCGCTACCGCTGCGCCGCCTGCGGCTTCGAGGCCAAGGAGCATTTCTGGCACTGCCCGGGCTGCCAGGCCTGGGACAGCTATCCGCCGCGCCGGGTCGAGGAACTTTGAAGCTGCGTCAGGCGGTTTCGGTCGCCCGGCATCCGGCGCGGGTTTTCATGGGCAACAAAACCCGGGCCCGACGTCAACGGCGCACCCCCCAACGCCGTTATAGCCGGGCGTCCCGGCAGGCCTGCCGGGTTTTTACGACCCAGGAGTTAACCCCATGTTGAAGAAGATTCTGGCCCTTGTGGCCATGCTGTACGCTGCCGCGGCCTTTGCCGCCGTGGATGTGAACAAAGCCACCGCTGCCGAACTCGACAGCATCAAGGGCATCGGCCCCGGCATTTCGACCAAGATCATTGATGAGCGCAAGAAGGGCAACTTCAAGGACTGGAACGACTTCATCACCCGCGTCCAGGGCGTGGGTGACACCAACGCCGCCAAGTTCTCGGCCGAAGGCATGACCGTGAATGGCGCCGGCTTCAAGGGCGCCGCCGCTGCTGCGACACCCGCGAAGAAGGACGAGAAGCCCGCCGCGGCCAAGGACGCCAAGGATGCGAAGCCCGCGGCCAAGACCGAAGAGAAGAAAGCGGATGCCAAGCCCGCCGCTGCCGTAGCCGCTGCACCCGCCAAGGACGCCAAGGCGGATCCGAAGGCCGAAGCCAAGGCCAAGGCCGATGAAGCCAAAGCCAAGCAGGACGCCGACAAGAAGGCCAAAGCGGAAGAAAAGGCCAAGGCCGACGCTGACAAGAAAGCCAAGGCGGACGCCAAGGCCAAGGACGCCAAGAAAGACGAAAAGCCCGCCGCCAAGGCCGCTGACGCGGCCAAACCCGCCGCCAGTGCCGCCAAGCCGGCCGCCAGCGCCGCAGCCAAGAAGTAAGCTTCGCTCTGCCGCCTGCGGATCCGGCCTCGCCGGGGTCTGGCTTTAAAACCCGCCTCGGCGGGTTTTTTCATAGGTTTTTGGCCCTATCCCAGCGTCAAATGGTCATTCTTAGCTATGAATTTGTGGATATCCTATTTTTGTAGCAAACAACCACCGCTTGACGTTGGGAAGCGGCCATTTCCATCAAGGTATTCCTTCCCCGTCGCCAAAACCACCGCCGCCCGGCGTGTGGATCTCGAAAACGTCGCCCGGCAGCATCTCGGCGCTGCCGATATGGGCCAGCGTCTCGACGGTTCCGTCGGCGCGCACCACACGGTTGATGCCCGGTGCCCCGGGCGCGCCGCCGGCCAGGCCAAAGGCCGGATGCACCCGGCCGTTGGACAGGATGCTGGCCGTCATCGCCTCCAGGAAGCGCACCCGGCGCACGCCGCCGTCGCCGCCGCGCCAGCGCCCGGCGCCGCCCGAGCCCTGGCGGATAGCGTAGCTGTCCAGGCGCACCGGGAAGCGGAACTCCAGCACCTCGGGGTCGGTCAGGCGCGAATTGGTCATGTGCGTCTGCACCACGCTGGTCCCATCGAATCCGCCGGTCCACGCGCCGGCCGCATCGAACACGCCGCCCGCGCCGCTGCCGCCCGAAATCGTCTCGTAGTACTGGTAACGCGCATTGCCGAAGGTGAAGTTGTTCATGGTCGGCTGGCTGCCGGCCATCACGCCCAGGGCGCCGAACAGCGCGTTGGTGATGCAGGTGGAGGTTTCCACGTTGCCCGCCACCACCGAAGCAGGCGGGTTCGGGTTGAGCATCGAACCCGGCGGGATGATGACCTGCAAGGGTTTCAGGCAGCCCGCGTTGAGCGGAATGTCGTCGTCCACCAGCGTGCGGAACACGTAGAGCACCGCCGCCATGCAGACCGCCGTGGGCGCGTTGAAGTTGTTGGTCTGCTGCGAGCTGGTGCCGGTGAAGTCGATGGTGGCGCTGCGGCTGGCCGCATCGACGCGGATCGCCACCTGGATCTGCGCGCAGTTGTCCAGTGGCAGTGTGAAGGCGCCGTCCTTCAGGCGGGTGATGACGCGGCGCACCGACTCTTCGGCGTTGTCCTGCACATGGCGCATGTAGGCCTGCACGACATCCAGGCCAAACTGGTCGACCATCTTGCGCAGTTCCTGCACGCCTTTTTCGTTGGCGGCGATCTGCGCCTTCAGGTCGGCCAGGTTCTGCTGGGGGTTCCTGGAAGGGTATTTGGCCCCCACGCTCGGCACTGGAGTGTCCTCGCTGCCCCCCGAGGGGGCGCTCGCTTGCTTGGGGCGGCCCGGCGCAGCGCTCGGTTCACCGCTGAGCAGCGCAATCATTTCCGCTTCGCGCAGCACGCCGCGATCCACCAGCTTGAAATTGTCGATCTGCACGCCTTCTTCTTCGATCCGTGTCGAGAATGGCGGCATCGAGCCCGGCGTGATACCGCCGATGTCGGCATGGTGACCGCGCGAGCCCACGTAGAACATGGGTTCGTCGGAAGCGCCCAGGTACACCGGCGTGATCACGGTGATGTCCGGCAAGTGCGTGCCGCCGTGGTAGGGGTCGTTGAGCACATACACGTCGCCGGGCTGCATGCTGCCTGCGTTCTCCCGGATCACGGTCTTGATGCTCTCGCCCATTGACCCCAGGTGCACCGGCATGTGCGGCGCGTTGGCGATGAGGTGGCCCTCGGCATCGAACAGCGCGCAGCTGAAATCCAGCCGCTCCTTGATGTTGACCGAATAGGCGGTGTTCTGCAGCTGCAGGCCCATCTGCTCGGCGATGTTCATGAACAGGTTGTTGAACACTTCCAGCAGCACCGGGTCGGCGGTGGTGCCGGCGGCGTACGTGACGGCACGGGCTGTGCGGCGTTCCAGCACCAGATGGTCCAGCGCCGTCAGCGCCGCCTCCCAGCCGGGCTCGACCACCGTGGTGGCGTTCTGCTCGGCAATGATGGCCGGGCCGGGAATCACGTCGCCGGGGCGCAGGTCTTCGCGCACCACCAGCGCGGCATCAAACCACTGGCCACCGGAGTACACGGGCACGGTGCTGCGGCGCGGCACGTCGCGCGGCGGGTGCAGCGTTTGGCGCGGCTCGGCGGGCGCGTCGCCCGCCACCACGGCCTCGACGGATACCGCTTCCACCACCAGCGCCTTGCCCTGCATCAGGAAGGCGAAGCGCTGGCGGTAGGCGGCTTCGAAGCCGGCGGTGACCGCGGCGAGCACCTCCGCCGGTGCGGCGGCGCCGGCATCCAGATCGGGCCAACCCACGACCAGCGCCGCATCGCTGCCCTCGTAGCGCACATGCACGCGCCGGTGCGTCGTGATGGCGCCCGCGCTGGCCTGCTGCCGGGCCAGTTCGCCCTCGGCGGCGGCGGCCAGGGCATCAAGCTTTCCGGCGATCTCAGGCAGCGCTTCCGCGCCCAGCTTGAGTTCCACCGCCTGCTCGCGGATCACGTTCTGGTCGGCCAGGCCCATGCCGTAGGCGCTCAGCACGCCGGCCAGCGGATGCACGAACACGCGCGTCATGCCCAGCGCGTCGGCCACCAGGCAGGCGTGCTGGCCACCCGCGCCGCCAAAGCACTGCAGGGTGTAGCGCGTCACGTCGTAGCCACGTGCCACCGAAATCTTCTTGATGGCATTGGCCATCTGCTGCACCGCGATCTGGATGAAGCCCTCGGCCACCTCCTCGGGGGCGCGGCCGGTCTGCGCGGCCAGCGCGGCAAACCTGGCCTTCACAACCTCGCCATCGAGCGCCTCGTCAGCGCCGTGACCAAACACCTTGGGAAAATGCGCCGGCTGGATTTTGCCGACCATCACATTGGCGTCGGTCACCGCCAGCGGGCCGCCGCGCCGGTAGCTGGCCGGGCCGGGGTTGGCCCCGGCGCTCTGCGGCCCCACCCGAAAGCGTGCGCCGTCAAACGCCAGGATCGATCCGCCGCCGGCGGCCACGGTGTGGATGCTCATCATCGGCGCGCGCATGCGCACGCCGGCCACCTGGGTCTCGAACTCGCGCTCGAACGCACCGGCGTAGTGCGACACGTCGGTCGAGGTGCCGCCCATGTCGAAGCCGATGACGCGATCCATGCCCGCCAGCTCCGCGGTCCGGGCCATGCCGACGATGCCACCGGCGGGGCCGGACAGGATCGCGTCCTTGCCCTGGAAGGCGTGCGCGTCGGTCAAGCCGCCGGAGGACTGCATGAAGAACAACTTCACGCCGGGCATCTCGCCGGCCACCTGCTCCACGTAGCGGCGCAGGATCGGCGACAGGTAGGCATCGACCACCGTGGTGTCGCCCCGGCTGATCAACTTCATCATCGGGCTGGTCTGGTGGCTGGTGCTGACCTGGGTGAAACCCACCTCGCGGGCGATGCGCGCGGCCGCCTGTTCGTGCGCGGTGAAGCGGTAGCCGTGCATGAAGACAATGGCCACGCTGCGCAGGCCGGCGTCGAACGCTGCCCACAGGCGCTCGCGCAGATGGTCTTCGTCCAGCGCCTGCACCACATCGCCGTGCGCGCCGACGCGCTCCAGCGCCTCGATCACGCGGCTGTAGAGCAGCTCGGGCAGTACGATGCGCCGGTCGAACAGGCGCGGGCGGTTCTGGTAGGCGATGCGCAGCGCGTCGCGGAAACCGCGCGTGGTGACCAGCAGCGTCGGCTCGCCCTTGCGCTCCAGCAGTGCGTTGGTGGCCACGGTGGTGCCCATCTTCACGCATTCGACCTGTTCCGGCGTCACCGGCTGGCCGGGATGCAGGCCCAGCAGATGGCGAATGCCGGCCACCGCCGCGTCGCGGTATTGCTCGGGGTTGTCGCTGAGCAGCTTGTGCGTGACCAGTTGGCCATCGGGGCGTTTACCCACCACGTCGGTGAAGGTGCCGCCACGGTCGATCCAGAACTGCCAGCGCTTGCCAGCGACCACGGGGGAATCAGGGAAAACAGGGTTAGTCATAAATCAATAGCTCACAATGACCGGGGGACGCTGGGATGATGCTCTTTTGACCAAAATTTCATGCATCGGGGGCCCAACGGGCCACCCCTGCGGATGCCGCGGCTCATAGCGACGCTGCGGCACGTGCCGCCTGGTCGTACATGCCGGACAAGACGCGCAGCAGGCGCGCCAGCTCGCCGATGTCGCGGTTCAGGCCGTCGTCGGCCTTCAGCGCATTGATCAGGCAGGTTTCGCGGATTTCGCGGTAGCGCTGCACATGGCCGCGCCCGAGTTCGGTGGAGGCGTAGGTCACCTCCTTGCCGTTCTTGCTGCCCACCACCACGCCGAGGTTCTGCAGCTTTTTCAACGAATAGTTAATCAGGTGCGTGTCCTCCACGTTCATGATGAAGCAGATGTCGGCCAGGCGTTTGTCCCGGGCGCGGTGCGTCACATGGTGCAGCACCAGCACGTCGAGCGGCGTGAGGTCTTTCAGGCCGGCCGCACTCATGCAGTGCGTGATCCAGCGGTGGAAGGCGTTGCCGGCCACGATCAGCCCGAACTCGAACTCGCTCAGCTCCGCGCTTTGCGGCGACACCAGGTGCGCGGACGACACGATGGGTGTTGCGCCGGCCTGCCGGACGGCGGGGGGTTCCAAGGGAGAAACGGCTTTCTTCGACATCCACATCCTCCTGAAGGCGCACCGTCGGAGTGACCGGGACGCATGGCAAGACACTGGCCAGGTCAGCGGACTTGGCATCACTATTGCGAGAGCCGGATTGTAGATAGATCACAAACAATTTATCAACGATTTGTCGACATTTAGGGAAAACACCAATCAGTATTCCCCCCGTCGGCACTACAGTGCCAGCACCGCCCACCAACCTCTATTTATGGAGCCCTTCATGAAACGTCGCCTGTTTGCACTCTCCTCCACCATGGCAGCGATCACCCTGTCGCTGGCCGCTGGATCCGTCGTCGCCCAGACCAAGTGGGACCTGCCCGCCGCCTACCCGGCCACCAACTTCCACTCAGTCAACCTGCAGGAGTTCGCCAACGACGTGGACAAGGCCACAGGGGGCAAGCTCAAGATCACGGTGCACGCCAACGGTTCGCTGTTCAAGGCGCCCGAGATCAAGCGCGCGGTGCAGGGCGGGCAGGCGCAGGCGGGCGAGATCCTGCTGGCCAATTTCCAGAACGAGTGGCAGCTGTTTGGCGCCGACGGCCTGCCGTTCCTGGCCGACAGCTACGACGAGTCGGCCAGGTTGTACAAGGTGCAGAAGCCTTTCCTGGAAAAGAAACTTGCCGAGCAGGGCATGGCGCTGCTGTACGCGGTGCCATGGCCGCCGCAGGGCATTTATGTCAAGAAGCCGATCAGTTCGGCCGCTGATCTGAAGGGCGTGAAATGGCGCGCCTACAGCCCCGCCACGGCGCGCATTGCCGAACTGGTCGGCGCCCAGCCCGTCACGGTGCAGGCGGCGGAACTGTCGCAGGCCATGGCCACCGGCGTGGTCGAGTCCTACATGTCGTCGGGCTCGACCGGGTTTGATACCAAGACCTACGAGCACATCAAGTACTGGTACGACACCCAGGCCTGGCTGCCCAAGAATGCGGTGATCGTCAACAAGGCGGCCTTCGACGCACTGGATGCCCCGACGAAGCAGGCCGTGATGAAAGCCGCCGCCGACGCCGAGGTGCGCGGTATCGCGGGCTCCAAAAAGACCAACACCGATTCCATCGAGAAGCTCAAGGCCAACGGCATGAACATCGTGGCGCCCTCGGCGCAGCTCAAGGCCGACATGAAGAAGGTCGGCGACGTGATGCTCAAGGAATGGCTCGAGAAGGCCGGCCCCGAGGGCAAGGCACTGATCGACGCCTACACCAAGCCCTGACGAGCCGCTGATGCGCAAGGCGCTCGACGCACTCTACAACGGCGCCGCCGCCCTGGCGGCGTTTTTCATGGTGTGCCTGCTGGGCATGGTGCTGCTGTCCATTGGCGGGCGGCAGTTCCATTTCCATGTGCCCGGCACCGACGCCTACGCCGGCTACCTGATGGCGGCCAGCGGCTTCCTGGCGCTGGCGCACACGCTCAAGCGCGGCGAGCACATTCGCGTGACGCTGATCCTGGGTGCCTTGCGCGGACGCTGGAAGCAGGGCCTGGAGCTGTGGGCGCTCGGGTTCGCCTCGGCCCTGTCAGCCCTGTTCGCGTTTTATTGCTGCCGGCTGGCCTGGCAATCGCGCACGTTTCACGACATTTCCACCGCCAGCGACGCCACACCGCTGTGGATCCCACAAATCGCCATGGCCGTGGGCACGGTGATCCTGGCGATTGCCTTTGTCGACGAGCTGGTGCTGGAAGTCAAAGGCCAACGCTTCGCGCCGAGCACCGATGAACCGCTGCGAAATGAGTAATCCATGAACGACCTTGCCATCACCGCCGCCCTGCTGGTATCCCTGCTGCTGATCCTGGGCAGCGGTGTCTGGGTCGGCCTGACGCTGACCGGTGTGGCCTGGATGGCGGTGACGCTGTTTTCCACGCGCCCGGCGGGCGACGCCATGGCCGTGACGGTCTGGGGCTCGTCGAGCAGCTGGACGCTCACCGCCCTGCCGCTGTTCGTCTGGATGGGTGAAATATTGTTTCGCACGCGCTTGAGCCAGGACATGTTCAAGGGCCTGGCCCCGTGGGTGCAGGCGCTGCCCGGGCGCCTGCTGCACACCAACGTGATCGGCTGCACCATCTTCGCGGCGGTGTCGGGGTCGAGCGCCGCCACCTGCGCGACCATCGGCAAGATGACCCTGCCCGAGCTTAAAGTCCGCGGCTACCCCGAGCACATGATCATCGGCACGCTGGCGGGCGCCAGCACGCTGGGCCTGCTGATCCCGCCGTCGATCATCATGATCGTCTACGGCGTGGCCGCCGAGGTGTCGATCTCCAAGCTGTTCATTGCCGGTGTGCTGCCGGGCCTGTTGCTGGCGACCTTGTTCTCCGGCTACATCATGGTCTGGGCGCTGCGCAACCCGGACCAGGTGCCTGCCTCTGACGAAAAAACCACTTTTGCCCAGAAGCTGTCGCGCTCGCGCAGCCTGATTCCGGTGGTGCTGCTGATCGCCGCCGTGCTGGGCTCGATCTACTCCGGCGTCGCCACCGCCACCGAGGCGGCCGCCGTGGGCGTGGTCGGTTCGCTGGTGCTGTCCACGCTGCAGGGTTCGATGAACTGGGCGACTTTTCGCGACGCCCTTATGGGCGCCACGCGCCTGTACTGCATGATCGCGCTGATCCTGGCGGGGGCGGCCTTCCTGACGCTGTCGATGGGCTACATCGGCCTGCCGCGCCATCTGGCCGAATGGATAACCAGCCTGGGCCTGAGCCAGGCGCAGCTGATCGTGGCGCTCGCCGTCTTCTTCATCATCCTGGGCTGCTTCCTGGACGGCATCTCGATGGTGGTGCTGACCATGGGCGTGCTGATGCCCACGGTGCAGGCCGCCGGGATCGACCCGATCTGGTTCGGCATCTTCGTCGTGCTGGTGGTCGAGATGGCGCAGATCACGCCGCCGGTGGGCTTCAACCTGTTCGTGCTGCAGGGCATGACCGGCCGCCAGCTCCCCTGGATCGCCCGCGTCACCATGCCGATGTTCCTGCTGATGTGCGTGGCCGTGGCGCTGATCTACATTTTCCCGGGCATCGTCACCTGGCTGCCGCAGAAAATGAGCGCCTGAGCGACCGGGCGCCTGAGCGCCTAAACCCCTAAGCGCCTAAGCCCCTGAGCCCCTGAGCCTTAGAGCCGACCGGCGCGATTTCGACGCCCGGTCGGCGGTCAGACGATGGGTGCATCCTTTGTGGGCGTCGGCTTGAACGGCCGGAACAAGCGTTCGTCGTCCAGCAGGCACCAGGTCTTGAGCCCGGTGGCCTCAAGAATCGCATCGCGGTACGGCGGCATGTTGGAGCATTCGAGCACCACATCGGTGAGCGTGGGCGCACGGGCCTTCAAGGCTACCGCTGCGGCCACGACATCAGCGCGCGCCAGGGCCAGATCCATTGCCGGCTGGTTGCCCAGGATGCGGGTGGCAAACTCGCCTTTCGGGTCCACGCCCTGCACCACCACATCACTCAGCCGCTCGCGCGGCACACCGGCGGCCCGCAGATATTCCTTGCCCAGTTTCGTGGCGCTGATGGTCAGCACGCCCACGCGCGGCTGGGCGGCCAGCAACCGGGGCAGCAGCATCAGGCTGGAGGTGATGACCGGCACCCGGGTGGCGGCCTGCAGTTCCTTTTGCAGCAGCACGAGGAAGCCGCAGGTGGTGGTGATCGCGGCCGCGCCCTCGCGCACCAGACTGCGCACCACGGCGGCGAACGCCGGCCCCACCCGCCCGGCGTGCAGGCCCGCGGCCGACTGCACCACCTTGTCGGGCCAGATGCCGCGCACCACCCGGATATTGACCGGCACAGGCCAGGTGGACAAGTTGCCAAGGTCGCCCACCGGCCGGGGAAAGCGGGTGTCGAGCATGACCACGCCGAGAAACGGCGCCTGGCCCGGCGTCAGCAGCCGCTGGGTGATCTCGCTCGGGCTTTGCATCACGGGTACATTCATGGGCATATTGTCCCGTCAATTTCCGGAATCATCATGCTGCAAGTGATCGCCATCTGCCTGGGCGCCAGCGTCGGCGCGCTGGCACGCTGGGGCCTGGGTCTGTGGCTCAACACCTCCACGGCAGCACTGCCCTGGGGCACACTGGCCGCCAACCTGATCGGCGGCTATCTGGTGGGCCTTTGTGTGGCCGTGTTCAATAACCTGCCCGAACTCGACCCGGTCTGGCGCCTGGCGCTGGTCACCGGTTTTCTGGGGGCGTTGACGACGTTTTCGAGCTTCAGCGCCGAGGTGGTCGGCATGCTGCAGCTCCAGCGTTACGGCCTGGCGCTGGGCACGGCATCGTTGCACCTGCTGGGCTCAATGACGCTGACAATCCTCGGCCTCAAGACAGCTATGTTATTCATAGCTA
>JAABRA010000353.1 GCA_011391155.1 Burkholderiales bacterium
CCATCTCAATTCCCTGCGCGCGCGCCTGGGGCTGCCGTACTGGTCGCTCTCGGCGTATCTGAAGCACAAGGTCAAGAAGGCGCTGAACTACGTCATGGATTTCGAGGCGGCGGTGGCTGCCGAGGCGCGTCGACGCGGGCACGACGGGGTGGTCTGCGGCCATATCCACCGCGCCGAGATGCGTGACATCGACGGCACGCTGTATTGCAATGACGGCGACTGGGTGGAAAGCCGCAGTGCCCTGGTCGAGCATCTGGACGGACGCCTGGAACTGGTGCACTGGGCGGCGGCGCATCCGGCTCCCGCGCGGGTCTTGCCGCGCGGCACAGTGGCGGCATGAAGATCGTCCGGGTCCGCGGGGCGTGGACATCCCAGGTCAGCGGGGGCGTGAGCACCCCCGTCGTGGAGGGCGGCGCACTGCGCGGTTTGATGGCGCTGCGCCGGGCGTCCTGCACAGGCTGAAGATGTTGGGCCAGCCCACGGGGTTTATGACGGTTTTGTCATGCCAATGCCATGGATTTGGTCAACAATAGGTCATGAATCTGTCATTTGGTGCCGCGTGATGCCGCAAGATCTCATCCCCCTTCCCAAACCCATCTCTCCGTTGCTTGCACCGGCGGCAAACCCGCCGCTTTCAGTCGTCAGCCTGCTGGACCGCGACCACAGCATCCTGGCCTTCAACGAGCGGGTGCTGGACTGGGCCTGCCGCCCGGAGGTGCCGCTGCTGGAGCGGTTGCGTTTTTTGTGCATCGTCTCGGCGAACCTCGACGAGTTCTTCGAGGTGCGTGCCGAGCCCCATCTCAGCGCCAGCCAGGCGCGGGAGCGCCGGGGCCCCTACACCGAGGCTTCTTTCGAGGCGCTGGCTACGGCGGCCAACAAGCTGGTCACCCATCAGTATTCCATCTACAACGACCAGCTGCTTCCGGCGTTTCGCAAGCGGGGCATCCGGATCATGGCGCATGGCGAGCGCACCCCGGCGCAGCGTCACTGGGTCAAGGCCTATTTCCAGCGCGAAGTCCGTCCCTTGCTGATTCCGGTGGGGCTGGACCCGGCCCACCCGTTCCCGCAGGTGGCCAACAAGTCATTGAACTTCATCGTCCGCCTGGGCGGCAAGGACGCTTTTGGTCGTGCCAATGACATCGCCATCGTCAAGGTGCCGCGCGTGCTGCCGCGGCTGATCCGCTTGCCCGACGCGGTGTCTGACGGGGAAACCCTGTTTGTATCCTTGTCCAGCGTGATCCGTGCGCACCTGGCAGACCTGTTTGCCGGGCGCGATGTGGGCCAGTTCTCCCAGTTCCGGGTGACGCGGCACTCGGAGCTGTCGGTCGACGAGGACGATGTGGAGAACTTGCGCACCGCTTTGCGCCAGGGGCTGCAGCACCGCCATTTCGGGCAGGCGGTGCGGCTGGAGGTTTCGGCCGGCTGTTCGGACTACCTCAGCAGCTTCCTGCTGCGGCAGTTCGGACTCCCCTCGCAGGCGTTGTACCGCGTGCACGGCCCCGTCAACATGGCCCGGCTGACCCAGTTGATCGACCTGATGGACCGGCCCAAGCTGCTGTTCCCGCCCTACAAGGCCAGCTACCCGGTGCAATTGACGCCGGGCGAATCGTTCTTCGCGCGGTTGAAGCGGGGCGATGTGCTGATTCACCAGCCCTTCGAGAGTTTTGATGGCGTGCTGGAGTTCCTGCGCGAGGCCGTGCACGACCCGCAGGTGCTCGCCATCAAGCAGACCATCTACCGCACGGGCGCGGATTCGGAACTGATGGAGTTGCTGCGCGAGGCGGTGCGCCGGGGCAAGGAAGTCACCGTGGTGGTCGAACTGAAGGCCCGGTTTGACGAGGAGGCCAACATCAACTGGGCCGAGGCGCTCGAATTGATCGGTGCGCAGGTGGTGTATGGCGTGGTGGGTCTCAAGACCCACGCCAAGATGCTGCTGCTGACCCGCCGTGAAGGCAAGGCGCTCAAGCGCTATGGGCATCTGTCCACGGGCAATTACAACCCGCGCACCGCACGTCTGTATACCGACCTGAGCTACCTCACGGCCGATCCGCTGCTCACCGCCGACATGGAGCACCTGTTTGTGCACATTGCCAGCCAGAGCCACCTGCCGCGCATGAACCGGCTGCTGCTCGCGCCGTTCAGCCTGCACCGCAAGATGATTGCAAAAACGGCCGCGCTGGGCCGCTTGGCGTCGGCGGGCAAGGACGCACGGATCGTCGTCAAGATCAACGCCCTGACCGACGAGGCGCTGATCCAGGCCCTGATGGCGGCCGGCCAGCAGGGCGTGAAGATCGACCTGCTGGTGCGCGGCGCCTGCATGCTGCCGGCGGGGCTGCCGGGGCTGACCGACAACATCCGGGTGCGCTCCGTGATTGGCCGCTTCCTGGAGCATTCCCGGGTGTTCTACTTCCGGGGCGACGGGGTCGAGGAGCTCTATCTGTCCAGCGCCGACTGGATGAACCGCAACATGCTGCGGCGCATCGAACTGGCCTGGCCGGTGACCGACCCCGCACTGCGCCAGCGCATCGTCGACGAATGCCTGGTGGCTTACCTGCACGACGGCCGCGATGCCTGGGACATGGGCCCCGACGGGCTCTACCGCCCGGTGAATCCGGTGGCGAAACCCGCCGCGCATGGTGCCCAGGCCGCCCTGATGGCGCGTTATGCCGCGCCCGAATCGATTTAGGAGAGAACAGACCATGGACCTGATCCTGTGGCGACACGCCGAAGCGCATGAACTGGCCGAAACCGGCACCGACCTGGAACGCCAACTTACCCCGCGCGGCGAAAAGCAGGCGGCGCGCATGGCGGCCTGGCTGGACCGCCAGCTCCCCGATGGCGTGCGGGTGCTGTGCAGCCCGGCAAAGCGGTGTGAGCAGACCGTGCAGGCCTTGGGCCGCAAGTACAAGCTGCGCGCCGAACTGGCCCCCGACGGCCGGGCCGAAGACCTGCTGGCGGTGGCCGGCTGGCCGAAGACCCGCCTGCCGGTGCTGGTGGTGGGGCATCAACCCACACTGGGCCAGACGCTGGCGCAAGTGCTGGGCCTGCAGGCCAGCGAATGCCCGGTGCGCAAGGGCGCCGTCTGGTGGGTGCGCAGCCGCGAGCGCGAGGGCGCCCTGCAGACCGTCGTGGTGACGGTACAGACGCCTGAAATGGTCTAGATTCGGCCTTGGTACCCCGGGCCGCCGGGGATGGGGCGCCATGCCGGCGCGCCGGATCAGGAAAACGGCGTTGCTAGAGCAACTGCAGGTTCCACGGGGTCTTTTGCCAGGCAATCACTTCTTCGCGCAGCAAATGGGCCGATTGCGGCCAGGCCTCGGCCCAGCCGGCGCGCAATCCCAGCACAAAGCGTTGCGCGGATTCCGGATGGCAGGCCAGGGTCAGGCCCTTGAGGTCGGGGTCGCGCCGGGCGTGGCACAGCACCACGGCGAGACGCAAGGCCATCAGTTGCTGCACAAACGTCGCGTCGTCGAAATCGGCGTCCAGCTTTCGCAGCTTGCCCCGATGCCCCAGGATCAACTGGCTCAGGCGCTGCAGCTCGGACAAGGCAAAACCGGGTGCGTCGGTGTTGCCAATGATGTAGGCGCCGTGCTTGTGGTAATCGCTGTGGGAAATCTGCGAGCCCACCTCATGCAGCCGCGCCGCCCAGTCCAGCTTGCGCTCGAGGCGGTCGCGCAGTCCGGCGGGCATGTCCGGTTGCATCTGCCGGAACAGGCTCCCCGCCACGCGGCTGACGCGCAGCGCCTGAATGGCATCGATATCAAATTTGCTGGCCAGCCTTTGCACGGTGGTGGCGCGCATGTCGGTCTGGATGTGCTCGCGGTCCAGCATGTCGTACAACGCGCCGTGGCGCAGCGCGCCCTGCGCGGCATGCATCTCGTGGATCTGGAGCAGTTCGAACACCGCACGCAGCACCGCCAGCCCGCCGCCGATCACCGCACGCCGGTCGTCCTTCATGCCGTCGATACGCAGGTTGTCGGCATGCCGGGCCTCAAGCAGCTGGGCCAGCAGCCAGTCCAGGCCAGCCGTGGTGACGACGCCGGGGGGCCAGCCCGCGATACCCAGCACATCGCCCACCGCACCAATGGTGCCGGAGGCGCCGTAGGCGACGTCCCAGGCGCTGCGCCGGTAGGCATTGAGCGCCTCGTCGAGCACGGCCTTGGCGGCCACCTCCGCCAGCTTGAACGCCATGGGCGTGAACTGGCCGTCGGGAAAGTAGCGCATGGACCAGGCCACGCTGCCCACGCGGTAAGACTCCATGACGCGGGCATCAAAGCCCTGGCCCAGGATCAACTCGGTGGAGCGCCCGCCGATATCGATGACCAGGCGGCGTTCGCCGGACTGTGGCAGGGAGTGGGCCACGCCTTGGTAGATCAGGCGGGCTTCCTCGCGCCCGGAGACCACGTCGATCGGAAAACCAAGCACCGTCTCGGCGCGGCTGAGGAATTCGTCGCGGTTGCGCGCTTCGCGCAGCGTCTGGGTGGCCACGGCGCGCACCTGGGCCTTCGTGAAGCCGGCCAGCCGCTCGCCGAAGCGCGCCAGGCAATCCCAGCCGCGCTGCATGGCCGCGGGACCGAGGTTGCGCTCTTCGTCCATGCCACCGCCCTGGCGGACGGTTTCCTTCAGATATTCTGTGCGGTGGATCTGACCGTGGTCGAGGCGACCGATTTCGAGGCGAAAGCTGTTGGATCCCAAGTCCACAGCGGCGAGGCGGGTACCGTTTTGCATGAATGAATTCTGGTTGCTGGGGCCAGCATAGCATCCACGCGAAACCCGCAACGCGGCGCCTGGGCGCCGTTCAACCAATGACGCGGCCATCGGTGGTCAGCATGCTCTGGGTGACGTAGCTGCTGCCGAATCGCTGAGGGTTGAAACTGATGTAGAAGCCGCCGATGTCCCTGGCGGCGCGCCGCTGGAAGGCCGCCAGCGCGTTGGCGCGGGTCACCGGGCCGTCCACCTCGTCGAGGACCTCACTGGTGTAGCGGGCCGCCAGGAACCCCGCCAGGCTCAACGGGGAGGGCGGCTCGTCGAACAGGCGCCCCATGACATCCCGATAGGCGCGCACCACCGGCAGGCTGGCGTTCACCATGGGAACGGGTTGCGTGGCGATGACCGGGGTGTTGCGCGCTGCACCCATCTGCATCAGGGTCTGCAGGTTCACATCGGCCAGCGCGACCAGATAGCGCTGGCGCGACTGCTTCTCCAGGCCCTGGGTGAAGCGGGCCAGTTCCGGGGTGCCGCCGACAAACAGCAGGATGGCCGGCGTGCCGGGGGTCAGGCGCTGGCCCAGATCGCGCGCGTCAGCGCCGGCCTGGAAGCTCTGCAGGCGCAACTGAAGGGCTTTTGCGGTGCGTTCAACGCCCTCGTGTTGCAACGCAAAGTCCTGGGGTGTGGCGTAGATGGCGCCCAGGTCCCGCACCCCCATGTTGGACAGCGACTTCAGGGCAAATCCGACCTGATCCTGGCGGTTGGCAAAGATCGGGAAGGTCCGCTCATCGGCCTCGGCAGCGTCCTGCAGCCAGGGCGCGGCATGGACCAGGGGTAGATTCTCGCTGCGCAGCAACGCGGACAGCTGGCTGGCTGTGCCCGCGCCGACGGTTCCCGAGAGCGCCACGCAGGCCGGGTTGTCGCGCACCTGGGCCAGTGCCGCACGCAGGCTGGCCGGGCTGCCATCGGTCTCGATGGACAGGTGCTGCACCGTGCGCCCCCGCGCCCCGGCCCTGCTGTTGATATCCTGCCACGCGGCCCGTGAACCGATCAGGAAGTCTTTGGACACGTCCTGCTGCAGGGTCGAGACATCGACGATCTGGGCGACCGTGAAGCTGCGGGAGCTGCCCTTGACGGGTTGGGCCCAGGTGGCGGGCAGGGCCATCGAGGCTGCAGCGATTCCCGCGCCATCGCGCAGGAATTGGCGTCGACCGGCGTTCAAAGTGGTCATGCGTAATCCTTGAAAACTATCAAAAAAATAGCTAACTATGACCTATTGACGCTGGGTTGATGTCAAAAAAGCCAAATAAATTACAGAATGGCTTACTTTTTGACGGGCGGCAGCAGCACGCGGTCCACGATGTGGATGACGCCGTTGCTGGCCTTGACGTCGGCCGTCACGACCATGGCGTCTTCCACCGTGACCGAAGCGCCGGCGCGCGCGAGTGCAAGGTTTGATCCCTGAACGGACTTGACCGGGCCGTTTTTAACCTCGGCAGCCATGACCTTGGCCGGCACCACGTGGTAGGTCAGGACCGCTTTCAGGCGGTCCGGGTTGGCGGCCAGCTCGTTCAGGGTCTTGGCCGGCACGGTCTTGAAGGCGTCGTTGTTGGGCGCGAACACGGTGAACGGGCCCTGGCCCTTGAGCGTGTCGTTCAGGCCGGCCTTGACGACCAGGCCATGCAAGGTGCTCAGCGACGGGGTCTGGGCGAGTGCGTCAGCAATGTTCATCGAGGCGGGTTGGGTGGCGCAGCCGGCGGCGAGCACCGTGACAGCGGCGACAGTGGCAAGGGCGAGCAGGCGGCGGTTCAGGTTCAGCATGGGAAAGCTCCATAGGTCAAAGGAGCCCCAAGCTTAGGCAGTCGGTGTGTCGATTTGATGACACGCAGCGGGCGGGTCGGAAGCTCCAGAATATTGACCTAAAAGGATTTTTGGCTGGTAATTGTCACAAAGATGTCACAAAACCTTCCTACATTGGGAGCATTCCTTAACCAACCCTGAAGGTATTTGCATGAACATAATCCGCACGTTTTCCGTCGGCAGCCTGATTGGGCTGACCACCTTGGCTTTCTCCGCTGGCGCGCTGGCGCAAGACATCACCGGCGCCGGCGCCACCTTTCCGGCGCCGTTGTACGCCAAGTGGGCGTCCGAATACAACAAGGCCACCGGCATCAAGATCAACTACCAGTCGGTGGGCTCCGGCGCCGGCATCAAGCAGATCGACTCGAAGACGGTGGCCTTCGGCGCCTCCGACATGCCCCTGAAGGATGAGGACCTGGCCAAAAAAGGCCAGCTGCAGTTCCCCACGGTGATTGGCGGTGTGGTGCCAGTGATCAACATCAAGGGCATCAAGCCCGGAGAGCTCAAGCTCACGGGGCCGGTGCTGGGCGACATTTACCTCGGCAAGATCACCAAGTGGACCGACCCGGCCATCAAGGCGCTGAATCCTGGGGTCGCCTTGCCGGATGCCGATATCGCTCCGGTGCGTCGTGCAGACGGGTCGGGCACGACATTCATCTTCACGAACTACCTGAGCAAGGTGAACCCCGAGTGGAAGGCCAAGGTCGGCGAAGGCACGGCCGTGAACTGGCCCGCGGGCGCCGGTGGCAAGGGCAATGAAGGCGTGGCCGCTTTCGTGAGCCGCCTGCCGAACTCCATCGGTTACGTCGAATACGCCTACGTCAAGCAGAACAAGATGACCTACGCGCAGATGCAGAACAGCGCCGGCAGCTTTGTGGCGCCTGACGACACGGCCTTCAAGGCCGCCGCAGCAGGTGCCGACTGGGCCAAGTCGTTCTACCAGATCCTGACCAACCAGCCGGGCAAGGATTCGTGGCCCCTGACCGGTGCGACCTTCATCCTGATGCACAAGGCGCAGGACAAGCCGGCCGAGGCGGCTTCCGCCCTGAAATTCTTTGCCTGGGCCTACAAGAACGGCGACAAGATGGCCGATGACCTTGACTACGTGCCGATGCCGGATGTCGTGAAGACGCAGATCGAAAAATCCTGGGGCGACATCAAGGACACATCCGGCAAGGCCGTGGCGTTCAAATAATCCGGCAAACGGGGCTGCAGGCCTTTCAGGATCCATGACATGTCCTCTACACTGCCGGCGAACGACCTACCTCTGGGCCACTCCGCAAGGGGGCCTGCACGCGCCATGACCACACCACCGCCTGCCCGTTCTCCCCGAACCGGTCCCTTCATCGATCGGCTATTCGGCTGGGTCGCCAAGGGAGCGGCCTTGCTGACCCTGGGGTTGCTGGTGGCCATTCTGGGCTCGCTGGTGGTGGGCGCCTGGCCTGCAATCGCGAAATATGGCCTGGGATTCCTCACCAGCACCACCTGGGACCCGGTGACGGAAGAGTTTGGCGGCCTGGTGATGATCTACGGCACCATCGCCACGTCGATCATTGCCTTGATCATCGCCGTGCCAGTGAGCTTTGGCATTGCGCTGTTCCTGACGGAGCTTTCGCCAGCCTGGCTCAAGCGTCCGCTGGGCACGGCGATCGAGTTGCTGGCGGCGGTGCCGTCCATCGTGTACGGCATGTGGGGCCTGCTGGTGTTCGGCCCCATTCTCGCCACCTATGTGCAGAAACCCCTGCAAGCCCTGTTCAGCGGCGTTCCGGTGCTGGGTGCGCTGGTGAGCGGCCCGCCCGTGGGGATCGGCATCCTGTCGGCCGGCATCATCCTGGCGATCATGATCATTCCGTTCATCGCGTCGGTGATGCGCGATGTATTCGAGGTGACGCCGCCGTTGCTCAAGGAGTCGGCCTACGGGCTTGGCGCCACGACCTGGGAGGTGGTGTCGACCATTGTGCTGCCCTACACCAAGGCGGGGGTCATCGGCGGCATCATGCTGGGCCTCGGGCGCGCCATTGGCGAGACCATGGCCGTGACGTTCGTGATCGGCAACATGAACCAGCTCGACTCGCTGAGCCTGTTTCAGGCCGCCAACAGCATCACCTCGGCGCTGGCCAATGAATTCGCCGAAGCCGGCGAAGGTCTGCACCAGGCGTCGCTCATCTATCTGGGACTGGTGCTGTTCTTCATCACCTTTGTGGTGCTGTCACTGTCCAAGGTCCTGCTGGCGCAACTGCGCAAAGGCGAAGGAAAACAAACATGAACGCTGTCACGCTCGATCCCCGCGAGGCGAAATTCGCACGCCGCAAGCTGGTCAACAAGCTGGCGGTTGGCCTGTCGCTGGCCGCCATGGCATTCGGCCTGTTCTGGCTGGCGTGGATTCTGGTGGAGACCGTGCGCCTGGGCGTCAGTGGCCTGGTGCTAGCCACCTTCACGCAGATGACGCCCCCACCCAATGAAGTGGGTGGGTTGGCCAACGCCATCTACGGTTCGTTCCTGATGGTCGTGCTGGCCACCTTCGTGGGTGCGCCGATCGGCATCATGGCCGGCATCTACCTGGCGGAATACGACCCTTACGGCTGGCTGGCGTCGGTCACGCGCTTCGTCAACGACATCCTGCTGTCGGCGCCGTCGATCGTGATCGGCCTGTTTGTCTATGCCGTGGTCGTGGCGCGCTTCAAGACCTTCTCGGGCTGGGCTGGCGTGCTCGCATTGGCGCTGATCGTGATACCGGTGGTGATCCGCACCACCGAGAACATGCTGCAACTGGTGCCGGCCGGCCTGCGCGAGGCGGCCTACGCACTCGGTGCACCCAAGTGGAAGGTCATTCTCAGCATCACCATGAAGGCGGCGCGGGCGGGTGTGGTTACCGGGATTCTGCTGGCGGTGGCGCGCATTGCCGGCGAAACGGCGCCGCTGCTCTTTACCGCCTTGAGCAACCAGTTCTGGACTTCTGACCTGAGCGATCCCATGGCCAGCCTGCCGGTCACGATCTTCAAGTTCGCGATGAGCCCCTACGAGAACTGGCAAAAGCTGGCCTGGGCCGGGGTCTTCCTGATCACTGCGGCCGTGCTGGGCTTGAACATCCTGGCCCGTGTGCTGACCCGTCAAAAGAATTGAAAAGGCTTGAAAAAGATGGAAACCCTCAACGCAACCCGCGAAAAGTCCAAGATTTCGGTCAAGGACCTGAATTTCTACTACGGCAAGTTCCACGCGCTCAAGTCCATCAACCTCGAGATCCCAGAGAACAAGGTCACGGCCTTCATCGGGCCTTCGGGCTGCGGCAAGTCCACGTTGCTGCGGGTGTTCAACCGCATGTTCGAGCTGTACCCCGAGCAGCGGGCCGAAGGCCAGATCATGCTGGACGGCGAGAACCTGCTGACCTCCAAGAAGGATGTGGCGATCCTGCGCGCCAAGGTCGGCATGGTGTTCCAGAAGCCGACCCCGTTTCCGATGTCGATCTACGACAACATCGCCTTCGGGGTCAAGCTGTTCGAGACCCTGAATGCGACCGACATGGACGAGCGGGTCGAGTGGGCCCTGAAAAAGGCGGCACTGTGGGGCGAGGTCAAGGACAAGCTCAGGCAGAGCGGCTCCAGCCTCTCGGGCGGACAGCAACAACGCCTGTGCATCGCCCGCGGCATCGCCATCAAGCCCGAGGTCCTGCTGCTGGACGAGCCCTGCTCGGCGCTGGACCCGATTTCCACGGCCAAGGTCGAGGAGCTGATCGTCGAACTGAAGAAGGACTACACCGTGGTCATCGTCACGCACAACATGCAGCAGGCGGCGCGCTGCAGCGACTACACGGCCTACATGTATCTTGGTGACCTGATGGAGTTCGGCGCCACGGAACAGATGTTCTTCAAGCCGACGCGCAAAGAGACCGAAGACTACATTACCGGCCGTTTCGGCTAAGGAGATCGAGATGCCCGAAAAACACCTGTCCAGCCAGTTCGACAGCGAACTGAATTCGGTTTCCAGCCGCGTCATGGAGCTCGGCGGGCTGGTCGAGTCGCAGATCCGCAATGCGATCTATGCCTTGTCCAACTTCAGCACCGAAGTGGCCGACCAGGTGATTGCAACCGAGGACAGCGTGGACACCATGGAGGTCGAGATCGACCACGAGCTCTCGTCGATCATCGCGCGGCGCCAGCCCACCGCCCGCGACCTGCGGCTGCTAATCGCGATCTCGAAGGCCACCGCCAATCTGGAGCGCGTGGGCGACGAGGCCGAAAAGGTCGCCCGCATGGTCAAGTCCATCATCCAGAGCGGAACGGCGCGTTCGCTGCCTTCGTCGGAACTCCGGGTGTCGGCGGAGAAGGCCTCCGGCATGCTGCGCAAGGCGCTGGATTCATTCGCGCGCCTGGATGTGCAGGCCGCGGTGGCGGTGCTGAAGGAGGATGATTTCATCGATCGCGAGTTCGACGGCTTCGTGCGCAAGCTCGTCACTTACATGATCGAGGACCCGCGCACCATATCGGCCTGTCTGGACCTGTTGTTCCTGGCCAAGGCGATTGAGCGCATCGGCGACCACGCCAAGAACATTGCGGAACTCATCATCTACATCGTCAAAGGGACCGATGTGCGCCACACCTCCATCGAGCAGATTGAATCGGCCGTGAAATGAGAAACCTGCCGCGCGTCCTGATCGTGGAAGACGAGCCGGCGATCGCCGAGCTGATCGCCGTGAATCTGCGCCATAACGGCTTCCAGCCGACCTGGGCCATGGACAGCGCCACCGCCCAGCGCGAACTCGCCGACGTGCTGCCTGACGTGATCCTGCTCGACTGGATGCTGCCGGGTGAAAGTGGCCTGTCGCTGGCGAAGAAATGGCGTGCCGACGCGCGTACCAAAGCCGTGCCCATCTTGATGCTGACGGCGCGCGGCGACGAGTCGGATCGCGTGGCCGGGCTTGATGCGGGGGCCGACGACTACATCACGAAGCCGTTCTCCACCAAGGAAATGCTGGCCCGCATCCGGGCCGTGCTGCGGCGCAGGACGCCCGAAAACGCGGGTGGCGTCGTCACCCTGGGTGATCTCCAGCTCGACACGGCCACGCACCGGGTGTCGTTTCAGGGGCAGGCCGTCAAGCTCGGGCCGACCGAATTCAAGTTGCTGAATTTTTTGATGAAGCATGCCGAGCGCGTGCATAGCCGCGGCCAGCTGCTCGACCGGGTCTGGGGCGACCATGTGTTCATCGAGGAACGCACCGTGGACGTCCATGTCAAGCGCCTGCGCGAGGCATTGGGTGCGGCGGGGGCGATGGTGGAGACGGTGCGTGGCGCCGGCTACCGGCTCACGACGCAGGTCACCGTGCGCACCGCGCCCCCCGAGCCCGTGTCAACGCCAGCCGCGCCGCTGAGCAATGGTTTGCGCGGCGGACAGCCTGCGTGACATCCGGGGTGATCCTTTTGCCGATGCGGCGAACCGGCTAGTCCAGGCCCGGTCCCGCTTATCGCTGACGGCCTGAACGGCTGCGACAATTCCCCCATGCTCTTTCGCCTGGTGACCTTTATATCGGTTTTGCTGCTGGCTGGTCTTGCGGGCTGGCTGCTTGACGGCATCCCTGGTGCCTTGATCGGCACAACATTGGGCGCTGGCTTCTGGTTCCTCATGGATCTGCGTCGGGGCCGGCGCCTGATCCGCTGGCTGCGCGACCCGGAGGCTGGCCCCGCGCCGACGATGTTCGGACTATGGGGCGAAGCGGCGGATCGATGCCGCCGCCTTTTTCGCGCGCGGGAACTGGAGGTTTCTGAAAGTGAAGGCCGTCTGCAGGCGTTCCTCGCGGCGATCCAGGCGTCGCCCAACGGCGTGGTGATCCTGGATGCGCAAGGTCTCATCGAATGGTGCAACCTGACAGCGGCGGCGCATCTGGGCCTTGATCCGCAACGCGACCTGCAACAGCAAATCGGAAACCTCGTGCGGGATCCGGTGTTTGCCACCTACTACGCCAGCCACGACTATGGCCATGAGGTCACCATGGCCGGCCGGGACAGCACGGCGCAGCGCCCGGTCCAGTTGTCGGTGCAGCTGCACCCTTATGGAGAAGGCCGGCTCTTGCTGCTGACCCGCG
This sequence comes from Burkholderiales bacterium, assembly GCA_011391155.1. Classification (GTDB taxonomy): domain Bacteria; phylum Pseudomonadota; class Gammaproteobacteria; order Burkholderiales; family Burkholderiaceae_C; genus JAABQG01. The sequence continues at coordinate 12,644 of JAABRA010000353.1, forward strand.
ATGTGACGGCCCTGGCCCAGGCCGATGCCATGCGCCGTGATTTTGTGGCCAACGTGTCGCATGAAATTCGCACGCCCCTGACGGTCCTGAGCGGTTTCGTCGAGACTCTGCAGAGCCTCGCGCTGGATGAGGGCGAGCGCGCACGCTATCTGGCGCTGATGGCCACCCAGGCCGAACGCATGCAGACGTTGGTCGATGACCTCCTGACGCTGTCCCGGCTGGAAGGTACGCCGCCGCCAGGATTCTTCGAGTGGGTGCCAGCCTGGACGCTCGGGGCCCAATGCGAGGAGGACGCGCGGGCCCTGTCGGCGATGCTCTATGGCGCCTCGTCAGTTCAGCAGGCGCTGGTCTTTCAGGATGCGCCGGATCTCGCGCTGGCGGGTGCCGCCAATGAATTGCGCAGCGCCATGAGCAACCTGGTGAGCAACGCGGTACGGTATACGCCCCCGGACGGGAGGGTCGACATCGCCTGGCAAAGGCTGCCGGACGGGCGCCTCGAGTTCTCCGTCACCGACACCGGCCCCGGCATTGCCCCTGAGCATCTGCCGCGCCTGAGCGAGCGCTTTTACCGGGTGGACCGCAGTCGTTCGCGCGAGTCGGGCGGCACCGGGCTTGGATTGGCGATTGCCAAGCACGTGGCGCAGCGCCACGGCGGGGAGTTGCGCATTGCCAGCACGCCAGGCCAGGGTTCGCGCTTTGCCCTCGTCTTTCCAGGCAGCCGGGTCAGGCGGGAAGTGGCCCCGGAACCGGGCGACGCATGGCCCGCGCCAGAAGCCACCCGAAGATCAGCGCGGTGAGCGCCAGCGCGCCCGTTGCGGCGACCCAGAACGTGACGGGAGTCGGCGCTGGGCTCTGGTTCAGCAGGCCCTCATAGGCCATGAGATAGCCGCCGCCCAGCCCGACGCCCCACAGCAGCACGCCGTACACCAATAGCGGTGTCACGGTGACCCGGTAGCAGCGCAGGATGAAGACACAGACCGCCTGCATCGCGTCGAAGAGATGAAACAGCGCCACCCAGGCCAGCAACGCAGCGCCCAGGCTGGCAACTTCCGGGTTGGTGGTGTACCAGCCAGCCAGCGCATGCCGGAAGACCCACAAGGCCCCGGACAGGATCACGGCGGCACTGCCCGCAAGCACCAGACCCGTGATGATGGCGGCACGGGCCTTGTGGGGGGTGCCGGCGCCCAGCCAGTAACTGGCCCGCGAACTGGTGGCGATGGCCAGGGACAGGGGCAGCATGTACAGCACCGCGGCCAGGCTGGTCGCGATCTGGTGACTGGCCGAGGCCACGGTTCCCAGTCGGGCGATAAACAAGGCCATCAGGGTGAACGACGTCACTTCGACCATGATTGCCAGCCCGCCGGGAATACCGAGCCGGGCAAAGGCCCGGATCTGCGGCCAGTCCGGACGTTCCAGCGCCTGCCACAGCCGGTAGGGATGGTAGAGCTCCTGGGTCCGCAGCATCCACAGCGCGAGGCCGAGCATGGCGTAGTTGACGATCAGGGTGGCCCAGGCGCAGCCAACAGCGCCATGGGGCTCCAGTCCGAATCCGCCGAAAGCAAACCAGATCGACAGCGGCACCTTGACCAGCAACGATCCGGCTTGCAGCCAGGTCACCAGCGCCGGCTTTCCGAGAGCCTGGTTGAGCGTGCTGTACATGCGAAACAGCATGGATGGGGGCAATGCCAGCGCGAGCACCGCAAGGTAGTGGTTCACCTCGGCCTGCAGGGTCTCGGGAACCTGCGTCCAGCGCATCACCACATCAGGATTCAGCAGGGCGACCATGCCCGTCACCGAGACCATGGCGCACAGGTACAGGGCCTGACGCACCGAGCGACCCAGGACCGCCAACCGGCGCCCGCCGTGAAGTTCCGCCCACACCGGCAGCAGGGCCTGAAGAACCCCCATCAGACCCACATAGACGCTCATGTAGATGGCGGATCCGACCGAGAGCGTGGCCAGCGCGGATTCCGAATATCGCCCTGCGACCAGGGTGTCCGTCACGCCAAACGCCATCACCGCGAGCTGGCCGATCAGCACCGTGCCCGCATGGCGGGATATCGTCTTCAGCTCAAACAAGACTCAGGGATCCGTTCTGGTCACGCGCCGGTAGACCAGGATGCTTTCATTGCGATCCGTTGGCCGCCGCACCGTACCCTTCAGTTCCCACTGGTCCGCAACAACGAATTGAGCCAGGGTCGCGACATCTTGCGCATCCACGATCAACCACGGGCAGCGGGCCTGGCGGTCAGCCGGCAGAAGGGTGAGCGGGCCGTGAAACTTGAAGGCTGCGATCTGGGCGCGACTCAGCCCATGGGATTGCAGGCATGCCGAGCGGCCCGTGAGCGTGGTCACGCGCTGCACCAGGGGCGCATAACTGCGCGCATAGTCGAGCACCGGCAACCACAAGGTCATCAGTAGCAGCCAGCACAAGGTAGCACCGCCCGCCGGGAGCACCAGGCTTTTCCAGATGGCGGCGCGGTGGCGGCCGACCCGCCAGCGGACCAGCCAGATCCAGGCCAGGGTTCCCAGCAGGGCGGCGGCAAACGCGATCACCGAGAAGCTGGGCTCGAAGCCCGGTGCCAGCTTGGCCACGTTGGCGGCAGGCTGGCGCGGGAATCCAGTCTGCATCGACACCCAGACCCCCCAGATCGTTGTGACGCAGATGGTGAAAAAAATCAGGGTGAACCAGTCGATCAGGGCCGATACGCTGCGTTCCAGCGTCGGCAGGGCAAACGCCGCCAGTGTGGCCAGGGCGGGCAGGGCCAACAGCAGCGACCGGTCGGAGGCCCGGGTCAGCAAGGTGACGCCAATGGCCACGGCGACAAACCAGAGGGGCAGGGCCAGGTGCCGGTGACGGGACAACTGCCCGAGTTGCCGGCGCCAGCGCCAGAGCGTCCAGGCCGCCAGCGGCCACACCGGCCAGGTGAACCAGAGAAAAAGCCGACCCAGGCTGCGCCATTCGCGCCAGTTTGCCCGTGGCGGGGCGATGCGCCATTGCCACAGGTCCAGCGCCCAGGCCAGTGCGGCAGCACTGAGGGTGAGAAGCCCCAGCCCGACGACCCAGCGCCCCCGATGGGAATTCGGGTGATCGGGGTCAGCGGGGTCCAGCCAGTACAGGACGGTGCCTCCGGCGCCCAGCAGCAGTGCCACCACGGGGCCGCCTGACAAGGTCAGTCCGGTCAGTCCGGTCGCGACCGCGAGCAGCGGCAGGGCGCCGCGCAGGGGCATGGCTGCCAGGCCATAGAAGACAAGGGTCACGAAGCACAGCTGGGCCAGCGCCGGCGTGGTTTCGTGCGAAAACTGTGCGAGGCCGAGGGTGCCGATCAGGGCCAGCAGGCCGCCATCGGCCATGGCCCGTGCGTAGTCGGCGGGCAAGGCCTCGCCGCCAAAAGCGAAGGCAACGGGTTGAGCCCCCGGACTGCGCGCCAGGTTGTAGACGGCATACCAGGTGGCCATCAGCGTCAGCGCCAGCATCAGGCCAAACGGAATGCGGGCCGCGAAATCCGGAGTCATCCAGCCCGGCGCCGCCTGGATGGCCCAAGCGCCGAGCCAGTACGGCAGTAGCGCGTCCACCTCGGGCGGCTGGCCCATCATCGACGGGTTGAGCCACGCCTGCAGTCCGTTGAAACCGCCGCGGGCCAGTTCACCCATGTAGCCGAACGCCGCGATATCGGCATTTTTCCACGGATCTCGGCCGATATACCCGGGCAGGATGTAGGCCAGGCAGAGCAATAGCAGTGCCACGCGCGGCAGCCGGCGTACGGATCCCTGGGCGACGATGGCGGGGGTCGGCGGGTACACAGGGACGCTCGGGGCAAAGCCGGTGACGGTTGGAACGCTCTGGACGACTGCGCGCTTAACGACAAAGGGCAGCGCGGTGACCCGGGCTGCCCTTGTCGAGGATCCGCGCCAGATTACTTGGCGAGGGTCGTCTTGCCGAAGCGGTTGCGGAAGCGCTCGACGCGGCCACCCATGTTGTCCACCGACTTCTGCGTGCCGGTGTAGAAGGGGTGCGATTCGCTGGAAGTGTCGAGCTTGTACATCGGCAGCTCGCGGCCGTCTTCCATCTTGACCATTTCCTTCGTGTTGGCGCACGAGCGCGTCACGAACTTGAAGCCGTTGGAGGTGTCCACGAAACAGATTTCGCGGTAGTTGGGGTGAATGCCTTCTTTCATGGTTCTTCCTTGTCAAGTGCGTTAGCCGCGCCGGCCTTGTGCAAACCCTTTGCACAATAAACAACCAGGCGTACTTTTCGCGAAGCCTTTAATTATCGCACGAAATCAACGACTTAAGCCCCTCGCGGGGCGGTCGGCTGTCAGCCGCCGCGGCGCATCATGTCGAAGAATTCCACGTTGCTCTTGGTGGATTTCATGCTCTTGAGCACCATTTCCATGGATTCGATCTCGTCCATGTTGTACATGAACTGGCGCAGGATGCGGGTCTTCTGCAGCACCTCGGGCGCCAGCAGCAGTTCTTCGCGTCGGGTGCCGCTGCGGTTCAGGTTGATGGCCGGGAACACGCGCTTCTCGTACAGGCGGCGCTCCAGGTGGATTTCACAGTTTCCCGTGCCCTTGAACTCCTCGAAGATCACTTCGTCCATGCGGCTGCCGGTATCGACCAGGGCCGTGGCGATGATGGTCAGCGAGCCGCCTTCCTCGACCTTGCGCGCGGCGCCAAAGAAGCGCTTGGGACGCTGCAACGCATTGGCGTCCACACCGCCAGTCAGCACCTTGCCGGAGGAAGGCACGACGTTGTTGTAGGCGCGCGCCAGGCGGGTGATCGAATCCAGCAGGATCACCACATCCTTCTTCAGTTCGACCAGGCGCTTGGCGCGCTCGATCACCATCTCGGCCACGTGCACATGGCGGGCGGCCGGTTCGTCAAAGGTCGAGGCAATCACCTCGCCCTTGACGGTGCGCTGCATCTCGGTCACTTCTTCCGGGCGCTCGTCCACCAGCAGCACCATCAGGTGCACGTCGGGGTAGTTGGCGGTGATGGCGTGGGCGATGTGCTGCATCATCACCGTCTTGCCGGACTTGGGCTGCGAGACGATCAGCGCGCGCTGGCCCTTGCCGATCGGGGCAATGATGTCGATCACGCGGCTGGTGATGTTCTCTTCACCTTTGAAGTTGTCGCGCTCGAGTTTCATCTGTTCCTTGGGGAACAGCGGCGTCAGGTTCTCGAACATCACCTTGTGCTTGTTCTGCTCGGGCGGACCGTCGTTGACCTTGTCCAGCTTGGTCAGGGCGAAGTAGCGCTCGCCGTCTTTCGGCGTGCGGACTTCGCCTTCGATCATGTCGCCGGTGTGCAGGTTGAAGCGGCGCACCTGGCTGGGCGAGATGTAGATGTCGTCGGTGCTGGCGGTGTAGCTGGTGTCCGGGCTGCGCAGGAAGCCGAAGCCGTCGGGCAGGATTTCGAGCACACCGTCAGCGAAGACCTGTTCACCGGCGCGGGCGCGCTTCTTGATGATGGCGAACATCAGCTCCTGCTTGCGCATGCGGCCGGTATTTTCAATCTCAAGATCTTCAGCTTGCTTGAGGACTTCAGACACGTGAAGTGCCTTGAGTTCGTTTAAGTGCATGGAACGTCCTGCGGGATATCAGTCCGGGGGCCGGACTGTCGGGAAAAATCAGGGGGAGGTCGGGAGGACCGGGATTGGCAACCCGACCTCAATGTTCTGAACCTGGAACTCGAACCGATTCGCCAGGCGAATCAGTGATCAGGCGAGATTATGACAGGAAAAAAGGAGGGAAATTGAGGCCCGCCGTGCGACGGTCGGGCCGGGTGCGGCAAGCGCCTGGATCAGGCCAGTTGCTGGTCGATGAAAGCGATCAACTGTGATTTGCTCAGGGCGCCGACCTTGGTGGCGGCCAGCGCGCCGTCCTTGAACAGCATCAGGGTCGGAATGCCGCGGATGCCGAACTTGGCAGGAATCTCGCGGTTTTCATCGACGTTCATCTTGGTGATCTGCAGCTTGCCTTCGTAGGTCGTGGCGACTTCGTCCAGGATCGGCGCGATCATCTTGCAGGGGCCGCACCATTCGGCCCAGTAGTCCACGAGCACGGGGGTGCTGGATTTCATCACTTCAGCATCGAAAGTGGTGTCGGAAACATGTTTGATCAGGTCGCTGGCCATGGCGGAGTCCTATTGACGAGTGGAGATAGAGCTAAAGTTGCGGCATTGTGACAGAAACCAACCCCTCCCGCCGGTCGCGCCCGGGCCGAACGCGCGCATGAAAGCCGCCGGCTTCCCCGGCGTGCCGCTCGCGGCCTGGGCGCACCTGCTGGATCAGCTGGAGCAGGCCATGGCCGCGCGGGGCGCGCACCCGGCGCGCACCTATGTGGTGCTGCCGTTCGCCCAGCTCATGCCCGTGGCCGCGTGGCACTGGGCGCAGCGCCGGCCCGACGGCTTTGCCCCGCATTTCGAAACCACCCGGAACTGGGCCCGGCGCCTGCGCGCGTTTGCGCCCGCGGCGGACGACCTGGCGTTTGACGCGGCGCGTGACATCCTGACGGCGCAGACCTTGCTGGACCGGGCCGGCCTCGGCGGCCACCGCGATCTGCTCGCAGCGCCGCTGGTGGAAGCGGCCGGCCAGCTGGCCACTGTGGCGTGTTCCGTGGCGCCCGCCGACCGGCCGGCCTGGGCCATCGAAATGCGCGGGAAGGCGTCGCACGTTCTGGATGCAAACGTCATGGCGCTGGAAGCCGCCGTGGCCCAGCTGGCCCTGGTGTGGGCGGCCACGACCCCCTATTCCACCGATGTATTTTTCGAACCCTGGGTCGCCGGAACGGTGGATTGCGTGATGCTGCTGGACGGCTTTCTGGCGGACCCGCTCACCGGCGCGCTTCAGGCCCATTGGGGAGAACGCGCCAGCACGGTGTCACTGCCGGAGATCGTCGGGCCATCGCCCGTCCCGCGTGGCGCCGTGAATCTGCACCCCACGCGTGACACGGAAGACGAGGCCCAGTGCGCTGCCGCCTGCGTGCTGCGCCACATCGAGGCGGGCCGCACCCCGGTGGCGCTGGCCGCCGTGGATCGCGCCCTGACCCGGCGCATCCGCGCCCTGCTGGAGACGCGGCAGGTGCCCGTCCGGGATGAAAACGGCTGGAAGCTGTCCACCACCCGTGCCGCCGCCCAGGTGATGGGCGCGCTGCGGGCCTGTGCCTGGAATGCCTCCAGCGATGCCGTTCTCGACTGGCTCAAGAACAGCCCGGCCCAGCCTGGCGCACGCGTGCAACGACTGGAGAAGGCGCTGCGCCGGGCGGGCGTGCGGGACTGGCCCGCTGCATCGGCATCCCCGGTGCAGGACGACCTGGAACTGGCGGCCTGGCACCGTTCGGTGGATGCGCTGCGCGAAGGCCTCGCAAGACCGAGACCGCTGGCGCACTGGATTGATTCTTTGCGCACCCTGCTGATGGCCGGTGGCCAGTGGGGCTTGCTGGCGCCCGATGCCGCGGGTGCCAGATTGCTGGCCGAGCTGCGGCTGGAAGCGGACGCGAGGGCCGAACTCGTCAGCTTCAACGGCGCAACGCGCCGGATGGATCTGGCCGAATTCACCGCCTGGGTCAACACGGTGCTGGAGTCGGCCAGCTACGTGCCGGCACATCCGGGCGACGAGCCGGTGGTGATCCTGCCGCTGAGCCAGTTGCTGGCCCGGCCGTTTGCCGCGCTGGTGGTGCCGGGTTGCGATGAAGTGCGGCTGCAGGCATCGCCCGATCCCGCCGGCCCGTGGACCGCGGCCCAAACCGAGGCCTTGGGCCTGCCGGGCCGGGCGCAACTTGCCGCCGCCGTGTTGGCAGGGTGGACCCACGCGCTGCAAACACCTTGCAACGATCTGCTCTGGCGCGAGGGCGATGAAGGCGGTGAGCCGCTGCTGCCCAGCCCGCTGGTGCAGCTGCTGAAGCTGCAGTTCCAGCGCGAAGCCGCCGCAGCGTCCGAAGCCGGACGCGACCCGCTGACCGGGCTTCGGTGGGCCGCCGAAGACCCACGCCTTCAACGCGCGGTGATGCCGGCGCCGGTCAACCGCCCCCAGCCCGTGGGCGCAGCCTTGCCCGTGAAGCAGCTCTCCGCCAGCGCCTATGACGACCTGCGCCACTGCCCCTACCGCTTTTTCGCCCTGCGCCAGCTGGGCCTCAAGGAGGCGGACGAGCTCGACACCGACGTGGACAAGCGCGATTTCGGCCAGTGGCTGCACGATGTGCTGAAGCTGTTCCACGACGCCCTGAAGGCCGACCCGGAGACGGACCCGGCCCGGCGTTGCGCCCGACTCGACGAGGCGGCGGGCCAGGCCACCCGCAACATGGCGCTGCGCGATGGCGAATTCCTGCCCTTCGCCGCTGCCTGGCCGCGCGTGCGTGACGGCTACCTCGTGTGGCTGGCCGGTTTCGAGGCTGGCGGCGCCCGGTTCGAGCAGGGTGAAGTGGAGCAAGTCACGCCGATGGGTGCAATCACCCTGGTCGGCCGCCTCGACCGGATGGACCGCTGCAGCGACGGCACGGTGATGGTGATCGACTACAAGACCGAGAACCTCACCACCACGCGCAGCCGCATCAAGATCCCGACCGAAGACACCCAGCTCGCGTTCTACGCGGCCCTGATGCCCGACGACACGCTGCGCGCCGCCTACGTGAACGTCGGCGAGAAGGACGGCACCCGGGAGGTCGAGCAGACGGACGTGGTGGCCGTGCGCGACCTGCTGATCGACGGCCTGCTGCACGACATGGCCCGCATCGCCGAAGGCGCCGCCTTGCCCGCGCTCGGCGAGGCCACCGTCTGCGACTACTGCGCCGCGCGCGGCCTGTGCCGGAAAGACTCCTGGTCATGAACACGCCTGCGTACGAACTCAACGGCCAGCCCGTCAGCCGCGAGGCCTTCTACGCCGTCGCCTGCGACCCGCGCCGCAGCGTGGCGGTGGAGGCCTGCGCCGGCGCTGGCAAGACCTGGATGCTGGTGTCGCGCATCGTGCGCGCGCTGCTGGAAGGCGCGGCGCCCCATGAAATCCTCGCCATCACCTTCACCCGCAAGGCGGCCGGTGAAATGCGGCACCGGCTCGACGCATGGCTGACCGAATTTGCCCAGGCGACACCGGAAAAACTCCAGCAAGAGCTGATTTCAAGGGGAATTGACCCCATCCCAGCGTCAATGGGTCATGAGGCGCTACGAAATTTATACCAGTCCGTGCTCGAATCGGGCCGTCCGGTGCAGATCCGCACCTTCCACAGCTGGTTTGCCGCGCTGCTGCGCACGGCGCCGCTGTCGGTGCTGCAGTCGCTCGGCCTGCCCGCCGTGTACACCCTGCTCGAAGACGATGCCGAGGCCGTGAGCCAGGTCTGGCGGCGCTTTCACCACGCCGTGGCGGCGGACCCCGAGGCGCGGGCCGATTTTCATGCCTTGGTCGCGGCGCATGGGCGCTTCCAGGCCGCCAAGGCGCTGTCTGCCGCGCTGTCGCGCCGCGTCGAGTTCACGCTGGCCGACGAGGCTGGTGTGGTGGACCGCTCCGTGCTGCCCTTCGGCGAACAGTTCCCCGCGTTCGCCGGGCTGGACCAGCCCGAAGACTGGCTGCGGGATCGCCCTCTCGCCCGCCCGTTGCTGCTGGACGCCGCGCAGGCGCTGGGCCGCGCCAGCGC
>JAABRA010000354.1 GCA_011391155.1 Burkholderiales bacterium
CAAGCGCGCGCAAAGTCCTCGTTCTCGCTCAGGAAACCGTAGCCGGGGTGCACCGCCTGCGCGCCGGTGGCTTTGGCGGCCTCGATGATGCGTTCCCAGCGCAGATAGCTGTCTTTCGGCGCGTTGCCGCCGATGTGGACGGATTCGTCGCAGGCCGCCACATGCTTGGCGTTGGCGTCCGCGTCGGAGTACACGGCCACAGTGCGGATGGCCATGCGACGCGCGGTGGCGGCAACACGGCAGGCGATTTCGCCACGGTTGGCAATCAGGATTTTGGTGAACATCAAACAGCCTTTGGAGAACCGGAAAACAAAGCGGACAGGCGGCGCAACACCGCCCGGAGAAACTTGAACAGCAGCACCGTGACCACCCCCATCAGCACCACGGTGATCAGCAACACAATGCCAAAAGCGACAGGGTGCGTGGTCGCGAGCCAGACGGCGCCGACCACCAGGCCGTCTTCGACCAGGCTGGCCGCCAGGTTTGAAAACGGCTCGGGAGAGGTGTTGATCGCCGCCCGTGTCGTGGTCTTGGCGGCCTGGCTGCTGGCAGCCAGCGCGCCGCCCATCAGCGCAGCGATGGCCGCCGTGGTGGGCCCATCGGCGCCCAGCGCGCCCGCCGCCAGGGCTGCCCCTGCGGGGATGCGGATCACGCTTTGCAGGACGTCCCACACCGAATCCACGCCGGGGATCTTGTCGGCAAAAAACTCGACGAACAGCATCGTGCCGCTGGCCATCAGCATGGCCGGGTGCTGCAACACCGTCAGGCCCGGCGGCAGGCTGATCCAGCCCACCGTACCGGCCGCACCGACCAGAAACACCACCGCATAGAGCCGGAAACCGCTGGCCCAGCCCAGCGCAGCGGCCAGTGCGAACAAACTGGGCATGTCCATGCTCCCGGTCGCCTCGGCCGCCACCGGCCCGACCTCGCTGGCAAAGCGCGCATCCAGGTGGATGCCCGCGGTGTGCAGCCATTGGACGATGCCTTGCCAGAAGGTTTCCATTGCCGTGTCGTTTTTCAGGAAATCCGCTTCAGCCGGCCAGCCAGGACGGCTTGCGTTTCAGCAGGAACGACTGCACACCTTCGCGCCCCTCGTCACTGGCACGAATGTCGGCAATGCCCTCGACCGTGCCGGCGATCAGCGCGGCATCGATCTCGCGCCCGGCCACGTCCCGGACCAGCTGCTTGCCCGCGCGCACCGCGTTCGGGCTGGCGCTGGCCAGTGCCTGGGTCAGCTCGGCCACTTTCGCATCCAGCCTGTCCGCCGTCACGACCTCGTGCACGAAACCGATGCGGTGCGCCTCGGCGGCGGTGAAGCGCTCAGCCGTCAGGAAGTAGCGGTGCGCCGCGCGCGCGCCCATGGCGCGAATCACATAGGGACTGATGGTGGCGGGAATCAGCCCCAGCTTGACCTCGCTGAGGCAAAAACCCGCGGTGTCCACGCTGACCGCCATGTCGCAGGCCGCCACCAGCCCCATGCCGCCGGCGTACACATCGCCCTGCACGCGCGCCACGGTGGGCTTGGGACAGGCGTAGATCACGCGCAGCATCTCGGCGAGCTTGGCCGCGTCGGCCAGGTTTTGATCGCGCGTGTAGTCGGCCATGCGCCGCATCCAGTTCAGGTCGGCGCCCGCGCAGAATGCCGTGCCATTGGCCGCCAGCACAATCGCGCGCACGTCATCACGACGGCCCAGTTCCGAGAAAGCCTGTGTCAGTTCGGCGATCACGGCATCGCTGAAGGCGTTGCGGACTTCGGGCCGGTTGAGCACGACGGTCGCCACACCGTGCGCGGCGCTGACCTCTAGATGAAACATGTTGGTTGACTCCTGAATTCACGCCACGTCACAGCCCGCGCCGGCCGGCCGCATGACGGGCCCTGTGCATGCTGGCTGCGGGGACTCCACACATCAAGGGCCGGCGCCGTTGCTTCATCGGCAACCACGGATATCCTGTGAACCTTGACGAACGGCAAGCCGATCTCCGCCAGAAACCGGTCGACCTCGGGCAACCAGAGGCTGAGCCCGCTGCGCGGGCCGAACAGCCCATGCGCATCCGCGGCGAAATCCCCGAAGGCCACCAGGCGGGCCTTGCCGCCCGCCGCCCGATATTTTTCATGCATGGCACGGTACAGCCGGGGCGGCCAGTAGGAGTCGTTATCGCCATAGAACCACAATGAAGGCACACGGGTCTCCTGCGCATAAGCCCCGAACGCGTCCACCAGGGTGGACTCCCATCCGGTGCAACGATCCGGCCGCAGGCCACCCGCGAAATTGATCAGCCCCCGGACACCTGGATGGTTGAGCGCGCCAAACGCCAAGGTCGTCAAGCCGCCGTGCGACTGGCCGATCACGAGGATCCGCGAAAGATCGGCATCAGGCCATGTCTTTAAATGGGCAAGCGTCGCCACGACGTCCTCCGCCTGCCGCCGGCCGTTGTCCTCGACATTGCAGCCCCCGCCGACGTAGTAGCCACCCGATTTCGAGAACCCCTGACGCATCGGGATCGCCACCAGGTAGCCGCGCTGCACAAACTCACGCGCTGGCACGGCGTAGCGCGCTCGGGCCTGGAACCGGGGGTCTCCGCTGGCCTTGCCGTGGTTGATGACCACCACCGGAAAGGGCCCCTCGCCCGGTGGGCGATAGATCGTGACCTCGAGCGCCACCGACAACAGGCCGCTGCCTTTGGGGACCATGGTCACCTGCTCACGCAGCGCCTGATTCAACTCCTGCGCCCCGGCGGCGCCCAGCCCGAGCCACACGGCCAGCGCGAAGCCGGCGGCCCGCGTCCCGCAGCACAGCAAGGGAAAGGCGCCGTTCATGATTCGCCCTACATCCGGAACAGGCCGAACTTCGTCTCGGGAATCGGCGCGTTCAGCGATGCGCTCAAGCCCAGCGCCAGCACGCGGCGCGTGTCGGCGGGGTCGATCACGCCGTCGTCCCACAGGCGGGCGGTGGCGTAGTAGGGATGGCCCTGGTCTTCGTACTGGCGGCGGATGGGGGACTTGAAGGCTTCCTCTTCCTCGGCGCTCCATGCCCCGCCCTTGCCCTCGATGCCGTCGCGCCTGACGGTGGCCAGCACACTGGCGGCCTGCTCCCCGCCCATCACCGAGATCCGCGCGTTGGGCCACATCCACAGAAAGCGCGGGCTGTAGGCGCGCCCGCACATGCCGTAGTTGCCGGCGCCAAAACTGCCGCCGATGATGATCGTGAACTTGGGCACCGCCGCCGTGGCCACGGCCGTGACCATCTTGGCGCCGTTGCGCGCGATGCCTTCATTCTCGACCTTGCGCCCGACCATGAAGCCGGTGATGTTCTGCAGGAACACCAGCGGGATCTTGCGCTGGCAGCACAGCTCGATGAAGTGCGCCGCCTTCAGCGCCGACTCGCTGAAGAGGATGCCGTTGTTGGCGATGATGCCCACCGGCATGCCTTCGATGCGCGCGAAGCCGGTGATCAGCGTGGTGCCGAAGCGCGCCTTGAACTCGTCGAACTCGCTGCCATCGACGATGCGGGCGATGATCTCGCGCACGTCAAAGGGCTTGCGGGTGTCGGTGGGGATCACGCCATACAGCTCATCCGCTGCAAATTTCGGAGCGACCGATGACCTTTCCACGCTGGGCTTGGCACCTTTTTGATTCAAATTCGCCACCGAGGCGCGCGCCAGGGCCAACGCATGCAGGTCGTTCTGCGCCAGGTGGTCGGCCACGCCCGACAGGCGCGTGTGCACGTCGCCACCGCCCAGGTCTTCGGCCGTCACCACCTCGCCCGTGGCCGCCTTCACCAGCGGCGGGCCGCCCAGGAAGATGGTGCCCTGGTTCTTGACGATGATGGTCTCGTCGCTCATGGCCGGCACGTAGGCGCCGCCCGCCGTGCAGCTGCCCATGACCACGGCGATCTGCGCAATGCCCTCGGCGCTCATGTTGGCCTGGTTGAAGAAGATGCGCCCGAAGTGGTCGCGGTCGGGGAAGACCTCGTCCTGGTTCGGCAGGTTGGCGCCGCCCGAGTCCACCAGGTAGATACAGGTCAGGTGGTTCTGCTGCGCCACTTCCTGCGCGCGCAGGTGCTTCTTGACGGTGAGCGGGTAGTAGGTGCCGCCCTTCACGGTGGCGTCATTGCAGACGATCATGCAATCGACGCCACTGACGCGGCCGATGCCGGCGATCAGGCCGGCGCTCGGTGCGTCGTTGTTGTACATATTCAGCGCGGCCAGCGGGGCGAGTTCCAGGAAGGGCGTGCCGGGGTCGAGCAGCATCTGCACGCGGTCGCGCGGCAGCAGCTTGCCGCGCCCGGTGTGACGGGTGCGCGCCACCTCGCCGCCGCCTTCCGCCGCTTTGGCGATCTGGACGTTGAGGTCCTGCACCAGCGCACGCATGGCAGCAGCGTTGGCCTGGAAGTCGGCGGATCGGGCGTTGAGCTTGGTCTCCAGAACGGGCATGGGGTTCTTTCCGTGGTTCGAAGGCAATGAATGAGGCTTGCGCCATTGTCAGCCCCCGAGGATAGGCGCGCATGCGGATTTACACCCGTCACAAAGGTTGCAAATACTGCCACTTTTGTGCAGACTGAAGGAGTGACCCAGTCCCTCCGCCCTGTGATCAGCCCACTCCCAGACCTGCCGCGTGGCCCGGCGCTGACACCTGTGGCGTTTGTCCAGGCGATTGCGTGGACCTACGCGCGCCGCGGCATGAACCCGGCGAAAGCCCTGGCAGCGGCACAAATCGCGCCAGATGCGCTGCATGACCCGCAGGCTCGCATCACTGCCGCCCAGATGGAGCGCATCTCCGGCCACGCCATGCAGGAACTCGACGACGAGGCCCTGGGCTGGTTCAGCCGGCGCCTGCCCTGGGGCAGCTACGGCATGCTGGCACGGGCTTCCATCAGCGCGCCCACCCTGCACCTGGCGTTGTCACGCTGGTGCCGGCACCACGGGCTGATTGCGCCGGACATTTCGCTGGCGCTGGAGGTGACGGGCGATGTGGCGACGATCCGCATTGTCGAGAACCACACGCCTGGAGGCTGGGCGGCTTGGGATTCTGCGCAGGTCAAAGCAGAGCCCGCGAAGCGGGCGGGGGACACGGAGCAGAGTCCCCTGCCGCCCAGCCTGCCACCCACCTTGCGGGAATTCTGTCTGGTCTCGGTGCTGCGCAACATCCACGGCCTGGCCTGCTGGCTGATCGACTCGCGCATCCCGCTGCAGGGTGCGCAGTTCCCCTTTGCCGCGCCGCCACACCGCGACGTGTATGGCGTGCTGTTCTCCGGCCCAACGGCCTTCGACACCGCGCCCGCCGGCATCCGCTTCGATGCACGCTACCTCGCCCTGCCCTTGCGGCGCGACGAGGCAGCGCTCAAGCAGATGCTGCAGCGCGCCCTGCCGCTCACCGTGCTGCAATATCGCCGCGACCGCCTGCTGGTGCAGCGCGTGCGCCAGACGCTCGCCGCGCACCCGGGCGCCACCCACAGCGCCGAGGCGCTGGCCGCTTTGCTGAACGTGTCCGCCCGCACCCTGCACCGCCAGCTCAAGGAAGAAGGCGCATCGCTGCAGGCCCTCAAAGACGAGGTGCGCCGCGGCCGCGCGCTGGAGTTGCTGCTGCGCACGAATCGTCCCATCAAGCAGGTGGCCGAAGCGGCGGGGTTTAAGAACGAAAAAAGCTTCATGCGCGCGTTTCGAGGCTGGACCGGGCAGTCGCCGGCGGAATTCAGGCGGTCGGGGCAGCTTCCGAGATAAAGCGACGTCCATTACCTGAAAACCCCTGAAGTGATAACATTGTGCTTATTTTTATGGAGGGTGCGATGCAGGTTGCCATTCGCAAGATGGGAAACTCCCAAGGCGTGCTTATCCCGAAGCCGGTGCTGCTGCAACTCGGCCTGGGCGATACCGCCGACATGCAGGTGAAAGACGGGGTCATCGAAATTCGCCCGATCAAGCAGAACCCGCGCGAAGGCTGGGCGCAGGACAGCCAGCGCCTCGCTGCTTGCGGGGATGACGCCCCGCAATGGCCCGAGTTCGGCAATGAAGGCGACGGTTTGTGGGTGTGGTGAACCGGCCTGCCGTGGTGACCGGTGAAGTCTGGCTGGCTAATCTCGACCCCACCGTGGGCAGCGAAATCCAGAAAACCCGCCCTTGCGTGGTGGTGTCGCCGCCCGAGATGCACGACTTCCTGCGCACCGTGATCGTGGCGCCCATGACCACCGGCGCCCAAGCGGCTGCGTTTCGCATCCCGCTGACCTTCCAGGGAAAGACGGGCCTGGTGCTGCTCGATCAGGTGCGCACGCTGGACAAACTGCGGCTGGTGAAGCGGGTTGGCATGATTCACCCCGGCACCCTGCACAAAGTGTTGTCCACCCTGCAAGCGGTTTTTGCCCCGGGGTGAAGCGGTCAATCCCCGGCGAATTCAGGTGGGCGGGGCCACAATGGCGTGATACCCAGCCCGCCGGGGGACGACGCAACGCGTCAACGCGCGTCGAACCCGTCCACCATCCGCAGCCCCGCCAGCCCCGCGAAATCGCGCGTGTTGCGGGTCACCAGCGTCGCGCCGTGTGCAATGGCAATGGCGGCGATCTGGCCATCGACGAAGGGCCACCGCAGCCAGCCATAGCACCCCGACCGCCCGGCCGCGCCGTGAAATCAGGACCGGCTCTACACCGGCTTCCACGTTGCGCAGGACATCCGCAAGCTGGGCACGCGCCTCGGCAAATGGCAAGGTTTGCAGGTTCACCCCTTTATTTGAGGAAGTCTGAAGGCTCACAACTCAAACTCAAGGGTCAAAAGAGAAACCTGCTTGATCCAGGCGGGTGGATCCGCATCTGGCGTGATTTGCGGCCTGCATGGCATACCTTGCTCTGCGATCGTGCATAGACTCGCCCCATGATCACCCTGCACCACTGCGTCAGCGCCCGCTCGTTCCGTCCCTTGTGGCTACTGGAAGAGTTGGGCCTGCCCTACAGCCTGCGTTTGCTGCCTTTCCCGCCGCGCGCCCAAGCCCGCCACTTCCTGCAGGACAACCCGCTGGGCACCGTGCCGCTGCTGGTCGATGGCGCCACGCGGCTGACCGAATCGGCCGCCATCTGCCAGTACCTCGCGGCGCGGCACAGCCCTGACCAGCTGGATGTGCCGGTGGCGGACCCGGCCTATGGCGCCTACCTGAACTGGCTGCACATGAGCGATGCCACGCTGACCTTTCCACAGACACTGGTGCTGCGCTACGCCCATTTCGAGCCGGCTGAGCGCAAGCTGCCGCAGGTGGCGGCGGACTACAGCCGCTGGTTCCTGGCCCGGCTGCGCGCGGTGGATGCGGCGCTGCAGCAGCAGGATTTTCTGTGCGCCGGCCGCTTCACCGCTGCTGACGTGGCGGTGGGCTATGCGCTGATGCTGGCCGGCCACCTGGGGCTGGCGCCGCAGTTCCCCGACGCCGTGGCGCGCTACTGGGCGCGCCTGCAGCAGCGCCCGGCGTTCCAGCGCGCACTGGCCGCCCAGCATCAGGCGGCGCTGGACCAGGGCGTGCCGACGATTGCGGCGCCGGATGTGCGCCCGGGCGGGTGAGGAGGATGTCCATTGCCGAAGGCCTGGCTGAATTACTACGGCATCGATAGCATGACATGACCATTCGACGCTGGGAAGATGCCAATTTCATTCAAAAATTTATCGGCGCAGGCTTTCAAACCCCCTCGTTGCTGCCCGGGCTCACGATCGCCAACTTCGGAAAGACCGTGGCGTAGCGCGGCGCGTCGCGGGTCAGCAGCCGCAGGTCCGCGACCAGCGCGTGGGCGCCAATGTAGAAATCCGGCAGCGCCGAGCGCCGGGCGCCCTGGCTCTGCCGGTACACCTTGAAGGCCTGCCCGGCGAGGAAGGCGGCGTCCCACGGCAGGGACTGGCGCTGCAGGGGAAGCCCGGCCAGCGCCTGCTCCAGGTCAGCGGCGCAGGCAAAGCGCGGGCTGAGTTCGCCCAGGATCAGCGGGTTGATCACCAGCGGCGCCTTTTGGCCCAGGCGTTCCAGCTGGTCTATGGACCACTCGGCCCACTGCGGGTCGTCGGCCAGCACGTCGATCAGCACGTTGCTGTCCACGAGTGTGGCGCGTGGGGCCGGCAAATAACGTGCGTCGGGCTCCCGGACCGGGTTCGATGTCGTCATGCGCGTTCTCAGTCGCGCAGAAAGCGCATGAATGCATCCGTCGCCATGCCCTTGAACTCCGGTGCGTTGGCGCTGCCGCGCACCCGCTGCGGCGCGAAGCGGCGAGGTGCTGGGCGGCACGGGCTTGATGACCACATCGCCGTTGTCGCGGACTTCAAAGCTGACCTCGCTGTTCGGCAGCAGGCCTGCCTTCTCGCGCACGGCCTGCGGGATGGTGACCTGGCCTTTGCTGGTGATGCGCATGGCGATTCCCTTACTTCAACAACGTAAGACTTTTACTTTTGGCACATGGGTCCGTCCAGTGACTCACAAGCACCCATCCCCAGCTTCTGTGGACAAGTTTGTGCATGTCCGCTGGGGAAAGCCGGCAAATCACCGCCTGGCGCGGGTTCTGACGCGGTGCCTGCGAAACAGGCAGGCGGTGACATGAAACTGCGAGGGGCGCGCAGGCGTGGCCCGGCGCGGCGAGCCAGACACCCCGGATCAACAGCTGCCGGAATGGGTCTGCCGGAGCCGTTCGGCACGCTCAACCGTATCCGGATGGCTGCTCAGGAGCGTGGTCCAGGCACCGCCGGCGTCGGCGGGCTTGCGGGGCGGCGCACCCGCCGGACCCGCCCCCCCGCCTGCGTCGGCGCCGCTGATGGCCACCAGCAGATCCGCCATCGGTGCGGTTGGCAAGCCGCCCTGGCGCATCAGTGCCAGCGCAAAGCAGTCGGCCTCCCCCTCGTGGTTGCGCCGGTAGGCCAGGCCGGTCAGCAGCGAACTGCCGGTGGACACGATCGCCGACGCGTCGCCCAGCGCCAGCCCCAGGCCGATGTTCAGCACGCCCTGCTCCACGACCATGCGCGTGGTATGGCGATGGATGACGTGGCCCATCTCGTGGGCCAGCACGCCGAGCAGGGCGTCGTCGCCCAGGCCCTTGGCAGCAGCCCGCTGGACCAGGCCATCGGTCAGCACCACCGTGCCGCCTGGCAGGGCAAACGCATTGGCGCCCATGCCGGCGCGAAACTGCAGGCTCCAGCGTGGCGCGTAGCCGGGGTAGCGCTGCAGCCCGGCCGGCACCTGTTGCGCCAAAGCCTCGAAGCGCTGGCGCAGCGCGGCCTGCCGATCCGCCGGCAAGGTGCTGGGCTGGAGATAGCGGGCGTCCAGCTCCTGCAGGGCGCGCCCGGCCAGATCGGTCTCCCAGCCCATGGGCACCTGCCGGGTCAGCTGCGTGGCAGCCCAGGGCGTGCCGTAGCGGTAAAACAGCCCCAGCGCAACGGCCGCGACCACCACCACCGCGGCCAGCACGGTCCAGCGGGTCTGCATGCGCTGGACCAGCGACACGCGGGCGCCGGCCGCCGCCAGCGCGGCGTGCCACTGCGCGCCGTCGTCCACCTCCAGGCTGCCGTGGGCGCCCAGGTCCACCAGCAGGGTGCGCTGCACACGCCGCGCACTCCAGGCCTCGGGCCAGGCGATGGCCTTGAAGGGAACCCGAATCGGGCCGGCGGCGGCAGCGCCGGACAGGGGGTGCATCAACAGGTCCGGGCCACGCTGGCCCGGTGATGCGGGCGCAAAACCCACCAACACCCGCTGCGCCTGGCTGCTGCGCCCGTCGAACCAGCGGGCCCGGACCAGGGGCTCTGCGGGGCCGGCCATATCAGCCCACCAGGTCCAGGCCCACCGCATCGGCCAGCGCATCGCCCAGCGCGCCCTGCTGGTCCACCAGCTGGCCCACCAGCTGGTCCACGCTGCCCTTGAGGTGCAGCGTCACCGATTCCACCTTCATGGCGTATTCGCTGACCCGGGCAAAAGGCCGGTACAGCCCCAGCGTCAGCAGCGTGAGCAGGATGTTCTTGATGCGCAGGCCCACATACCGGCGCACGCGCAGGCGGCACTTGAAGCGGGCGATAGTGCTGACGCCGACCTTGTTCCAGACCAGCCGGAACATGCGGGCCTCGCGGTAGGCGCGCGCGGGCGCCAGGGCCAGCAGCAAGGCCAGCAGTCCGGCGAACAGGGCCAGGACCATCAGGATGACCCCCATCTGCCCCGCGGTCCGGGCCCCGGAAAACACCGCCATCGACGCGCCGGCCCCCAGCAGCAGCCCGCCGACGACGACCACCGACAGCAGGAATACCGCCACAGCGGCCACCCAGATCCGCACGAAATCGCGGAAAACCGGTTTCCATCGCCCGGCCTGGGTGCCAATGCGGGCGCGGCGCACCAGCAAACCCTGGTAGTTGAAGTTCAGCCGGATCGTGAACAGCACCGTCAACACCAGCGCCAGCAGTACCGTGCCGCCCACGGCCCAGCCCGCCAGCGAGAACCACGACCCCGCCCCCGGGGCACCGCCGCGCACCGCCGGCACCAGCATCGCCACGGCCGTGATGACCCCCACCCACACCCCGGCGATGGCAAACACCGGCCAGCTGGCCAGGTAAACCTCACGCCAGGATGCGGTGAACTGCAGCCGCACCCCGCGCCAGCGCGTCGAAGCCAGCCGGAAACGCATCGCGCTGCCCCACAACCAGGGCGCCAGGATGGCGCCCGCCACCATGAACAGGTTCAGCGCCACATCGTTGCCGGAATCGGCGGCCAGCTGGAACGCCAGATACAGCACCACCAGCAGCAGGAAACCAAAGAACATCTTGCGGGGTTGCGCGGTGAACTCCAGCGGGCTGTCCGCCACAAGCGTATGGCCATAGAAATACTGCGCGGTGCGCCGGCGCGCAAAAGGCGTGTAGAAGCCCAGCGTCACCAGGCTCAGCAGCACGTTGACGATCCAGACGCGGAAATACTCGCCCCCGCGGCCGGTAAAGACCACCGGGTGGGCGTCAATGGGTTGCGCCGGGTTCCGTGTCTGCATGCCATTCCCCTGAAAAGGGCCCCGAAGGGCCTCGACTTCTATCTGCCACGCCCGACAGCTTGCCACACGGCACCTGCGCGGGGACCCCGGAGCATCCCGACCCTGTGGCCTGGCGACGGGAATAAATCCCCAATCAATAGCAAGAAATCACCCTGCGGCGCCGGGATACCGCCCAAAACCATCCCATTCACAACTTCTGTGGACAAGGGTGTGTATTGCGGCCGGGGAAAGCCGGCACATGACCGCCTGGCGCGGGTTGCGACACGGTGCCTGCGAAACAGGCAGCATGAATCCGCCGGCTGGCGGACCGTCAGGCCGCCGCCAGCAATCCCGGCAAATCTGCCATGTGCCCGAACAGGTGGCGCGCCCCCGCCTCACGCAGCGCCGGGCCATGCTCCGGCCGCGGGCAGTAGGCCCAGACCGTGGCGCCCGCCGCCACGCCGGCCGTCACGCCGATGGGCGTGTCCTCGATCACCAGGCACTGGTCGGCCGGGGCATGCAGATGCGCGGCCGCCGCCCGGTAGACGTCGGGCGCGGGCTTGGAGCGCGGCATTTCGTGGCCGCTGAAGATGCGCCCGTCGAAGAAGTCCATCAGCCCGACCTTGGCCAGCTGCATCTCCACCTTGAAACGGTCCGCACCTGAAGCGCACGCGATGCGTTGTTGCACATGGGCATGGGCAGCCTCGACGGCGGCATGCGCGCCGGCAATGGCCGTGAGCCGCGCGTCGAGTTCACGGTTGCGGCGCGCGTAGAACAGCGCCATCCACGCATCGGTCAAGGGCTGGCCGGTGCGTGCCTCGATGGTGGCGCGCTCGTCGCGCACCGCCTTGCCGATGAAGCGAGCCATGCATTCTTCGAGCGTCAGGGTCCAGCCACGCTCTTCCAGCAGATCGCGCAGCACGCCATTGACGATGGGCTCGCTGTCCACCAGCACGCCGTCGCAGTCGAACAGGATGGCTTCAAATAGCATAGCTGCTCAATACCAATCCACGATGGGAAGGTGCCGATTTAACCCCTAATCGTCGATCAACGATCACCGCGGCTCGACCAGATACCCGCTCACGTACTTGTGCAGCAGGCTGGCCGCCAAGGTCTGATAGGGAATACCTTCCTGCAGGGCGCGGGCCTGCAAGCCCTTCAGATCACGCGACGAAATCCGGATATTCAGCCGCTTGTCCTTCCTGAAGGTCGCCTGCGCCGCGGCGCGGTGCCCCTTGAGTTGCTCCGCCATACCGTCCACCGGCTTGAGCAGGCCCGCATCCCAGGCTCGCAGGATCTCCAGTTCTTCTTCATCATGAGGGGTGTCCGGGCTCATCAGGTGCTCCTGTATTGCTTGGTCGCCTTGCGGCTTGGAATGATGGTCTTCAGGAATATTTCGTCACCGGTATCGACAAATGGCACTGCGCAAACGTAGTCGTCGACCCGCACCATCGAAATCTTCTGACCGGGATACCGTTCCTGATTCGGGTGGGCCAGCACAGCCACTTCGTTGCCGGCCTCGATCTCGGCCACGATGCGCTCGAACGAAACGCCTCTTTCCCGGATCAGTTGCAGGTTCTTGTCAGGATTCCATGCGAAGTACCGAGGATCGTTCATGTGTGCATTCTAAGCACACGACGACACATTGTCAGAGCATGACCGCAACGACCACCCAGGCGCGCAAGCCATTGATGTCGCCCCGGAAACCCGATGCGATGCTGGAGTCCCTGACCATGAAAGTTCCTGTCGCTATTGTTGTCGTGCTCGGAAGTGTGGGCGACCGCTCTTCACGAGACTCTGAAAACATGTCAATTTTCATAGCTCCTCAAGACCATTCCACGCTGGGAAGAGGCAAATTTCACTCAATACTATCGCCGTCGAGGTACCACCAGCGCGCCACGCCCGACACCGGCTCGCGCACGAAGCGGCTGCGCTCGTGCAGGCGCACGGCGCGGCCGGCCACGCGGTACCGGGCGACGAACTCGACTTCGGCGGTGTCTGGCCCGGTGGCGCGGTGGCCTCGCACCTGCATCCCCAGCCACTTCGCATCGGGCTCGAAATCCAGCGTCGCGGGCCGGTGCGACGGGTGCCAGGTGGCCAGAAGGTAGTCGGCCCGCTGTCGCACGAAGGCGGTGTAGCGCGAGCGCATCAGGGATTCAGCGTCAGGGGCGGGCAGGACCCCATCGGGGCCGCTGTCCAGATAGCGGCCGCAACACGCGCGGTAGACCAGCGGGCGCCGGCTGGCATCGGTTCGGCCACAGGGGCAAGGCGAGTTTTCCATGCAAAAAGTCGCGGGCGGATCAAGGAGCGTGGTGGCGCGCGGGTGTCACGGTGCCCGGGGGCAAGCCATGCCGCACCTCGCGCGGCTGCGAGCGGTCCAACCCGCTACTCCGTCTTCACGGCAGCGCGGCCCGCGATCTGGCCCGCGCGCACCGCTTGCTGGGCCTCGATGGCCCAGTGCTTCTTGATGTTCCACCACATATCGGCGGCCCACAACAGGTTGCTGGCGGCCTCCGCAGGCATGGGCCCGGAAATGCCCCCGGGCGAGTAGGCGTCGATCCAGGCGCGTGCGGCAGGGTCCGCCGCGAACCCGGCGGTCACCGGCGCCGTCACGTGATTGACCCCTGCCGGCAGCGGCACGTTGCGCACCTGGGTACGGTTGTCCCGGGGAACGTAGTGGGCTTCAGCACCGGGCAGCGTCCAGGCAAAAATGTCGACGGCGATGGTGTAGCCGGTGAAATCGTCCACCGTCTCGGGGATGGAGAACAGCTTGTTCACCATGCCCCACTGGTGTGGCAACAGGAAGCCCGCGCCGCCCGCGCCAATGACCGAGGCGTACCCGAGCCGCAGCCCGACCACCGGGCGCTGCCGGCCTGTGGCGGGGTCGCGGATGGTGGTCCGGTCCAGTGCCATGCCCGCCACCGGGTCCCACACCGGCACCTCCTTGCCGTAAGCACCCGCCAGCACATACAGCACCTTGACCGCCTGCATGCCGCCCTGGCTATGGCCAATCAGCATCGGCGGCAGCCCCTCCTGCTCATAGAACCACGCGGTGATGCCGGCCAGGCGCACCACATCTTCGTAGGGGCTGTACGACCACGCGCCGTCCGGTCCGCGGAGCTTCTCCCGCGGGTAGCCCATGCCCGCCAGGAAGCGGCCGAACGAGCTCATCGCCAGGTGGACCGGATAGACGCCGCCATGGAACAGCATGATGCGCGGCGTGGGACCCTTGCGCAGCACGTTGCGCACCTCCTCGTCAGAAATGTGATCGGGATCCAGGGCCAGGATCCGGGCGGCCAGCGCCGGCTCGATCACGGCGGACGACGCCAAAGCGGGTGAAGCAGCCGGCTGACGGGGTGGGCCCGAGCCGCAACCCGCGGCAATCAGCACCGTCAACAGCAGCAGATATCGGAAAAAATGGGCAATCACGGCATCAAGGCAGGTCAGGCTGAAGGGATTCCACACAGGCAAGCAGGGCGGCCCCGATTCTAGTGACATCGTCCGGCCTGAAGGCCGCGGTACGGTAGCTGATCCCGATCTGCAGGCGCCCGGCCACGGGTGTCGGCGAGACCACCAGCGGCGAAAACGGCCCGGTGGAGACGGCCCGCCGGTAATGCAGCAGCGGCGCCTCACCCGGCGCCTCGCGCCACAGCTTGTCGACGTTGAGCATCGTGATACCGGCCCAGACCGGGAAGCTTTTAGCGTAGAGCAGCTTCTGCTGGTGCGCCCGCATGGTGCGCCAGGCCAGCCCGCCCAGCGCGATGGCCGACAGCATCTGCAGGTAGAGCTTGCGCCGCTTGATCCGCTGGGTCTGCGCCTGAATGTCGGCTGCAACCTCCCGCAGCGCCACGCCGGGCGGCATCGGGTGCGACACCAGGAAAGAACTCAGGAACTGGCCGAAAGCCAGCGCCGGCGCGGCCGCCACCTCCTGGCGCAGGTTGAACACGGAGGCAATGGCAATCTCATGGCGCCGCTGCCGGGGCGAGCGCCCCGTGATCTCGGGCGCCACCGCGGCCAGCAGGATCGCGACCAGCAGGTCGTTCTGCGTGACGCCCCACGCCCGGGCGGTGCGGGCGATGGTGGCCTGCGCCGCAGCGGGCACCGGCAGCCAGACAAAGGCGTTCTCGCCAGCGTCGCCATAAGGATAGCGGGGGCGCACCGCGCGGCGCGCCCGCCGGATCATGGCGGGCAGCGAAAACAGCCCGAGGCCGAACGCCAGGGCATTGCGCAGGAACAGCCGGGCGTAGCCGCGCGGGTGGATATCCGGGGGTGGCCCGCTCGACGGTGTGCCCGCATAGCGCGCCACGATGCCCTTGAGCAGGACCACGATCGAATCGCCGCCTGCGACGAAATGGTCATAGGCCAGGCCGAGGTGAAAGGTCGAAGCCGTGGGCAGCACGAAAAAGCGGAACGGATCGAACGCGCCATCCGCCGGAAACGGCTGGTTGAGCTGGCGCGCCATTTCCGCGTCCAGCGCCGCGCCGGGATCGACCGCCAGCGGCAGCACGGTCAGGTCGGGCTGCGCGGGGCCGCCGCGATATTCGAAGCGGCGGCCCGCGACGTCGAACGTGAATCCGGTCAGCCCCTGCGCCGTCAGGTGCCCGGCGATCGCCTGTTTCAGCCGGGCGAGGTCCAGCGGCGGCGCCAGTTCCACCACATGAACCGCGTTGTAGGGGTGGAATTCGCGCCAGCGCAGCATGGCCACCTGGAACAGATTGAGGCGCCCGCGCATGTCAGCCCGCCCCCGGCGCGTCGCTGCGGCGCTGCCCTTCGAGACACCAGTGCCGGCGGATGCTGAACCACAGATCGGCTGCGAGCTGGACGTTGCGCCCATCGACCACCGGGTCCGGTACCACCGGCGCGCCATCCTGCGGCCGCCACGCGTTGATGACCTGCCGGGTCGCCGGATCGGCAGCGAGGTGTTCCATCAGGGGCGCACCGATGTGGCTGGTCGCGGCCGGCAGCAGCACATTGCGCACCAGCGCGCTGCCGGTGGGTGCGTAGATTTCCGCTGCACCAAGATTGCCGGCGATCGGGTCCCAAGGGATGGTGAATCCGGTGAATTCGCCGACCGTGTCCGGAATCTTGCGCAGCCGGCTCAACATGCTCCACTGCCCGGAAAGCACCCGCGGCAGCGCGCCTGTGGCAATCGCGGCGCCGAAGGCAATGCGAAAACCGCGCACCGGCTGCAGGGCGCCGGTATAGGGGTCACGGATGTGGGTGCGCGACAGTGGCTGGTCGCTCTGCGGGTCCACCACCTGGATCGAATCGGCAAACGCCCCGTCCAGCTCATGCAGGGTGCGCACCACCAGCATGCCGCCCCGGCTGTGCCCGATCAGCATGGGCCGCAAACCGGTCTGCTCGTAGTGCCAGGCGACGATGCCCGCGAGTTTTGTGCTGGTGGTGGCGCTGCTCGTGGACAGCGACCCATCGCGCGGATCCCGCAGCGACGATTCGGGGTACCCCATGCCGATCAGGAACCGCGCGAAAGGCTCCATCGTCACGATCGGCACGCTGCCCTGCAGGTTGATGATGCGCGGCGCGGGCAGCAGGGCCAGCGCGGCCAGGGCGTCGGCTCCGCCGAGTTGCCCGCAATCCAGCCGGCCATGGGTGGTGGCGGGCGACGCCTCGGCACGGGCTGGCGCTGCGACGGAACCCAGTCCGGCGAATCCGGCCACGAGGCAGGCAGCGAGCCGGCGTCGTCCCGTCCTGTGCCATCCTGGAAACCGGCGGTGCAAAGCCCCGGCATGCGGGTTCGGTGGAACGTTCAAGCGGCGCATGATTGAGCCTTGGCGCGACGCCCCGGCTCAGCGTCGCCGCGGCACAAAGCGCCCGGTTCGGGCAAGGTGCTTCGCATAGGCATCGCCATGGCGGGCGAGCAGATGGCGCTCCTCATTGCGGGCCTTGATCACCATCAAGGCGATATGTACGCAGCCGACCGCGATCATCGCCAGCGTGGGCAGGATCACCATCGTGCACACCATCAGAAGGATGGAAAACGCATAGATCGGATGGCGAATCCGGGCAAACAGCCCATCGGTGATCAGCGGCTGCCCGGGATCCTCGGACACCGCCATGCGCCAGTCCCGGCCCATGCGCGACCAGCACTTGATGGTCGCGGCCAGGCTCAGGACGCTCACGGTTGCGGCCACAAACCGCAAGGCCGCCAACCCCTCCAGCGCCTGCGCCCAGGCGGGCACCGCAAAGGCCGACTGGGGCCGCGCCGCGGCCAACCAGGGCAGCGCGACCCAGGCCGCGACGATGGGCAGCCAGGCGAGCCCCATCAGGCGCTCCAGTAACTGCTGCGGGACGACGCTGACCAGTCGCCGCGTATGACGACGCACCCGCACGATCATGACTCCCACGCCAAACCAGTAGGTCGCCACGGTCGCGGCAAGGATCAATAACGGAAAATCCATAGGGGGCTGGGGCGTGAATGCGTCAGGAATACAAGCTTTGAATTGTACGGAGTCGCAGAGTCGCCCAGAACCCCGGCTGCGGGGCCGGGGCATCGCGCTCCCCGGTCGGTCCGGGACCCGCGGCTCCGGCAGAAAATCCGGCGGCGCCCCTGCCGTTCAGGCGGATATCAGGCCTTGGGCGCGCGCCGCGCCGCGTGGGCCAGCTTGTGCGCCTCCAGCGTCTCCACCGGTGCGGCCTGCTTCACCCACTCGGCGAAGCCGCCGTCGATGTGGGCCACGTTGCTCATGCCCATGTCCTTCAGCGCCTTGGTCGCCAGCGCGCTGCGCCAGCCGGCGCCGCAGAACAGGATGAACTCGCGGCTCTCGTCGCCGAACACCGGCTTGTAATAGGGCGAGGCCGGGTCCACCCAGAACTCCAGCATGCCGCGCGGCGCCAGCAGTGCGCCGGGCACCGTGCCCTCGCGCTCCAGCTCGCGCACGTCGCGGATGTCGACGATCTGGACGGCGGGGTCGGCCATGCGCTCGCGCACCTGCGCCACGCTGTAGGTGGTGATCTGCGCCGTGGCTTCGTCCACGAGCTGGCGGAAGCCTTTGGTGATGGGCATGGGGTGTCTCCTGGGGTTGTGGCGGTGTGTCGCCCCGATTTTCCTCCAGTGCCGAACGATGCGCTCAATCCGGTTGATGCCACCCCCACGGGTGTACCCGCCAAGGCCCCCGCCCCATAATGCGCCATCGACTCACTTCAGAGGACATCACCATGGGACAGCCCGCAGAAAAAACGGTTTTTACCGCCGCCGACTACCTGGCCTGGGAGCCGGCGCAGCTGGATCGCCATGAATACCTCGACGGCGAGGTGTTCGCCATGGCGGGGGCTGACGACCGGCATGTAACCGTGGCCATGAATATCGCCTTTGCGTTGCGCCAGCACCTCGGCGGCAGCCCGTGCCGCACCTATATGAGCGACATGCGCCTGTTTGTTGCCGCCGCCAACAGCTATTTTTACCCCGACGTGCTGGTGACCTGCAGCGCGCTGGACCAGGCCAGCCCGCTGGTCAAGACCGAGCCCAAGCTGATCGTCGAAGTGCTCTCGCCCAGCACCGCGGCCTATGACCGGGGGCCCAAATTCAGCCACTACCGCAGCCTGCCCAGCCTGCAGGAGTACGTGCTGATCGACCTGGACACCCGCAGCACCGACGGCTACCGCAAGGGCACTGACGGGCTGTGGGTGCTGCACCCGTTTGCCCGGGGCGAACCCGTCGAGCTGGCCAGCGTGGCGCTGACGCTGCCTGCGGAGAAGCTGTTTGCCGATGTTGTGGAAGCGTGATTAATTTCATAGCACACTATCGCCGTTCCACGATGGTATAGGGTCAAAATAGCGCATGAAAATGCTGGATAGTGCCCTCGATTGCGTCGCGTCTCGCGAATGCGCAATCGCGAGGCGCCCGACAAGCGACCCGGCACGCTCTGGCCCTGAATCTCCGGACCGAAAGACAGGGGCTGCCGGTAATCAGACCTGTACATCCATGTATTTACAAATGCCTCGCTCTGGACCACAATGTACCCAACCATCCATCAAGGTCCGCCATGCTTACCACCCGAATTTTCAAGAACGGCAATTCCCAGGCCATCCGCATTCCTGCCGAGCTGGCGTATGGCACGTGGGACATGGAGTTCGTGATCGAGCGCGAAGGCGACGAACTGCGGATTCGCCCCGCGCCGCGCCGCATGGGCGACGTGTTGGGCAGGCTGGCCAAATTCTCCCCGGGCTTCATGACTGACGGCCGTGGCGAGAACGAGGAAGCGGAGCGTGCCGCGCTATGAAACCCAAGTTCATGCTCGACACCAACATCTGCATCTACCTCATGAAGAACCATCCACCCGAAGTGGCCGAGCGGTTTGCGCAGTGCTTTGTGGGCGATGTGGTGATTTCCGCCATCTCCCTGGCCGAGCTGGAGCACGGCGTGGCCTGCTCAGGCGCGGCCGCCGGGCAGAATCGCGATGCGCTCGACGGTTTTCTGGAGGAGATTCCGGTCGCGCCTTTTGAAGCGAAAGCCGCTCGGGCCTACGGCCCGGCACGCCACGCCACCCGAGAACGCAAACGCGATGCCCTCGACAAATTGATAGCCGCGCACGCGCTGGCCCTGGATGTCACGCTCGTCACCAACAACGAAGGGGGTTTCGTGGGTTATCCGGGCCTGCGGGTGGAAAACTGGGTGTCGAACCACTGAGCTTGGCCTGCCAAAACTGCGTCCTCAAAGCCCCCGATAACGGCCTGATCCTGGCGACGGCTTTGGTTGCAGCGCCGCGCGCGTTCCGAAAAAGCCTTGATTGGCTACGACTTCAGGTTGCAGATGGTGTTGAAACTCTTGCGCTGGCTGGAGGCCAGTCCAAACTTTCCAGGCGCCAGGAGCTCGGAATACTGGCCGCTGAGTGAGCCGGATTCAAATGTTATTTCCTTGCCATTTTTCAGGCTGTATCTTCCCGTGGTGCCCGCGCGATCCCGGTACGTGCCTGCGGCTTGAAGGCTTACCGTGAAAGCGCCTGCGCCGTAGGCTGAGCAGACGTAATTGCCCGCCTGCAGGCCCTGCACGGCGGGCGCCTTTGCACCATCCGCAGGCGACAGCATCCAGTGGAGATAGCTCTTCTGCACCCCGCTGTCCTGGCGCACAACGCACATGCCGCTGCGAATTTCCGTCACGGCGCCCGCCACGCCGTTGCGGTCGGAAACCCGCTTCCCGATGGAGCACTTGCTCACGTTCTTGAACTCCCCCGCCTGCGCCGCAGGGACCATCACGACGAACAGAACCGACCAAGGGCTGATTTTCATGGCATTGACCTCTCTTTGATGGTGCAGGCGTCCGCCGGGACGCACGGTGCTGTCGCGCTTCGGGAAAGCCCACCAGCCCGGACGATCCGGGGCGCCTGCGCATTCTCCCGCCGAAGCGCCTCCGGGCGCAACTGTGAGCCTGGGCCGCCCCTCACAGCCCCCGCTGGATGATGATCTTCTGCACATCCGATGTGCCCTCATAGATCTGGCACACCCGCACGTCGCGGTAGATGCGCTCGACGGGAAAGTCGCTCACGTAGCCGTAGCCGCCCAGGGTCTGGATGGCGGCGCTGCAGACGGCTTCGGCCGTTTCGCTGGCAAAGAGCTTGGCCATGGCGGCCTCTTTCAGGCAGGGGCGGCCGGCGTCGCGCAGGGCGGCGGCGTGCCAGATCAGCTGGCGCGCAGCTTCAAGCCGCGTCGCGCAGTCGGCCAGGCGGAAACCCACGGCCTGGTGGTTGATGATGGCGGTGCCGAAGCTCTGGCGGTCCTTGGCATAGGCAATCGCCACGTCGAGCGCGCTGCGCGCCATGCCCACGCTTTGCGCGGCGATGCCGATGCGCCCACCCTCCAGCGCCGACAGCGCGATGCGGTAGCCCTCGCCTTCCGCACCGATCAGGTTTTCCGCCGGGATACGGCAGTTGTCGAAGTTGATCTGCGCGGTGTCCGAACTGTTCTGTCCGAGTTTGTCTTCGAGACGCGCCACCCCATAGCCGGGTGCGCTGGTGGGCACGATGAAAGCGCTCATGCCCTTCTTGCCGGCCCCCTTGTCGGTCACTGCGATGACGATGGCGACATGGCCGTTCTTGCCGCTGGTGATGAACTGCTTGACGCCGTTGATGAGGTAATGGTCGCCCCCACGCTCGGCACTGACGTGTCCTCCCTGCCCCCCAAGGGGGCGCGTTTCACCTTGGGGCGGCCCGGCGGTGAAACCGTCACCCTCTTTCACGGCGGTGGTGCGCAAGGCAGAAGCGTCGCTGCCCACATGCGGCTCGGTCAGGCAGAACACGCCGAGCATCTCGCCCTGCGCCAGGGGTGTGAGCCACTGCCTCTTCTGCGCCTCGTTGCCGTAGCGCATCAGGATGGCGTTGACCGGGCAGTTGGTC
Source organism: Burkholderiales bacterium (assembly GCA_011391155.1). Lineage (GTDB taxonomy): Bacteria > Pseudomonadota > Gammaproteobacteria > Burkholderiales > Burkholderiaceae_C > JAABQG01. The sequence continues at coordinate 21,299 of JAABRA010000354.1, forward strand.
ACGCTGATCGCCGTGCTGGTGCCGCCGTCACCCGCCGCGATTTCTTCCAGCACCAGCGCCAGCGTCAGGTAGTCGAGGTTGGCGCCGCCGTATTCCTCCGGCACGCAGATGCCGTAGGCGCCGAGGTGGGCCAGGCCTTGGTGCGCGTCCTTGGGAAAGTGGTGTTCCTTGTCCCATTTCGCGGCATTCGGCCAGAGTTCTTCCTGGGCAAAGGCGCGCACCGCGTCGCGGATCATTTCCTGGTCTTGGGTCAGCAGCATGGGGTTCTTTCGTCTCTTGTGGTGTTGGGGGCGCTCACCAACTGGTATAGGGCGTGCCGTCGTGTTGCAGGAAGCGGCCGCGGTCGGCCGGGGTCAGCGCGGCGAGTGTCTTGATCATCGCGCTCACGCTGTCGGGCACGGTCAAGGGCGCGCCGGCACCGCCCATCTCGGTCTGCACCCAGCCGGGGTGCAGCGCCACCATGATGGCGCCGGGATAGCTGGGCTGGGCAGAAGCCACCGCCATGTTCAGCGCCGCCTTGCTGACGCGGTACAGCCATGCGTTGCTGCTGGTGACGGTGCCGATCTGCCCCATGACGCTGGAGAGAAAGACAAAGCGCCCACCGGCCGCCTCCACCATGGGCGCGACCTGCGGGATGACCTGCATCGCGCCGAGCACGTTGGTGTGCATCACGCGGTCGAACTCGGGCTGGGTGGGCGGCATGGTCGCGTCGTCGCGATTCATGACGCCGGCCACAAACAGCGCGGTGTCGATTTTTTCACCGTCCAGCAGCCAGGCCAGGCCGCTGACGCTGGCCGGCTGGGCGACA
>JAABRA010000355.1 GCA_011391155.1 Burkholderiales bacterium
CCGCTGTTCGACCCCGCCGCCGAGCAGCGCCACCTGCACCAACTGATTCACGACATCCTGGAAAGCCCATGACCCCAAGCCCCTCCCCCCTGGCCCAGCCCCGCCTGACGTCCCTCTCGCACGGCGGCGGCTGCGGCTGCAAGATCGCGCCCGGCGTGCTGTCCGAGATCCTCAAGGGCACGGCGCACATGCCGATTCCGAAAGCGTTGCTGGTCGGCATCGAGACCGCCGACGACGCCGCCGTCTACCAGCTCAACGACCAGCAGGCGCTGATCGCCACCACCGACTTCTTCATGCCCATCGTCGACGACCCGTTTGACTTTGGCCGCATTGCCGCGACCAACGCCATCAGCGACGTCTACGCCATGGGCGGCACGCCGATCATGGCGCTGGCGCTGGTCGGCATGCCGATCAACGTGCTGTCGCTGGAGACCATCGGCAAGATCCTGGATGGCGGCGCCTCGGTCTGCCGCGAGGCGGGCATTCCGATCGCCGGCGGCCACACGATTGATTCGGTGGAGCCGATCTACGGCCTGGTGGCGATGGGCCTGGTGCACCCCAAACGGGTGAAGCGCAACGCCGATGCGCGCGCCGGCGACGTGCTGGTGCTGGGCAAGCCGCTGGGCGTGGGCGTGATGTCGGCCGCGCTGAAGAAAGACGCGCTCGGCGCCGAGGGCTACGCGCAGATGATCGCCAGCACCACCCAGCTCAACACCCCCGGCCCGGATCTGGCCGCGCTCGACGGCGTGCACGCACTGACCGACGTCACCGGCTTCGGCCTGGCCGGTCATGCGCTGGAGATCGCCCGCGGAGCGAACTGCACCATCCACATCGACTGGGCCAGCGTGCCGCTGCTGCCCGGCGTGCGCGAGCTCGCCGCACAGGGCATGGTCACCGGCGCGTCAGGGCGCAACTGGCTGGGCTATGGCGCCGATGTGACGCTGCCGGCCGGCTTCGCGCCGCACGACCAGGCCCTGCTGAGCGATCCGCAGACCAGTGGCGGCCTGCTGGTGTCGTGCGCGCCGGATACGCTGGACGCGGTGCTGGCGATCTTCGAGCGGCACGGGTTCGGACGCGCGGCGGTGGTTGGGCGCATCGAGCCGGCGGGCGCCTCGCGGCTGGTGGTGGCCTGAACGCAGGGGGCGCCTGATCAGCGCCTGTTCAGCGCGTCACCCAGCGCTGAAACCAGCCTTGCGGGGGTGCGATGTCAGGGGGCGCAGGCACCAGCGAGGGTGCCAGGTCATCCAGAATCGCCTGCGGGCGCTCCAGCACCAGTCGGGTGGCCTCCTGCCCGCCCAGCAGGCGCCCTGCCACGGCGCGCGCCTCCGACAGCCGGGGCACGCGCCGCCCGCTGGAATGCGCATCGGTGGCCAGCAGATGCGCATGGCCCTCGCCGATGAATTTCTCACCCCAGTACTTCGCGCGCGGGCCGAACATGCCGGTCAAGGCGCCGGCCGTCAGCTGCATCCACGCGCCCTGGCCAATCAGGCGCAGGAACACGTCGTAGTGTCCTTCGATCCAGGTCAGGCGCTCGGGGTGGGTGATCACCGGTGTGTAGCCCGCCGCCACCAGTTCGAAAACCGATTCCTCGAAGCGCGGTGGCATGACATGGTGCGATGGCTCCAGCAGCACGTAACGCGAGCCATGCAGGGTGGGCACGCGGCCGGCACGCAAGCCCTCCAGCAGGCCGGGCACCAGATGCACATCGGCGCCGTACACCAGCCGCAGAGCGATGCCGCGGACGTCGAGTTCGCCTTGCAGGCGATCCCGGGCGGCCGCGATGCCCGGGGCATCGTTCAGGTACAGGCCCGGATAAATGTGCGGCGTGCAGGCCATGGTGTGAATGCCATCGGCCACCGCCAGACGCGCCATCTCCAGCGCCACCTCCAGCGTCGGGGCGCCGTCGTCAATGCCGGGCAGGATGTGGCTGTGCAGGTCGATCATGGTGCGGCCCCCGTCACCGCACGGTCATCCGGAACGCGTCAAAACGCATCTGGCCGCGCAGCCCGGACAGCGCCTCGAAGCCGACCTGGGTCTGCAACTGCAGCGTCACCGCGCCACTGCAGTCCGCCGGCACGTTGAGCGCCACGCTGAGTGGCCGCCACTGCCCCTGGGTATCCAGCAGGGGCGGCGTGCGCGCCAGTTCGCGACCACCGCGCGCACAGGTGAAGGTCCAGACCAGGCCCTGCTCGGTGCGCATGCGCTGGGCCATGTACTTTCCTGTGAACCGATAGTCGCCGTCCAGCAGCACCAGGCTCTGCCGCACGATGGGCAGCGCCACCGCACGGCCGGTGAATTCAACCTGCAACACCCGGCCCATCGCGCCGAGCGTCGGCTGCTCGACCCCCGCGCCGGCCGTGGAGGGCGGCGCATCGCGAAGTTCCCAGTCAAAGCCGTCACGGATGAAGCCCTGCTCAAAATCGCCGTTGTAGATCAGCGGCACCGGGCCACCCACCAGCACGGTCCACAGCGCATGCGCTTCCAGCCACTGTCCGCTGGCCTTGAGGCTACGCATCAGCGCCTGTCCGGCCTGGGGCGACACCAGCTTGAGCGGCAGCGCCTGGGCCACCAGCGGCATGGCCAGCACCGCCGGTACCTTGGCAGCCGCCAGCTGGCCTAGCACCGGCTCCAGCCAGGTTGTGCCAGGCACCAACGCCGCCCGCAGTGCCTCCCCGGCTTCAGTCACGGGCACCAGCGCGGCCAGCACGCGCGCGGCATCGGCGTCGCCGTGGTCCTGCACCAGCTTCACCAGCCAGCCCACTGCCTCGGGCCACTGCTGGCGCTCCAGGGCGCGCGACGCCAGCACGCGCTGGAGCAGGCGCTCGCCCCCAGCCAGGCGGCTGGCCGTGGCCAGCACGGCCGCATCGCCCAGCGGCGCCACGCCACCCGGCCGGGTGGTCAGCAGGGCCAGGGCCAGCCACGCGGCGGAATCGCCGGGATTGGCGGCGATCCGTGCACGCAGCCGGCTCACCTGCACCGGCACTGCCGCATCGCCGTCCGGGCAGGATGAAAATTCGGGCCACTCCTGGCGGTCACAGGCTGCCTCAAAATTGCGCTGCACACTGGTCCAGCCCAGGAACAGCGCCAGCCCCGCACCGAGCACCAGGCCGGCCCAGGGCAGCCACCCGGTCTGCGCGACTCCGGGAGCCGTCATCGGGCGATCTCGCTCGCGTTGAGCTGGGTCATCACCGGCTGTCCGCCGCGCGAGGCAAACTGTGCCCGCAGCGCCAGTTCCCGCGTGGCCGGTTGCTGGTTTTCGTCCTGCACGAGCAGCACCACGACGCCATCGACCAGCAACTGCTCGCCCTGCGGCCGCCCGCTGAAGCGCACCGGCCCCAGGCGCACGCTGCGCGCATTCGCGACCACCCGGTTGTAGGTCTGGACAAAGCCGTCGGCGCCGTCGCCCTGGCGCGACGGGCGCTCCACCCAGGGCAACACCTTTTCGCCGCGGCCACTTTGAAGCACACCCAGTACATGCCCGAGCAGCGGCTGAACGTCTGCCATGCCAATGCGGGCCGTCTGCGGGCCGGGTTCCGGCGCTGCCGGGGTGCGTGCAGCGGGCGCGGCGACCGCGAGCACGGCCGGTTGCGGCACAACCGGAACAACCGGCACAGGCGCCGGCAGCGGCGCCACGGCGGCCACCGGGGGCGTCGGAGCAACCGGCGGAGCGGTCACGGGCACGGTCGGAGAAACCAGTGCCGTCGCGACGGCGGGCGCCGGGGACTGCGCCGGCGGCGCAGCAGGCGTGGGCGTGGGCGAGGCCGGTAGGGGCGCGGCAGCGGCAGCGGGCAGATTCAGCGCAGCGGTCGCGCGCAGCCCCAGCGCAGGCCCCGGCAAGGGGCTCGGTACACCCGCGACCACCGTGGCAGGAGCCGGTGTGAGCGCGCGTGGCGGCGCAGGCCCAACCGACCGGGGCGCAGGCAGAACCGGATCGGGTGCCCGAGCCGGTGGGCGAGACTGAACTGACGCCACTGCCCGTTCTGAAGCGGGTGGAGGCACGGGCGTCGCGGCCACCGGCGCCGGGGCGGGCGCAGGGACAGGCGCGGACCTCGGCGCAGGTACAGGGGCAGGCGCGGACGCGGGTGCAGGTGCGAGTGCAGATGCGGGTGCTGGCAGCGCAGCGCCGCCCTCCTGCGCCACGATGACACCCTGATCACCGTCCGGCGTGCCGGACCACAGCCACCCACCCAGCGCCAATACACTGGCGATCGCTCCACCGGCCAACACCGCGCGATGGCGGCTCCGTCCGGCGCGGGGGCGCGGTCCAGGCACCGGCCGCGGCAAAACCGGCGCGTGAACCGAGGGCGCCCACTGGCGACCCCCGGGCTGCGCCAGTTCATAGTCCTGCCGGCGCTGCGGCGAAGACAGCACATCGTTCGCCTGGTTGATCCGCGTGGCTGCGCCAGCCGGCCACTCGCCGCCATCGGCAGCAAAGTCGGGATGGGTCAGCCGGATCAGCATGCGGTAGTGCTCGCGCAGCACGGCCGCATCGAAACCAGGCGCCACGCCCAGCAGCGTGTAGTGATCCACGCCCGGGCGCAACAGGGCGATGCGCACAAAAAACCGCGCGGCCCGGCGCATCTGCGCTTCCAGCGCGGCATCCTGCGGCAGCCCTTCCAGCGCACGGCCACTGGCCAGTGTCAGCACCTCGGTCCCGTGGTCGAACAGCAGACGCGGCTCGCGCAGCGCCAGCGGATAGCGGCCCGGGTAAGCCTCAAAGTCCAGCAGGCAGGCAGCCAGGGCGCTCCAGGGGCCGGGCTTGCGTGCGGCGTCGGGGAAGTAGTGCATGACCGTCCTGCCTGGCAACGCTCAGGCAGGGGCGCGATCCAGCCGGGCCGGAACCGACTCCCTGGCAGTGCTGGCCGTGCCGCCCGTGCCGTACCCGTAGTACCCGTCATAGCCGTAGTACGAGGTGTGCTGGCTGGACGCGCGCGTCAACGCCACGCCCAGCGGCATCAGCCCGGCGGTGCGCAGGCGGCGCAGCGCATCCTTGATGGCCGAGCGGCGCGTCGCGCCCGCCTTCACCACGAACAGGATGCTCTGCACCTGGTTGCCGAGCACCAGCGCATCGGCAATGCCGAGGATCGGCGGCGCGTCGATCACCACCTGGTCGAATCCCATTTCCTCGGCCTTGTCCAGCAGGCGCAGCAGCTTCGGCCCCATCAGCAAGTCCACCGGGCTCGGCGGCGTAGGGCCCGCCGTCATCACCTGCAGGCCGGCCACGAAGGTCTCACGGATCAGCGACTCGCGCGAGCCCTCGCCCGACAGGTAGTTGGAGAGCCCGCCGTCATTGGTCAGCTCCAGCGCCTTGTGCATCGATGGGTTGCGCATGTCGGCGTCCACCAGCAGCACGCGCCGGCCCAGCTGCGCGAAGTTGATGGCCAGCGCCAGCGCCGTGGTCGACTTGCCCTCGCTCGAGACGCTGCTGGTCACCATCAACCGTTTCGGCGCGCCCTCGGAGGTGGAAAACTGCAGCGCCGTGCGCATGGATCGATAAGCCTCGGCGAAGGCCCCGCGCGGGTCGTCCACCGCCAGCCGTGCCAGCGAAGCCGAAGCCAGCTTGCTTTTCTTGACCTGCGGAATGATGCCCAGCAAGGGCACGCCAAACTGGGCCTCCACCTCGTCGGCGTGCTTCACCGAATCGTCCAGGTGCTCGCGCACGAAGATGAAGCCCAGGCCCAGCATCAGCCCCACGGCCAGGCCGATGCCGGCGTTGGTCGTCAGGTCGGGCTTGAACGGGAACAGCGGCGCCTTGGCCACATCGACGATGGAAATGTTGTTGGCGGCCACGCCGCTGGTCACGCCCACCTCCTTCAGGCGCTGCAGCAGGTTGTCGTAGATCTGCCGGTTGGTATCGAGCTCGCGCTTGAGCAGGCTCAGGTCCACACTGCGATCCTGCGACACCAGCACCTCCTTGCGGGTGTCCTGCAGGCGCACGCGCACCTGGTCTTCCTGGCGCTTGGCGGCGTCGAACTGCGACTTGACCGACGCCAGCACCGAGGCCACCTCGGCCTTGATGCGCAGGTCCAGCTCGTCGATCTGCGCGCGGGTCTGCAGCATCTTGGGAAACTCCGGCTTGTAGGTGCCCAGGTTGACCAGGTATTCGGCCTCCAGCTTGGCCTTCTGCTCCTTGTAGGCCTGCACCGTCTTGTTCTCCAGCACCTGGGTCGAGCTCTGCGGGTTGCGCGCCATCTCGGTGTATTGCGCCTCGGCCTTGATACGCTCCTGCTCCAGCTTGGCCAGCGCCGAGGACAGCTCGGTGTAGGACTGGTTGATCACGCTGGTCTTCTCGTCGAGCGTAAGGATCGAGTTGGCCCGGGCGTAGGCGTTGAGCGTGCGCTCGGACTCCTCGAGCCGGGCCTTGGTCACCTTGATCTGGTCTTCCAGGAAATTGCGGGCGTAGACCGACGACTCCATCTTGCGCTCCATGCTCATGGCCATGAAGTTCTGCGCCATCGCATTGGCCACCCGGGCCGCCTTGGCCGGGTCGGGGCTCACCACCGTCACGCGCACCAGCCGCGAGCCGCGCACCGCGTCCACCTTGACCGAGCCCATGAAGCCGCCCACCACGGCCTCGCGGCCGAGCACCTGCCGGTCGCTCACCGAGGGCTTGCCCAGCTTGTCGTAGCCGGCCAGGGTGCGGTCCTTCAAGTCGCCCAGCATCGAAATAATCCCGGTCTCGGCCTGGCTGCTGGCGCTGGCGCGGGGCGCAGGCGCCGCCGGCCGGCCGGCCAAAGCTGCCGCCGACGAAGGCCCCGCCGCAGCGCCCAACACCCCGGGCGGCGCGTTGCCGCCCCGCGACGGGTCCAGGCCCAGCTCGTCAACCACACGTTCGGCCAGCGCGCGGCTGCGCAACAGCTCGATCTGGGTTGGCAGAGACAGGTAGTCCTCGTACTCCTGCCCGGAGTCCGCATCCTTGAACGACACGATGCGCCCCGGGGGCCGCTCGATCTGCAACGTGGTGGTGGCCTGGTACAGCGGCGTGCTGACCAGCGTGCGCACCACAGCAGCCGTCAGGCACAGCAGCGCCACCGACAGCAGCAGCCACTTGTGCTTGAGCACGATGCGCAGCAGCGCCTTGATGTCCAGCGAATCGTCGGCTTCCTCGCTGGCATTGCCGCGCAGCACGCCGGTCTGCAGCATCGCCGCCTCGCGCAGGGACAGGGCGGTCGACCGGGGGGCCGGTTCCGGCGACGGGAAAGGATCAGGTCTGGAAGTCATAGGCATCGATCAGCAGGGGCCCTGACGCTTCCACGGGGGAAGGGCCAGCATCCGGCAAGCACACAACGGGCAAGGCGGCACGGTTCGTGGAACCGCAGCACTACTTGAGATAGTTAAAGGGGTTAAGCAGGTTGATGAAGTCGCTCACGACGGAGTCCCGCAGCAGCACCCGAGCGGGTTTGCGCTGCACCACGATCACGTCTTCCGGCAGCACCACCGGGTCGGGGATTTCGCCACTGCGGATCAGGTCCAGGTCGTACATCATGCTGTCGAGCTTGCCGTTGGGGCCGGCGCGGTAGACCATGACGTTGTCCAGGCTGGCCAGGTCGCCCCGGCCCCCGGCCAGCGCCATGGCGCGCAACAGCGTGATCTGCCCGGTCAGCGGGTAGATGCCAGGCTTGGCCACCGCGCCCTCGATGGTCACGCGCTGGCTGGTGAATTCCTTGATGAACACCGAAATCTGCGGGTCCTGCAGGTATCTCTCGGCGTAACGTGCGGCAATCGCAGCTTCGGCTTCCTGGGCGGTCAGCCCGGCCAGCTTCGTGGTGCCGATCAGCGGCAGCGACACCAGGCCGGTGGAGTTGACGCGCACCGTGCGCTTGAGCTCGGTCACACCGTAGACGTCAATCTCCAGCAGGTCATTGGGGCCGATGCGGTAGTCCGCTCCAAAACCGGCCAGCGCGTTCATCGGCTGCGCCTGCCCGGCCAGGGCGGCGGCTTTGGCGGCGGCCGGGTCGCGCGGCAGTTGGTTGGCCGCCGGGTCGCTCACCACGGGCTGGCGCACCGTGTCCACCCGCACCGGGGCGGGAACGGGCGCTGGCAGCGCCTGCTGTGCCAGCGCCAGCGCGGGCAACACCCCCACGGCCATCAACGCCAGCTTCTTCCAGAAATCATGCATGTCTTTGTTGTCCCTTGAGGTCGATTATCCGACACAGTCTGGAATTCCAGACTCCCTGAACCCGGGTTGGGTTCCCCACCAGCGCCGCAACCTGAATAAATCGGCCCCCGGCAGGCCCGCTCACGATCCGGCAACAACCCGGCCCAGCCACAGCTGCACCAGGCCCAGGTATTCCTTGAGGACCCGGGTGCTCCACTCCAGCGCGCGGGCATCCGGCAGCCACCGGCCCAGCGGATGCAGTGTGTCGCCCAGGGCCTCGGCATCCGTGGCGGCGGGCTCGAAGCTCACGCCCGTGCCGGCAAACGCCGCCCGGAAAATCGCCAGCGCGCGCGGCATGTGCAGCGACGAAGTCACCAAGAGCACCCGGCGCGCGCCCACCTGCATCACCATGTCACGGCTGAAGCGTGCGTTTTCCAGGGTATTGCGGCTGCTGCCCTCCTGGCGCATGGCCGCCTCCGGCACGCCCAGCCCCCGCAGCACCTCGCGCATGGCCGCTGCCTCGGGCGCCAGCTCCTCGAAACCCGGCGGATTGCCACCCGCCAGCAGCACCCAGCGCGCCTTGCCCGCCCGGTACAGCGCCCCGGCGTGCCATACCCGGTCGGCCGCGCTGCCAAAGCCGATGTGCGGCTGCAGCGGGGGCTGCGCCGCGGCCAGCGCGCCACCCAGCACCAGCACTGCATCGGCCGCCGGCGTGGCCTGCACCGGGACCGGCGGGTATTGCGACTCCAGCGACATCGCCAGCGTCCAGGCCATCCAGGGCGTGCTCAGCAACCAGAGCGCGCCCAGGGACAGGCTGGCCAGCGCCATGCCGGCGCGGACCCAGCGGCCCCAGACCAGCAACAGCGCCAGCAGCCCGCCCAGCAGGGCCAGCGACAGGGGGGCAAGCAGCCATCCGGCGAATTTGGCCAGTTCAAACATGGCGCGACTCAGCCCGGTGCCGGAGCGCGGCTCAGGAACTGGGGCAGTTTCATGAAATTCTTGCGCAGCAGGGCATGGACCCCACCCATGCCGTTGAGCCGAAGGGCAGCATAGTCCTCGCGGGACTTCAGCAGCATGCTGCGCAGCGAACGGTTGCTGATGCCGCCCAGGCGCATGCGCACCAGCACCTGCGGCACATAGGCCGGGCGCACACCCCCGCGCCCCAGGAAACGCAGGATGCTCTCGTAATCGGCGGAGATGCGGAACCTCGTCTCGAACAGGCCGAGGCGTTCATAGACTGAACGGCGGACATAGAACGTCGGATGCGGCGGCATCCAGCCCTGCTCCAGGCAGCCCACCACGTAAGGCCCGGCGCGCCAGTAGCGCACCACATGGGCGGGGTCGTGGTGGCGCACGTAGACCAGGTCGCCATACACCGCATCCACCGCCGGGTCGTCAAAGGCCTGCGCCACCCGGGCCAGCGACTCGGGCGACTCGTACAGGTCGTCAGCATGCAGGAAGCCCACCACATCGCCGGTCGCGCGGCGAATGCCCTTGTTCAGCGCATCGTAGATGCCTTTGTCAGGCTCGGAAACCAGCACCGCCAGCTGCTCGCGATGCGCCTGCAGGATGCCCACCGTGCCATCGGTCGAGGCGCCATCGATGACGATGTGCTCCACCGGCCGCCAGGTTTGCGCGCGCACCGAAGCCAGCGCCTCGGCCACCGTATCGACACGGTTGAAAACCGCGGTCACCACTGATATTTTTAGTGTCAAGAACTCTCCCTGTCGGCTGAACCATCGAGGCTGAATTGTCAGGTCGCGACGCACTGGATGTGCAACGCGGGGCATAGCTCAGCGCGGCCGGTCCGCGTGCCCGGTTCCGGTCAGATGATCACGGTGCGCCGGACACAAATCGTTACCATCCTCGCCCAAATGCGTTCCGCATACCTTGATGCAGATCATGTCCAGCGCAACCCCGTTCGCCCGAGCCGGGACGTCGCGATGGCGGTCATCGGGAATCCAAAGACGGTGGCCATCGATGAACCCAGGATGGTTTGGCGCGCCAGGCTGGCAGTGGGGCATCAATATCCATAGCAAACAATAACTATTTCACGCTGAAATCGTGCCAATTTTAGCAAGCGACCGGGCTTGCCGGCGATGGAGCGGCTGCCCGGCGCGCGCAGGCCCCATTCCCTGCGGCACGGAAACCAGCCGCCGACTTCGCCCCGGGCCACGGCGGCAGCGATTTCGCCGCAGGAGCGCCATCAATGTGCTGGGCAATGGCACTGTTGACCCCGAGAGGGCGGCGCAACAGCTTTCCGACGTGGGGGTGCTCGACCGCCATCCCGGGATCCCGGTGTCAGGCGGCAAAATTGGCATTGACAGCACGGTTATCCACGCCGAAAGTCGGTTCCCATGCGAACCCCCTTGCCCAATCGCAACCTCGAAGCGTCCGTCAAACACCTGCTGCGCATGCAGGCTGCCTGCCACAAGCGCTTGATGCAGGCTGAAGCCCGTGAGACTCTGGCGCGTGCCGCGACGCAAAACACCGCCAACCCCTTTGGCGCGCCAGCGCAGGTCAGCGCGGCCGCCCAGAATGCCGTGGCATCGGTTGACCTGATGCGTGACCTGCGAGGCGGGGATTGAGCGCCATGGCTGTGCTGACGGACACCCCCGTGATCGCCGACGCGCTGCACGACGATCCGCAGTGGGGCGCGGGCTTGCAAGACCAACGGGCGCGCCATTTCGGCCAGTTGTGGATCAACCCGGTGACCGGTGCCGCGCTTTGTTGCGCGGCCCGCGAGATCGAGGCGGCGAAGTGAAACGCGTTGCCCGGCGCACGCTGATCCTTCTACTATTTATAGCAAGCTATGACCATTCTGCGCTGGGAATGCCCACTTTTGATGCGGTAAAAGCGGATTTTCGGCCTTCCGACACGCTGATCCTCGACCGGCACGGCGAAATCGTCCAGCGGCAGCGCACCGACGCGACGGTGCGACGCGGCCAGTGGGTGGCGCTGGCGGAGGTGTCTCCAGCCCTGCGCACGGCGCTGGTGCTCAGCGAGGACCAGCGGTTTTACGCGCACAGCGGCGTGGACTGGCGCGCGGTCTCGGCCGCCGCCTGGGGTAACCTGTGGAACACGCGCACCCGGGGCGCCTCCACACTGACCATGCAGCTGGCCGGGCTGCTGGATGGCGACTGGCGCGCCGGTCCGGGTGGCCGCAGTGTGGTGCAGAAGGTCGGGCAGGCCGTGAGCGCGACGCAGCTGGAGGGCAGCTGGCGCAAGGACCAGATTCTGGAAAGCTACCTGAACCTGGTGCCGTTCCGGGGCGAGATCGTCGGCATTGATGCCCTGAGCCGCACCCTGTTCGGCAAGGCCGCGCACGGGCTGGACGCGCGCGAGGCGGCGGTGGCGGCGGCCCTGGTGCGCGCGCCCAACGCGCCGCCCGCCCGCGTGGCGCAGCGGGCCTGCGGCGTGCTGCGGATGCTGCAACCCACGCCCGCGCCACCGCCCGCCAGTGCGACGAAGCCGTCGGCCCCACCGGCCTGGGTCACCGCGTCGGCTACGCACGCGGCCGCCGTCGATTGCGAGGGCATGGACCTGTTCGTCACCGGGATCTTGCAGCGCCGCGCCTGGCCGGCCAGTGCGGGGATTGCGCCACATCTGGGGCGCCGGCTGGTGGCGCAGGGCCTGCCCTCACCCCAACCCTCTCCCAGAGGGCGAGGGAGTGAATCCCGAAGCCACACCGCCACCGCCACCGCCACCAACTCCAACACTTCCTCTTTCTCTTCCTCTGCCTCTGCCTCTGCCTCTGCCTCTGCCTCTGCCTCCGCCTCTGCCTCTGCCTCTGCCTCCGCCTACGGCTCCGCCTCCGCCCCGGCCGCCTCCTCCATCACTTCCTCCCTGCACGCACCGCTGCAACGCTTCGCCGTGCAGACCCTGCAACGCCACCTGCACGAACTGCGGGGTCGAAACGTCGAGGACGGCGCGGTCGTGGTGCTGGACAACGCCAGTGGTGAAGTGCTGGCCTGGGTGGGCTCTTCGGGGGAACTCAGCGACGCGGCGGAGGTGGACGGCGTGCTGGCGCTGCGCCAGCCGGGCTCTACCCTCAAGCCCTTCCTCTACGCGCAGGCGATCGCCGAGCAGCGCCTGACCGCCGCGTCGCTGCTCGAAGACGCGCCCACCCACATCCCCACCGCCAGCGGCCTGTACATCCCGCAGAACTATGACCGGCAGTTCAAGGGCTGGGTGTCGGCACGCACCGCGCTGGCGGCATCGCTCAACGTGCCGGCGGTGCGCACGCTGGTGATGGTCTCGCCCGAGGCCTTTGCGCGGCAACTGCGCGCCGTGGGCCTGCCCTTGCGCGAAACCGGCGACTTTTATGGCTATAGCCTGGCGCTGGGCAGCGCCGAAGTGCCGCTGCTGGCGCTGACCAACGCCTACCGCACACTGGCCAACGGCGGGCGCTTCAGCGCGGTGAAGCTCCAGCCCGCACCAAGCCCTGCCAAAGGCCCGGCTGCCCCGGGCGCCGGGCTGGCGCTGGACCCGGGCGCCGCCTTCATCGTCGGCGACATCCTGTCCGACCCCAACGCCCGCGCCCGCACCTTCGGGACCGACAGCGTGCTGGCCACGCGCTTCTGGACGGCGGTGAAAACCGGCACCAGCAAGGACATGCGCGACAACTGGGCCGTGGGCTGGTCGCAGCGCTACACCGTGGGCGTCTGGGTCGGCAACGCCAGCGGCGCGGTCATGCACGACGTGAGCGGCACCAGCGGCGCCGCGCCCGTCTGGGCCGCGGTGATGCAGCACCTGCATGCGCGCACACCCAGCCGGGCGCCTGCGCCACCGGCCGGACTCACTTCCGCACGGGTGCAGTTCGGCCAGCACCTGGAGGCCAGCCGCACGGAATGGTTCCTGCCGGGCACGGCGCAGGCCACATTCGATATTAATAACATAGCAAACAATGACCATTTGATGCCGGGAAAGCGGCAAAAAAGCTTGAAAATCAGCAATACAGCGCCAACCCAGGCCACCCGGATCACCGCGCCGGCCGACGGCACCATTGTGGCGCTCGACCCGGACATTCCGCCCGCCCGTCAGCGGGTGCGTTTCACCGCGGACGCCCCCGGCGCGCACTGGCTGCTGGACGGCAAACCACTGGCCAGCGGGGTGGTGGTGCCATGGCTGCCCTGGCCCGGCCGCCACCGCGTGACGCTGGTCAGCGCCGAGGGGCAGCCGCTGGACGAAATCCGCCTGGAAGTGCGGGGCGCGGGCGTCAGAGCCGCGACCCAGAAATAAATTCAACCCGGTTTGGCAGGTTTCAAACAGGCGCCGCCCCCGCCCCGCTACCATGCAGGAGCACCCTGTACGCCCCCTCAAAAACCACCCGGAGACTCCCCCATGCCCGTCATCACCAATATCGAAGACCTGCGCGTGCTGGCGCAAAAGCGCGTGCCGCGCATGTTCTACGACTACGCCGACTCCGGCAGCTGGACCGAGGGCACCTACCGCGCCAACGAGAGCGACTTCCAGAAGATCAAGCTGCGCCAGCGCGTGGCCGTCAACATGGAAAACCGCAGCACGGCCACGACCATGATCGGCCAGAAAGTGGCCATGCCGGTGGCGATTGCGCCGACCGGCCTGACCGGCATGCAGCACGCCGACGGCGAGATTCTGGCGGCACGCGCAGCCAAGGCCTTCGGCATTCCATTCACGCTCTCGACCATGAGCATCTGCTCGATCGAGGACGTGGCCCAGGGCACGGACGGCCACCCGTTCTGGTTCCAGCTCTATGTGATGAAGGACCGCGACTACATCGAACGCCTGATCGACCGCGCCAAGGCGGCACAGTGCTCGGCGCTGATGCTGACGCTGGACCTGCAGATCATCGGCCAGCGCCACAAGGACCTCAAGAATGGCCTGTCCGCGCCGCCGAAGCTGACCGTGGCCAACATCCTGAACATGATGACCAAGCCGCGCTGGGGCCTGGGCATGCTGGGCACCAAACGTCACGGCTTCGGCAACATCGTGGGGCACGTCAAGGGCGTGGAGAACATGGGCAGCTTGAGCGAATGGACCGCCAAACAGTTCGACCCGGCGCTGAACTGGGGCGACGTGGAGTGGATCAAGAAGCGCTGGGGCGGCAAGCTGATCCTCAAGGGCATCCAGGACGTGGAAGACGCGAAGCTCGCCGTCGATTCCGGGGCGGACGCGCTGATCGTCAGCAACCACGGCGGACGCCAGCTCGACGGGGCCGAGTCGAGCATCCGCGCGCTGCCGGCGATCGTGGACGCCGTGGGACAACACATCGAGGTGCACATGGACGGCGGCATCCGCAGCGGCCAGGACGTGCTGAAGGCCCGCGCCCTGGGCGCCCGGGGCACCTACATCGGCCGCGCCTTTCTGTACGGCCTGGGGGCGATGGGACAGGCCGGCGTGACCAAGGCGCTGGAGATCATCCACAAGGAGCTCGACCTGACCATGGCCTTCTGCGGGCACACGCAGATCGAAACCGTGGACCAGCGCATCCTGCTGCCGGGCACCTACCCGGTCTGACGCCGCGGCCTGGCAGCCGGTCCGCGCAGCTCAGCGATTGCCGGCGGGCTGCGGTGCGACGGTCTTGAGGTACGCGTACAGGGCCGGCAGGTCCACGTCGTCCATCTTGGAGATCGACTCGAAGGGCATGACCTTGATCACCGAGCCATCAGGGCGCTTGCCGCTGCGCATCATGGCCACGAACTGCGCGGCATTCGGGTAGCGCACCATGGCGCTGCCCTCGCCCGGCGTCAGGTTGGCCGCGGCAGGCCAGTCGGGCGGCCCCCCGGGGATCTTGCCGCCCGAGAGTGTTGCGCCATGACAGCCGATGCACATGTTGGCCACGTAGGCGCCGTGCGCCGCCGTCACGCCGGGCGGCACCGGCTGGGCCGGGGGCAGCGTGTGATCGATGCGCTGCGCGGCATCCTGGATGACCTCAAAGCCGTACATCACCCAGGCCGGCAGCGGCAGCTCCACCACGGTCTTGCCCCCGCCCTGAACCGGCGCCAGGCTGCGGGTGTACGCCACCAGGGCGGCCAGGTCGGGATCGGTGAAGCGGTTGTAGTCTTCGCTGGGCATGACCATGGCCGGCCGGCCGTCGGGCTTGACGCCATGGCGGATGGCGCGCACCCAGTCCACCGGCTGGTATTTTTCCACCACGCCGGCCGGCGTGATGTTGGGCCCGGCGATGTGGGTGCCCTTGCCGTCATTCACGAAAGTGCGGCCGGCGCCGTTGGCGCCATGGCAGTCCGCGCAGCCGCGCGACTCGTAGAGGTATTTGCCACGCAACAGCGCCGGTGCGTCGTGGGTGTAAGGCACGGCGGCCACCGCAATGCTGATCAGGCGATGGCGCTTGCGCTCGGCCAGTTGTTGCCCCACCACGGCAGCCGCCATGGCGGCCAGCCCCAGCACCAGGACCGTACCCGTACTCCATTTGACCCAGGATTTCATGGCTTGACACTCCTCAAGGCGCGAAGGGTAGCCGGAGCAAGCCCAATGCGCAATAGACCAGCATGCCCCGCGTGACGCGGCTCAGGCCGTCACGATGTCCAGGTGATAGAAGCCCCATGGGCATCCGCCGAAGCGCTCACTCAGGGACTTGGCCATCATGTCGGGGTAGCGGTCGGCGTCATAGACGGCCCACAGGGGCCCGAGCCCGCCCAGAGGCATCGGCGCGCCATCCAGGTGGGTGGCCACGATGAAGCGGTACTTGCGCGCGTCGGCCAGGGTCAGGGGTGCGACGTAGCCGTCCACCGCGCGCATCATCAGGCGGGTGCCATCGCCCCCCGCCGCGCCGGCGGCCTTGACGACATCGGCGAGCAGCGGCCCCTTGAGCGTGTGCGGCTTGCTGTCGTACTCCAGCGTCGGCTTGATCGTGATCGCCGGCAGCGCGGCCAGCGCGGCAAAATCAAACACGTGGGCCTGGTCGAACCGGATCTTCTGCTTGAGCATCAACTGGTCCAGCGCGGGGTCGATGGCGCCCCGGTTGCCCGGACCGATGGCCCCGCTGACGGTGAGCAGCCCCGGTCCACTCGCTGGCGGCTTGCCCTTCTGGCCCACAGCCTGGGCCTGCCCCGCACCGGGCAGCGTCAGGCCCGCCAGCGCGGCCGTCGAGAGGAATACACGTTTATGCATGAGATCTGCTCCATCCGAAGGAAGGCCAAAGAAAAAGGGAACTGCCATTCTGGTGGCCCCCGGGCCCGGGACACGCTGGGGAAAACCCACACCGGCGGATGCCAACCGGGCCGGAGCCTGGACATCCTGGTGGATATTGCCCTGCCGCGTCACGCGCCGCCCGTAATGCGCGATGGCCGCAGGACGGCGTCAGTGCGCCTGTGGTGGGTCGCCTCGGGATAACGGCGCACCGGCGTGCGCGAGGATCTGTCGGGCCAGCAAGTCGGCCCAGGCGGCGTAGACCGGCGGGCCGGGGTGAAAGCCGTCGTGCGCCATGTGGGCACGGTCCTGCGTGACCTCCAGCGGCACCCAGGCGCAGCCCGGCGCCGTCATCGCGAACGCGCGCAAGGCCGTGTTGTAGCGCAGCGCCTGCGCTCCCAGATAGGCCCGCAGCGGTTGTGGCAGCGCCGGGAAAAGGTGCATGGGCGGCAGGGCCGACAGCAGAACGCGGTCCGCGCCGAATTTTGTGCGCAACAGGCTTACCAGCTGCGCCTGGTCCGCAATCCAGCGGCGCGGGCTGCGCCCGCCGGTGACGTCGTTGACGCCCAGCGAGGTCACGACGACATCGAATCGCTCGCTCTCCATTGCGGCCAGCGTCTGCAGGGTGTCGGCGGTGGTGGCGCCAGTTCGGGCGACCAGCTTCCAGTCCAGGTCGAACTGGGGCATCAGCGCCTGCACAAGCTGCCCCATCAGCGCCTCGCCCTGCGTGGCGGCGCCCACGCCGGCAGCGGCTGAATCACCGAGGACCAGCAGGCGCAAGCGTGGCCCGGTGCCGGAGCGACCCTGCCGGGGGCCGGGCGGCTCAGGCAATACCGGCGTGACGCGGCGCACGTATCGCCCCTGCAGCAGGAGCAGCGGCCCGAGAGCGAGGGTGGCCAGAAGATGTTTCATGCGGGTTGACAGGCGCCTGGAATGAATCGGTACTGATAGCAGAGTATGACCATTTGACGCTGGGAAGAGCCTATTTTTCCATAATTTTTAACCGCGCGCAGCCGATCCTGGCCCCGCATCAACGCCGGGCGTCCGGGAGCCCGGGCAAAGTCGGCCCCGACCCACCGTTGCGACGCGGCGCTGTGTTAGCCTGCCGGCGTTCTGCAGGAAAGGCCCAGCCGATGACACCCCATGCCATAGACCACGACCGAAGCCCGGGTTCGGGCGCGCGCGCCTGGCTCACACGGCTGCTGGCGCTGCTGTTGACCCTGTTGCTGGCCAGCGCGGCCTGGGCCGAACCCCGCAGACCCCTCGCCGCCCAGCCACGCGCAGGAGAGGGCGCCGCACCGGTCATGCTGAAGCTGTTCAACCGCGACATCACCGAGTTGCGTGGCGTCCTGGGCGGGCTCGATGCAGCCCAGCGCGTGTCCCGCGCGCGCGCCCAGTTCGCCGCGGTGATCGACAGCGGGGTCGCCGACCCCATCAAGGTGCTGCCGATGTCCCTGACCGAAGGCAGCGGCTACCTGTTTCAGTATGAAGGCCAGAACCTGTTCACGCTGCTGTCGGCAGACCTTGACCCGGAAGAACGGATGAGCCTGAAGGACGCCGCTGATCGGGTACGCCTGCGCCTCGAAGGCGCAGTCGCGGCGCGGCGCGCGCAACATTCTCCGGGCGTCTGGCTGAAGGGCCTCGGCATCATGGCGTTTTCGCTGTTGCTGGGCGCGCTCGCCGTCTGGGGCGTCAACCGGCTGAATACCCGCCTGAAACAGCGCGCCGTCGCGGCCACCAATGGCACCGGGGCCATGAGCTACCTGATCGCCTTCAGCCTGCGCGTGCTCGGCGCCGCGGTCTGGCTGCCGCTGGCGGCGCTGCTGTACGCGGAGACGATCGCCGTGCTGCGCGCCTTTCCGTGGTCGGAGCCCTGGGGCGATGCGCTGGTGAGTTTCGTGCGGGAATTCGCCGGCTGGCTGGTCACCGGCATCCTGGGCGCCATTCCGGGCCTGTTCACGATCATGGTGATACTCCTGATCGCCCGTATCGCTCAGGATCTGTTGAAGATGTTCCTCAGCCGGGTGCAATCCGGCGGCATCCAGGTGCCGTTCATGCACGCGGAAACCGTCGGCGCCACGCGCCTGCTGCTCAATGCGCTGATCTGGGGGCTGGCCCTGGCCGTGGCCTACCCCTACCTGCCGGGGTCCGGCAACGATGTCTTCAAGGGCATCTCGGTCTTCTTCGGCCTGATGGTCACCCTGGGCTCCTCGGGGCTGATGACGCAGCTGATGAGCGGAATGGTGGTGGTGTACACCCGTTCACTGCGCAAAGGCGACTTCGTGGCCATCAATGGCGTGGAGGGCGTGGTCAACGAGATCGGCGCGCTCGCGGTCAAGGTCATCACGATCCGCAATGAAGAGATCACCCTGCCCCATGCCGTCATCGCCAGCAGTGCCATCCACAACTACTCCAAGCTGGCCGACAAGCAGGGCACGCTGATCTCCACCAAGATCACCATCGGCTACGACGCGCCCTGGCGCCAGGTGCAGGCGATGCTGGTCAATGCCGCGTCCCGGACCGCCGGTGTGCGCAAGCAGCCCGAACCATTCGTGTACCAGCGCGCCCTGAGCGACTTTTACGTGGAATACGAATTGTTCGCCCATATCGATGAGCCGCTGCGGCGCGTTCCCATCCTGTCGGTTTTGCACGGCGAGATTCAGGATGAATTCAACACCCATGGTGTGCAGATCATGTCGCCGCACTTCCTCGATCAGCCCGCACAGGCGGTGGTGGTGCCGCGTGACAAGTGGCACGAGCCGCCGGCGCGACCGTCCGGCCCGCGATGATCTGAAACTGGATGATCGTCAGACAGTCAGCCTGAGCTAGCGATGCCCGCCCCCGTACCGCCACCGAACGACGCCCGGCCCGGCGGTGACCCGCGCCCTCGAAAAGTGACCGCTCAGCGCGGCTGGACGCACTGGCTGCCGGGGCTGCAGACCCTGAGGTGCTATGAATGGGCGTGGCTGCCGCGCGACATCGTCGCCGGGCTGGTGCTGACGACGATGCTGGTGCCCGTCGGCATCGCCTACGCGGTGGCGTCGGGCGTGCCGGGCATCTACGGCCTCTACGCGACGATTGTTCCGCTGCTGGCCTATGCTCTGTTCGGTCCCAGCCGCATTCTGGTGCTGGGCCCCGACTCCTCGCTGGCGGCGGTCATCCTGGCGGTGATCCTGCCGCTTTCGGGGGGCGACCCGATGCGCGCCATCGCCCTGGCCTCCATGATGGCCGTGGTGTCGGGGGTCGTGTGCATCGGGGCTGGGCTGGCGCGGCTGGGCTTCATCACCGAACTGCTCTCCAAGCCGATCCGCTACGGGTACATGAATGGCATCGCGCTGACGGTATTGGTCAGCCAGTTGCCCAAGCTGTTCGGCTTTTCAGTCGACAGCGAGGGTTTGCTGCAAGACCTGGTGGCGATTCCCAAGGCGGTGCTGGACGGCAAGACCAACCTGACTACTTTCAGCCTCGGTGCCGGCACTCTGGCCGTGATCCTGCTGCTCAAAAGTCGTCCACGGGTGCCGGGCATCCTGGTGGCCGTGGTGGGCGCCACGGTCATCGCCGGCGTGATGGACCTTGCCACGCGCGCCGGGGTGTCGGTCCTGGGGCCGTTGCCGCAAGGCCTGCCCGTGTTGGCGATGCCCTGGATCACCACGGCAGATATCGTACCGGTGCTGATCGGCGGCTGTGCCGTCGCGCTGGTTTCGTTTGCCGATACCAGCGTGCTCTCGCGGGTCTATGCGGCCAGGACCCGCACCTGGGTGGACCCGAACCAGGAAATGGTGGGGCTTGGCGTGGCCAACCTGGCCGCCGGGCTGTTTCAGGGGTTTCCCATCAGCAGCAGTTCCTCGCGCACGCCCGTGGCGGAAGCCGCCGGAGCCAGGACCCAGCTAACCGGCGTCGTCGGCGCGCTGGCCGTGGCGCTGCTGCTGGTCGCCGCGCCGGACCTGCTGCAGAACCTGCCGACCACCGCCCTGGCCGCGGTCGTGATCGCTTCGGCCCTCGGCCTGATCGAGGTCACCGATCTGCGCCGGATCTATCGCATCCAGCGCTGGGAGTTCTGGCTGTCCATCGCCTGCACCGCCGGCGTGGCCGTGCTGGGCGCGATTGCCGGCATCGGCCTGGCCATCGTGATGGCCGTCATCGAATTTCTCTGGGACGCCTGGCGCCCCTACTCCGCGGTGCTGGGCCGTGCCGAGGGGGTCAAGGGCTACCACGACATCACGCGCCATCCCGACGCGCGCCGGATCCCTGGCCTGGTCCTGTTCCGCTGGGATGCCCCCCTGTTCTTCGCCAACGCCGAATGGTTCCACGACCGCGTGCTGGACGCCGTGGCGACATCGCCCACGCCCGTGCGCTGGGTGGTCGTCACGGCCGAGCCGGTCACCAGCGTGGACGTGACTTCCGCCGACATGCTGGCCGAACTGGACGAATCCCTGCGCGCCGCAGGCATCGAGCTGTGCTTTGCGGCGATGAAGGATCCGGTCAAGGACAAACTGAAGCGTTTTGGGCTGTTTGCGCGGTTTGGCGAGGAAACCTTCTTTCCGACCGTGGGTTCGGCCGTCGGCGCCTACCTCAGGGCCCACCCGGTGGAATGGGAGGATTGGGAGGACCGGATTGCCTGAAGTTCAGGCGTCTCACCGCCCGGGGCCAAGACGTTAAAATTTCGCCTCGTTTGTCGCTCAACATCAACCAGGAGCCCCTCGTGGACATGCAATCCCTTCAAAATTTCCTCAGCACCACGGTCTCCGAACTGGCGATCAAGGTGCTGGCGGCCATTGCCTTCTGGATTGTCGGGCGCTGGCTGATCGGGCGCGTCATCGCGATGATGCAGGCGGCGATGAACCGCAACCACGTCGATCCGACGCTGACCAAATACCTCGGCTCCATCATCGCCATCGCGCTGAACATTGCCCTGGTGCTGGGCATCCTGGGCTACTTCGGCATCCAGACCACCTCGTTCGCGGCGATGCTGGCGGGTGCCGGCGTGGCGATCGGGGCGGCCTGGAGCGGCCTGCTCGGCAACTTCGCCGCCGGCGCCTTCATGCTGATCCTGCGGCCCTTCAAGGTCGGTGACTTCGTCAGCATTGGCGGCGTGGTCGGCACCATCCGCGAACTCGGCCTTTTCGGCACCACCGTCGTGACGCCTGACAACGTGTTCACCATCGTCGGCAACGGCAAGATCTTCAACGACACGATCCAGAACTTCTCGGTGCTGCCCGAGCGGCGCGTCGAACGCGTGGCGCAACTCGCCGGCAGTGTCGACCCGCTCGACGCCATCGCCCGCCTCAAGGCCGCCGTGGCGCTGATCCCGAACGTCTCCAAGACCATGCCGCCGGAAGTCAACCTGCTCGACATCAAACTGGAAGGCCCCCAGATTGCCGTGCGCCCCTATACCCACACCGACCACTACTGGCAGGTCTACTTCGACACCAACGAGGCGATCGTGCGGGTTTGCCAGGAAGCCGGCTGGCCCTCGCCATCGGCCCTGCACCGCTTCAAGCAGGTCGAGTGAACCCCGGCCCGGGCCCGCGTGGGTCACGGTCCGGCAGTGCGCCGGACCTTATTTCAGCGCCAGCGGGTAGTTCACGATGATCCGGTAGTTTTCCGTCCGGGCTCCCCCCGATGCCGGCACCAGGACGCCGGCGCGCAGGCGGATCGACAGCGGCCGTGCCCACGTTGGCCAGGTCTTGTCGCTGAAACGGTAGTTCAGGTCGACGTCGTATTCGGTCGAGTCCGCCACCGC
>JAABRA010000356.1 GCA_011391155.1 Burkholderiales bacterium
AACGCGGACAGTCGCTGGGGCATGGTCTTGGCGCGGCTCGCTTCCAGCAGGATCTTGCGCAGCTTCTCATTCAGGCCGATCGGCGCATCCGAGGTGGTGTCCACCCCGCCGGCCATGCCGCACTCGATGTGGCCCAGGGCGATCTTGTTGGCCACCAGCATCGCCGCTTCGAGGCCGGTTCCGCAGGCCTGCTGGATGTCGAAGGCGGGGGTGTCACGCGACAAGGTGGTGGACAGCACCGACTCGCGCACCAGGTTGAAGTCGCGCGCGTGCTTCATCACCGCGCCGCCCACCACTTCGCCCAGGCGTTCGCCGTGCAGGTTGAAGCGGTCCACCAGGCCTTGCAGCGTGGCGGTGAACATGTCCTGGTTGGACGCGTTGGCGTACACCGTGTTGGAGCGGGCGAACGGAATGCGGTTGCCGCCGAGGATGGCCACGCGGCGCACGGCGGGAGCGGTTTGTGTATTGGTCTTGGTCATGGGGTTCTCTCAAAATGCGGATGAAGCGGTCAGGCGGCCACGCTGTAGGCCAGTTGCGCGCGCAGGTGGGGCTTGTCGCCCTTGGCATTGCGCACTTCGAAGATGGCGTTGTGGGGCAAGGTGCCCTTCACCTGGCGCGTGGCCCACAGGGAGGCCCGGCCAGGCAGGTACAGCGGAGTCTTGAATTCCACCACCACCTCGGCCTTCTCGATCGGCTGGCGCGGCAGCATGGCGGCCAGCGCCCGGGCCTTGGTCCACAGCCCGTGGGCAATGGCCTGGCGAAAGCCGAACAGCCTGGCCGACGGCGCGCTCAGGTGAATCGGATTCATGTCACCGGAGACCAGGCCGTAGCGGCGGCCGATGTCGGCCGGCGCGCTGAACGTGGCCTGGCAGGACAGGTCCACATCGCTGCTCAGGGCGCTGGCGTAAGGCTTTCCCACCGGGTTCTTCACGCCGATGCGCAGCGCCGTCATGGTGCCGTCCCACACCAACTCGCCGTCACGGGAGATGGCGAATTCGAGCGTGAACACCTGACCCTTCTCATGGGCCAGCAGTTCGCCGGTGCGCATTTCCACGCGCAGCACGTCGCCCACGCTGAGCTTGTGGTGCTGCTGGATGCGATTGGCCAGGTGCACGGTGCCCACGGCGGGCCAGGGACAGTGCTCGGACGCAAAAAACTCCATCGCCAGCGGAAAGGTCAGCATCTGCGGATACAGCACCGGCACGCCGGCTTCGGGCTTGAACCCGCACACCTTGCCGTAGGCGGCCACCCGCGCGGCGTCGAGCGTCACGGCAGGACGCACGTAGGTCACCGGCTTGAGCGCCTTGACCACGCCGGGGCGCTTGCGGCTGGACAACAGCGCGCCGGCAACCAACTGCGCAGCGTGCCTGGGCGTGGTGATCTCGATGGTAGTCATCGCGGGTTTTCTGCTTATAGCCATCACGCCCCCATGATGCTTTGGCCACACACGCGCACCACATTGCCGGTGATGCCAGCGGATGCGGGCGATGCAAACCAGCCAATGGCTTCGGCCACGTCCACCGGCAGACCACCCTGGCTCATGGAGTTCATGCGCCGGCCCGCTTCGCGGATGGCGAACGGAATCGCGGCCGTCATCGCGGTTTCGATGAAGCCCGGCGCCACGGCGTTGATGGTGATGCCCTTCGCCGCGTACACAGGCGCGTGGCTCTGCACCATGCCCACCACACCGGCCTTGGAGAAGGCGTAGTTGGTCTGACCCAGGTTGCCGGCAAGGCCGGAGATCGACGACACGCACACGATGCGGCCGCCGTCCTTGAGCGCACCGGACTCCACCAGCGCGTCGTTGATGCGCTCCTGGGTGGAGAGGTTCACGTTGACCACCATCTGCCACAGGTGTTCCTTCATGTTGGCAATGGTCTTGTCGCGGGTGATGCCGGCGTTGTGCACGATCACGTCCCAGCCGCCGTCGGCCTGGGCCGCCTCCACCAGTGCCTGCGGCGCCTCGGCGGCGCCGATGTCCAGGGCGATCGCCTTGCCGCCGATCTTCGATGCCACCGCATCCAGGCCTTCCTGGGCTTGCGGAACATCCAGGCAGATCACGCTGGCGCCTTCGCGTGCCATGACTTCGGCGATGGAGGCTCCGATGCCGCGCGACGCGCCGGTCACCAGCACCTTCTTGCCGGCCAGCGGCGCAGCCCAGTTCGCCGGCGCCGCACCCGCACCCACCGGTTTGCCGATACGGATGACCTGGGCGGACACGTAGGCGCTGCGGGGTGACAGCAGGAACCGCAAGGTGGAATCGAGTTGATCTTCGGCGCCTTCGGCCACGTAGACCAGTTGCACGCCGATGGCCTTCTTGAGTTCCTTGGCCAGCGATCGGCTCAGGCCTTCGAGCGCGCGCTGGATGGTGGCCTGGCGCGGGCTTGCACAGGCTTCGGGCGGGCGCCCCAGAATGACGACACGACCGCACGGGAGCACCGAGCGGGCCGCGTCGTGGAAGAACTGGTACAGCGCATCGGACTGGGTGCTGTCCGTAAGACCGGTCGCATCGAACACCAGCGCCTTGACCCTCTCGCCAGGCTTGCCCGCGCTGCCCCAGCGGCCGGTCATCAGGCCGGCCTTGTTGGCAATCGGTGTCCATTGCGGCAGCTGGGGGTGCGCCACCGTCTGCGCACCGATGGACTTGAAGAAAGACGCCAGCACCTCCAGCAGCCGGGGCTCTTTGCCACCGCCTACCAGCACCGTGCCTTTGATCACGGGCTGACCGGCTTTGTAGCGCTCCAGCTTCAGGGGCTTGGGCAGGCCGAGTGCGCCAGCCAGGCGGGCGCCGACGGGAGAGTTGGCAAAGTCGAGGTAGGAATCCGTCATGATGGGGTCCGGTAAGCCACGGTCCCGCCAGCGCGGGTCACGAAGCTATTGCAATGAAACATTCAACAGGGCGCTTGTTCCGCAAAACGCGTCCCCTGAGGGAGGCCGCTGGAGTCGCCGAAAACACGTCAATGAGGATACGTCCGGGAAGGCCGCAAAAGGGCCCGGTCTTTAGGGCCTAGGCTCTAGCGTCAGGGCCGCCGCCCGACGGCACGATCCGGTTTTCCGAATGGCTGGAGCACCCCCAGCGCTGGGGCGTCCAACCCCGTTACAGTTGGGCGCATCGCGTGGCCGCGGCGTGTGCCGCCGCCACGGGCCAACGTAGACACCGGCGCCATTGATTCCGTTTGAACCGTCAACATCGTCTTGCCATGCTGAACTACCTCACCGTTCCCGTCACCCCGTTTCAACAAAACTGCTCCATCGTCTGGTGTGATGAGACGATGAAGGCCGCCGTCATCGACCCCGGCGGCGATCTGGACATGCTGCTGGCCGCAGTGGCTCGCCTGGGTGTGACCCTGGAGCAAATCTGGCTCACGCACGCCCACATCGACCACGCGGGCGGCACCGCCGAGTTGGCCGGGAAGCTGAACCTGCCCATCATTGGCCCGCACCCGGCCGACCAGTTCTGGATCGAAGCCCTGCCGCAGCAGGGAAAGATGTTCGGCTTGCCCCATGCCGATGCCTTCACGCCAACGCGCTGGCTGGCCGATGGCGACACCGTGTCGATCGGACACAGCACACTGAAGGTGCGCCACTGCCCCGGCCATACACCCGGGCATGTGGTTTTTCACTCGCCGCAGGCGCAGCGCGCCTTTGTGGGGGATGTGCTGTTCGCCGGGTCGATTGGCCGCACCGACTTCCCGCAGGGCGACCACGACACGCTGATCGCCAGCATCACCCAGCGCCTGTGGCCCATGGGCAACGACACGGTGTTCATTCCCGGCCACGGCCCGGAGAGCACCTTCGGGCGCGAGCGCCAGGTGAATCCCTACGTCGCCGGCACCTGATCCGGTTGAAACTGAGCGCCCCAGGGGCCGCTCAGCCGCGCCGCGCCTGCTGGTACAGCGTCTGCACCTTCGGCACGTTGGCTTCGAGCTGCTTGATGCGCTCCGGCCCGGCGGGGTGGGTCGACAGGAAACCGGGGCCACCCGAGCCGCCGTTCGCCGCCATCATCTTTTTCCACAGGTTGACACTGGCCTCGGGCTGGTAGGCGCCGCGCGCGGCAATTTCCAGGCCCACCAGGTCAGCTTCGGTCTCATCGTCCCGGCTGTACTTGAGCGTCAGCAACTGGCTGCCCAGGCCGGCCGCCAGATCACCGACCTGCCCCAACCCCAGCAACTGCGCGCCAAGGCGCAGCCCCATGTCGGTGGCCTGGCTCTTGGCCAGCCGGGCGCGCGCATGTTCACGCAGCGCGTGGGCCATCTCGTGGCCCATGATCATGGCGGCTTCATCGTCGGTGAGCTTGAGCTGGTCGAGAATGCCGGTGTAGAAGGCGATCTTGCCGCCGGGCATGCACCAGGCGTTGATCTGCGGGCTGCCGATCAGGTTGACCTCCCACTGCCAGCCCGCCGCGCGTGAATTCCATTGACGGGTGTAGGGGATCAGCTTCGCCGCCATGGCACGCAGGCGCTTGAGCTGGGGGTGGTTGTCCGGGGCCAGCGCGCCTTTGGCCCTGGCCTGGGCGAGCACCTGCACATATTGCTGGCGGGCAGAACCCTCCAGCGCTTCGGCGGGTACCAGATTGCGCATTGCCGACGACTTGCCCACGTCCACCTGGGCCAGCACCGGCGAGGTAACCAGCGTGGTGGCGGCAGCGCCCGCCGCCAGCAGAAACGCGCGGCGCGGCGCCCAGGGAGAATGGGAAGACGGGCCGTTGAAAGTCCCGGGGGTTTTGGCGTCGCAGATCCAGCACATGGTGGGTGTGAATAATAGTCAGAAAGAAAGGTCCGCGTTTCCTCAACCTCGGTTTTGGGCTCAAGAATGACACGTTTACCTTAGATGGCCCTTAAACGGCCTTTTCCAATGCCAGAACCCACCGCCCCCGTCGCCCCGCCCGAATCCGCAAAACCCGCGCCCCGCTCCTGGCTGGACGCGCTGCGCGTCTATCTGGAGCCCTCCAGCCTGCGCATGCTCACGCTGGGCTTCTCCGCCGGTTTGCCGCTGCTGCTGGTGCTCGGTACGCTGAGTTTTCGCCTGCGCGAGGCCGGCATTGACCGCAGCACCATCGGCTATCTCAGCTGGGTCGGGCTGGCCTATGGCTTCAAATGGGTCTGGGCGCCGCTGGTGGACCGGTTGCCGATTCCCGGGCTCACGCACTGGCTGGGCCGGCGGCGCAGCTGGCTGCTGCTGTCGCAGGCGATGGTCATGGCCGGCCTGGTGGGCATGGCGCTGGCCGACCCACGCATGACGCTGGGCCCGATCGTCTGGTGCGCGCTGGCGGTGGCGTTCGGCTCGGCCACCCAGGACATCGCCCTGGATGCCTTTCGCATCGAGTCGGCCGACCTCGACCGGCAGGCCGCGCTCGCCGCCAGCTACCAGACGGGCTACCGCCTGGCCATGATCTGGGCTGGTGCGGGGGTGCTGTGGATTGCGGCACGCTCGGAAGTGGCGCCCGCCGTGCAGGCGGCGGGACAGGTGCTGGCCCAGGCGGTCACCCCCGGGGCGGCGTACCAGAACGCGGCCTGGCAAACGGCTTACTTCGTGATGGCGGCTTCCATGCTGGTCGGCGTGGTCACTGTGCTGTTCTCGCGCGAGCCGGCCCGGGTGGCGCTGCCGCCCGCGAAGAACGCCGCCGAATGGCTGCAGGGTGCGCTGGTCGAACCCTTTGCCGACTTCATTCGCCGCTACCGCTGGCAGGCCGCGCTGATCCTGGGGCTGATCGCCATCTACCGCATCAGCGACGTGGTGATGGGCATCATGGCCAACCCGTTTTACGTGGACATGGGCTACACCAAGGACGAGGTCGCCGCCGTGACCAAGGTCTATGGCGTGATCATGACCCTGCTGGGCGCCTTCATTGGCGGGGTGTTGTCGATGCGCCTGGGCGTGATGCGCATCCTGATGCTGGGCGCGGTGCTGAGCGCGGCCACCAATTTGCTGTTTGCCTGGCTGGCGGGCCACGGGCACGACGTGACGGCGCTGATTGCCGTGGTCTCGGCCGACAACCTGGCCAGCGGCATCGCCTCGGCCGCGTTCATCGCCTACCTGTCCGGGCTGACCAATGTGCGCTACTCAGCCACACAGTACGCGCTGTTCAGCTCGATGATGCTGCTGCTGCCGAAATTCATCGCGGGATTTTCGGGGGACTATGTCAACGCGCACGGCTACGCGCAGTTCTTCACCAGCACCGCGCTGCTCGGCGTGCCGGTGCTGGGGCTGGTCTGGCTGGCCTCCAGGGTGCTGCCTGCTGCAGAAAAGATATAAAAAGTGCCTTATCCCATCGTGAAATGGTCATAGTTTGCTCTGCTATTGGTAGCTTTTTCATGCTCTTGGTCAAAAGAAGCCACTTTGGAGCCGTATTGGCTTTTTAGGGTAAAAAAGGGCATGATTGACACCATTACGGAGCCATATCATGCCGAATCTCTCCATCAAGGACGTCCCCGAGGCGCTGGCCGAGGCGCTGCGTCAGCGCGCTGCGCGCAACCACCGTTCGCTGCAGGGCGAACTCATGGCCATCGTCGAGCAGGCGGCGAACGAATCCGCCGCACAGGGCCTGGCGCCACCGGATCTCGAAGCGGCGCATCGTGACCCCGGCGCGCCGCGCATCGTGGGCTATGACCGGCACGGCTGGCCGATCGTGCGCCAGGGCTGGAAGACGGTGGAGCAGGTGGTTGCCGAGTTGCGCGAGAAATTCCCTGAGCCGATCCTGGGGCAACCCTTGGGTGTGGACATCATCCGCGAAGACCGGGACAGCCGATGACACCGTCGGCGCTGCACATTGCCGAGCCACCGGCGCAATACCTGATTCGCCCGCCGCTGGTGGTGGACTGCAGCGTGGTGTCGGGCGCCGTTTTCAGCGAGCACTGGCAGGCCGAGGCAGAACAGCACCTTGCTGGCCGCGAACTCCATGCTCCAAACCTGTTGCAGGCTGAAATTGCCAATGTCGCCGTGAAGAAGATCCGCCGCGGTTTCGTCGAATCCGCAGCCGAAGGACTTCACAGGCTGCAGGAACTCACTATCAACCTGCACCGGATCGACGAAGCCGGGGTGGTCGAACTCGCCCAGCGCTACAAGCTGTCCGCCTACGATGCCGCCTACCTGTGGCTGGCCGCCGAACTGAAGGCGCCGCTCGCCACCTTCGACGCCCAACTGGCCACCGCCGCGAAGGCCCATCTGTCGAGCCTGCCCTGAGCCGGAAAGCCCGGGTGGGTCGACAGCACCCAAACACCCGCGCGGGCCTGAAACGCCGGATTTACCTTTCTTTACCCCGGGTTCAATACTGCACAGCCCGCCAGGCGCACGATCGCGTCATGAAGACCCTGATTACACTGCGCCCATGAGTTCCAGACTGCTGATGATCGAAGACGATGGCCGCCTGGCCGGGATGGTCGGCGAGTACCTGAGCCAATCGGGCTATGCGTTCACGCATGCGGCTGACGGGCTGAGCGGCTTGGCGCTGTTGCAGGACATGCAGGATCACAAGGCCGCCGATCTGGTGATTCTGGACCTGATGCTGCCGGACATCGACGGCCTGGAAGTCTGCCGCCGCATCCGCGCCCTGCCGGGCGATCTGGCGGGCACGCCGATCCTGATGCTCACGGCCAAGGGCGATCCGATGGACCGCATCATCGGCCTGGAGCTCGGCGCCGACGACTACCTGCCCAAACCCTTCGAGCCGCGCGAGTTGCTCGCGCGCATCCGGGCCGTGCTGCGCCGGCGCGGAGAAGGACCGGCAGCGTCGGCCAAGGTGCTGCGGTTTGGCTCCCTGGAGATCGACCGCGACGCGCGCAAGGTGACGGTGGGCGGCGCGGACTGCGAGCTGACGTCCTACCAGTTCGACCTGCTGGTGGCGCTGGCCGAGCGGGCTGGCCGTGTGCTCACCCGCGACCAGATCATGGAAGCCGTGCGCGGGCGCGAACTGGAGGCCTTTGACCGCTCCATCGACGTGCACATGGGGCGCATACGCGCGGCCATCGAGCTAGATGCCAAGGCACCCAAACGCATCCTGACGGTGCGCGGTGTCGGCTACGTGTTTGCCCGGCAGCAAGACTAGGAATATGGCCCCCACGCTCCCTCACTGCGTGTGGTCACTGCCCCCCGAGGGGGCTCGCCTTGCTTGGGGCGGCCCGGCGCTGCGGCGCATGGCCCCCACGCTTGCCACTGCCGCAGCATCGGCACAAGCCGATGATGCAAGTGCTGCGCTGGACGTGCCTCAGCCAGAGGCAACGGCTCTTCGTGCCGTCCGGATGTGCGCAGGCACATCCAGAGCCGCGGCACTCAGCCCCGGGGGGGCTCGCCTTGCTTGGGGCGGCCCGGCGCTGCGGCGGCTCGTTTAGGAGTCACACGCCATGGCCTTGTTCTCTGCCTTCTCCCGCCGCCTCTACCTGCGCATCTGGCTGGCCGTGGTGGCGGGCGTGGCAGTGCTGACCCTGGTGGTAGGCTGGGCGTGGCGCGTGGCGGCTGAGCACAATGCGCCAGTGCCCACTCCGCGCGAGGTGATGGTGCGCAACGCGGCGGGCGAGCTGATCGGCTCGGCCACCGCCCAGCCGGGTCGCGGGCCGGGCATGGGGCTGGAGTTCAATGTGACGCTGGCGGACGGCCAGAGCCTGGTGCTGCAATTGCCGCCGCGCCAGCGCCGGATGCAGGGCGGTGGGCCACCGCCCGCGCCCTCGGCAGCACCCTACTGGACGCGCGCGCCCTACGGCTTCCTCTGGTTGCTGGGGGTGGTGGGTATCGCGGTGGCGCTGGGCGTCTACCCCATCGTGCGCCGCCTGACACAGCGTCTGGAGGCCTTGCAGCGCGGCGTGCAGCGTTGGGGCGATGGCGACCTGTCGGCGCGCGTGCCGGTGCAGGGCGAGGACGAGGTCGCCGACCTTTCGGCACGCTTCAATACGGCGGCCCAGCGCATCGAAACCCTCATGGCGACCCAGCAGAAGCTGCTGGCGTCCCAGAAATCCCTGCTGGCCAATGCCTCGCACGAGTTGCGTTCACCACTCACCCGCATCCGCATGGGCATGGAGCTCATGGGCACCCAGCCCGGACCCGCCTTCCGCGAGGAAATCTCGCGCAATATCGATGAGCTGAACCAGTTGATCGACGAAATACTGCTGGCCAGCCGGCTGGATGCGCGGGAAGCCGACCTGGGAACAGTGGAGGCGATCGACCTGCTGGGCCTGGTGGTTGAAGAAAGCGCCCGCGCAGGGGTGGATCTGGAACTGGCTGATGGCATGGGCCACCTGGTCGTGCCCGGCGTGGCCAAGCTGCTGCGCCGGCTGGTGCGCAACCTGCTGGAGAACGCGCGCCGCTACGGGGGCGCCGCAGGCACGGCCGGCATCACGGTGATCGCCGGGCGCGAGGGTGGCGACGCCATGCTGCAGGTGTGCGATCGCGGCCCCGGTGTGCCGCCGGACCAGCGCGAGCGCATTTTCGAGCCGTTTTACCGGCTGCCCGGTGCCAGCGAGCGCGAGGGCGGTGTGGGGCTGGGGCTGGCGCTGGTGAAATCCATTGCCGAACGTCACGGAGGCTCGGTTCGTTGTACCGACCGTGAGGGCGGTGGGGCGTGTTTCCGGGTGCGCCTGCCCCTCACGTCCCCCTGAGGAACCCGCGGTTTTTGCGACCGCCAGGCCGGTTCGCCGGGCAACATGGTGACGCTATTTCCGCCAGGTCAGGGCTTTGGGGTTGGCCGTCATCACCGGAGCGGTCGGGTTGAGAACTTCACCGTCCAGGATGCGCGCGTACTTTTCCAGATAGCCCTGCGCCATGGCCTCCGCCCCGAAATGTGCCACGGCATGCCGGTGACAGGCTTGCGCGTCGAACCTGGATTGCCGAACCGCTTCGACCAACTTTGAGCGGCTGTCCGACAGCACCCCACAGTCCTGGGGCACCAGCTCGGGCAGGGCGCCGTAAGGCGTGGCAATCACCGGGCAACCAAAATACAGGCTCTCGATCACGGCCAAACCGAAGGGCTCGTGCCAGAGCACCGGAAAAATCATGCCCCGAGATCCGTTGAGCATGTCCAGTTTCTGCTGCCCCCCCACCATGCCGGCAAACCGGACCCGGCGTGACCAGGTGAACCGGAAACCCCGCTTGAGGTTCAGCCGATCCCCACCCATGACTAGCAACTCAACGCCAGCGTCAGTGGCCACGTCGATGGCCCCCCGGACGTTCTTGACGCGCCAGGCGGCCTTGCCCAGAAAATGAAAGTAGCTGCGGGGCCGGCTGAAGTCAACCGGGCCATAGGCCTCCCAGTCGAGACCGTTGTACACATACTCCGTGGAGCCATGCCGTTGTGCATGGTTTCTGGACACAAAAACGGTGTTTCGCGGCAAGGCGACGACCTCCAGGGAGTTGCCATGCTGGGTCACCAGATACGGCGCGTCCATCGCGTCGGCGCCTTCGGGATTGAACTGGAAATGGACCAGATCAATGCCATCGGGAACCTGCTCATTCCAGCCCAGGCCCGGACGGATCGTTATGACCCGTGCGAAGTCGCAATGAGAGCCTGCAGGCACCAGGTAGCTGACCTGATGCCCCAGGCGGACCAGACTTTTGCCCAGATCCCAGATCACCCGTTCGGTGCCGCCATAGGCCACAACGGGAATGGGCGCCTTGTTGACGAACAGGATATGCATGGGCAGCGGGGGTCGTGGTGCGAATGGGCCGGGGAGCAGGAGACCCGGGACTTCAGGCCGGCTGCGGCAAGGGCCGCGATCGGGCGCCGGCGCCCGCCAGGATCACCGCCACCGAGAGCGAAAGCATCACCGCATAGTAGTTGTGCGCCAGATTCACATTGGTCAGCCCGGCGGTTGCGTGGAGGAGCAGGACGCCTTGCATCTGTCTTGAGGCCACGGGGTCTGCCCGCCGAAGCGCGAAGGCCGCAGCGCCCAACCCGGCCACGACGGCAAGCGTGGCGGCCAGGCCGATCAGGCCGCCGTCCATGGCCGAATGCAGGTACTGGTTATGCACGTGTCCCAGTTTACGCACCAGGGCCAGTTGGGCCCGCTCAGGATCAGGCGCCCCGAGGCCGGCCTCCTTGAGACGGCGCAAGCGCTCCTTGCCGCCCAGCCCGACCCAGGGAGATTCCTGAAAACTGGTCCACGCCAGAGACCAGCTGTACATCCGTGCGCCCATGGAGGTGCTGTAGTTGCCGTCCCGCTCGGCGGTCACGACTTCACTCCATCCCTGGCGCAGGCGCAAAGGGTCGCTGGGCAACCAGGCTGAAGAACCCAGTATCGCCAGGCCGGCGAAACCAGCCACAACGAACTTGCGCAGGTTGATCGTGGCGTGGGCGCGCCTCCAGTTCGTCGCCGCCAGCCAAGGCGCCCAGACCAGGATGGCGTAAGCGCCGCGGGTATGACAAACGACAATCGCGAGCAGTCCCATCGCGACCGACACGGCATACCATTTCCGATGGGCGGGCGGCAAGGGGTCCCCAAGAACCACCGGCAGCATGACGCAAAGCAGAAACGCCATCGAGACCGCCCAGGGGATGGGATTGGCCGGCAACAGCATCTTGTCGGGCAGCGGCGCGATCGTCAGCAACGCGGCACCGCAGGCCAATGCGGTCGCCGGCAGCGTGAACGCCCGCCATTTTTCCGGGTCGGACGCGCGCAGGATGAGCTGATGGGTGGCTGCAGCAGCCAGTAGCAGCCGAAACTCGGCGTGCAGGGTGTCGGGCGGTTCCGGCCAGTACAGCCAGATTCCCGTCGCCAGCCCGGCGCAGACCAGGCAGGCCATCACCCAGGCCCGGCTGGCTGCGCCTACCGGGTCGGGGGTGGCTGATACGACGGGTCGTGGCAACCTGAAAAAGGCCACTGCGCCGGCGATGCAGACAAGCAGCCACGCGGCACCAGCGATCTTGGTATGGGTGGGCGACAGCGCAATGCCCAGCCCCAGCAACGCGATCCAGGTCTCCGGCCCCCGGGCACGCAGGGCTGTGCGGAAATCGGGCGCCGTCATCGCCCCACATCCGTCGTCAGCCGGTCCCGGTCGTAATGCAGGGCCGCATAGCGGAAGAAACACTCCAGGGCGATGAAAAAGCAGAACAGGAACCCCGGGCCGCCCCCCAGAAAACCGAGCCGCAAAAAGTACAGGCGGATGAAGATCGCCAGGCCCGAAGCCAGTCCGCGCACGACGCCGCCCTGTTTGCCCGCGGCTGCCCGCTTCGCGGCGCCCAGCATCGCGTACTGGGTCAATTTCTGCAGGCTGCCCTTGATCGACTGGCGGGAAAAATGCCGCAGTCTGGCTTTCATCACATGCCTTGGCGCCGCGGGTTCGGTCAGCACCGCATGCTCATGGACAGCCCCTTCGAAGCGCTCGATCATGTCGCGCCTGAAAAGGCGCTCCAGGCTGGATTGCGAGAGAAAGTATTTCAGCTCCTTGCCGTAGGCGACGACGCTCCACTCGATCTTCCACACGGCACGCTTGCCAGATCGCACGGCGGCCTGGATCTCGCCTTGCAAGGCCGGCGTGATTTCTTCGTCGGCGTCGAGGAAAAAAATGAAGTCACTGGTTGCGTGCGCGAGCAAGTGGTTGCGCTGGACGGCAAAGCCCTGCCAGTCGGAATGAACAAAGGTTTTTGCGCCCAGACGTTGGGCCACGGCCACGGTGTCATCCGTGCTGCCGCTGTCCACGACGATGATCTCATCGGCAAAGGCGGCGCTGCGCAGGCAGCGCTCGATCTGGTGGGCCTCGTTCTTGGCCAGCACCGCGATCGTGAGCGTGGGTGGTGCGGTTCGCGGTGTTGATGACATGCGATGTTCCTGATCGATTGGGCTCAGCGGGCTTCACGTCGGGCGCTGGCGAGTTCGCCGGCCTTGAGCACCCGCAAGCCCTGAAAGCGGCCCCAGGCCCGCGCCAGGTGCTTGGGGGACAGCAACACGAACCGCGCCAGCACGTTCAGGGCCGAGAGCAGCAGCGCCCGGTGACGGAGCCAGCCGGCCGCTTGCGCTCCGGCATGTTTCCAGGTGAAGAGGATTTTTGACTGCGCATGATGGTAGCCGCGCCAGTACTCGGCCCGCCACGGCCGGGCGCCCTTGACGGAGCCTCGGGACAAATGCGTGATGCGGACGGCGGGCAGCACCAGGATCTGCCCGTGCGCCTTGAAGACGCGCAGGCACAGGTCTTCGTCCTCGTAATAGAGAAAGAACAGGGGATCGAAAAAGCCGATCCGCGCGACATTCGCCATCTGGATCAGCATCACCGCCGCGCAGGCGTAACCCACGTTGAGGGGGCCCGTGGCTTCGGCAGACTTCGGCTTCCAGGCGTCACGCGGCCAGCTGTAGTTCACCTGCAGGCGCCCCGACGCATCGGTCAACTGTGGCACCACCAGCGTGGCATCGGGCCAGGCCCGTGCCCCTTGAACCAGCGCCGCAATCTGGCCGGCATCGACGATGCAGTCGGGATTGAGCAGCAGGGCGTAGTCGGTCTGGACCGCGGCCAGCCCGGCGTTGTTCGCCACCCCATAGCCCTTGTTGGCGGGCATCACGATCAATCGCGCCGCCGGAAGGTCCTTTTGCACCCGGGCGCAGGTGTCATCGGAGCTGGCGTTGTCCACCACGATCACCTGCGGCACACCGGCTAACCCCGTCGCCAGGGCATCGACACAATGCGCACTGTTGTACGTGACGATCAGGACCGTGACCCTTTCGAGTGCTGCGCGAAAGGCGGCGTCCTGGGGTTTCATCGACAAGGGCTCGGTGGAGGGCTGACAGGCTCAGACATCCAGCCATCAGGGTGCGCGGCGATACCCGCGAACCTCAATGGGAATGTCCGACCGTCTCACCCGCCTTCAGGCGGTACACCGTGCCGCAATACGGGCACTTGGCCTCGCCCGTGCGCGCCACATCCAGGTAGACCTTGGGGTGGCTGTTCCAGAGCTTCATGTCGGCCGCAGGATTCGGGCAATACACGCCGCCCTGATGGTTCAGGTCCCTGGCGAGGAGTTCAATGGTGGATTGGCTCATGGTTACCTCTAATCAGTTGAGGACAGGGCTTGCCCGCTTCGCGATCTTCGAACTGTCCCGCAAGGCTTCAGACTTTGCTCAGCCAGTGGGCATATTTCGGGTTGCGGCCGTTGACGATGTCAAAGAACGCGCTCTGGATCTTCTCGGTGATCGGGCCGCGTGAGCCGCTGCCGAGCTCGATGCGGTCGAGTTCACGGATCGGCGTGACTTCTGCCGCAGTGCCGGTGAAAAAGGCCTCGTCGGAAATATAGACCTCGTCGCGCGTGATGCGCTTTTGCACCAGTTCCAGACCCAGGTCCTTGCAGATGTGCAGCACCGTGTTGCGCGTGATGCCGTTGAGCGCACCCGCCGACAGGTCGGGCGTGTAGACCACGCCGTCCTTGACCACGAAGATGTTCTCCCCCGCACCTTCAGACACGAAACCGCTGGCGTCCAGCAGCAGCGCTTCGTCGTAGCCGTCGTCCAGCGCTTCCATGTTGGCCAGGATCGAGTTGGTGTAGTTGCTCACCGCCTTGGCCTGCGTCATGGTGATGTTGACGTGGTGGCGCGTGTAGCTGGAGGTCTTGACGCGGATGCCGCGGCGCATGCCCTCTTCGCCCAGGTAGGCGCCCCAGGCCCAGGCCGCGACCATCAGATGGATGGTGTTGCCCTTGGGGGAAACGCCCAGCTTTTGCGAACCGATCCAGGTCAGCGGGCGCAAGTAGCAGCTCTCCAACTGATTCTCGCGCACCACGGCCTTCTGCGCGTCCATCACCTCGTCCATGGTGAACGGGATCTTCATGCGCAGGATCTTGGCGCTGTTGAACAGGCGCTGCGTGTGCTCTTCAAGCCGGAAAATTGCCGTGCCACCTTGCGTGTTGTAGGCGCGCACCCCTTCAAAAGCGCCGCAGCCGTAGTGCAAGGTATGGCTCAGCACATGGATCTTGGCGTCGCGCCAGTCAACCATCTGGCCGTCCATCCAGATCTTGCCGTCGCGGTCGGCCATCGAGGGGGGAAGTGCGCTCATGGGGGTTCCTTTGAATTGCTGCAGTGGCAAAACCGGGATTTTACGGTGCTGGTGCGGCACCCCCGGAGGTTTCTGGCACCGGCTCCTGACTGGGCCGGAACAAGGTCCAGCGCACCAGCTTGCCGCCCCGGAACTCGCACGTGACATGGGAATCCGTGCCGTCGGTCCAGCGAAACAGCTCGGGCTGCTCGTCCCTGGGGCTTTGCAGGGCCCCGAGCGAATGGGTCATCGCCACCACGTGCATCAGCGTGACCCCGGGTTTGAGCCTGGCGTTGAGCATCACGGCACTGCCGACAGAGCCAATCGGCCGGTCGGCAGCCTTCTTCAGGATCGTGATCAGGCGGGTGTAGTGCAGCAGCAGCCACATCATCAGTCCGCCACCGACTACGGCGACGCCCTGCCAGCCATACGAGCGCCAGGCCATGCCCAGCAAGCCCAGGCACAACAGGGGAACGAGGAATTTCTGGAAGTTCATGGCCTGAATTGTCCTACGCGCCGGCCCACCCGGCCTTGCGGTCAGTGCCTACGCGGCCAGCCCGAAGCGGTACAGGCTCCATCCACGACTGACGGGCGTGGGGGCCTTCACCCAAGGCCGCGCACCAGTTCCATGGCCTGCTCGATGCGCTCCACCGGGTGGATCGTCAGGCCCTCGAACGCCTTGTCGTGCTTCTTCGGTGCGTTCGCCTTGGGCACCACCGCCACGCTGAAACCCAGCTTGGCGGCCTCCTTGAGCCGCTCCTGCCCGCGCGGCGCGGGGCGCACTTCGCCCGCCAGCCCCACTTCGCCAAACGCGAGGAATCCCTTGGGCAGCGCCTTGCCACGCAGGCTGGAAGTGATCGCCAGCATCACCGCCAGGTCGGCGGCCGGCTCGCTGATGCGCACGCCGCCCACGGCGTTGACGAACACATCCTGGTCCATGCAGTTCACGCCGGCGTGCCGGTGCAATACCGCCAGCAGCATGGCCAGGCGGTCGCGGTCCAGCCCCACGCTCAGGCGCCGGGGCGACGGGCCGCCGGTATCGACCAGCGCCTGGATCTCCACCAGCATCGGTCGCGTGCCCTCCAGCGTCACCATCACGCAGCTGCCCGGCACCGGCTCGCTGTGCTGGCTCAGGAAGATGGCGCTCGGGTTGCTGACGCCCTTCAACCCCTTCTCGGTCATCGCGAACACGCCGATCTCGTTGACCGCGCCGAAGCGGTTCTTGATGGCGCGCACCAATCTGAAGCTGCTGTGCGTGTCGCCCTCGAAGTACAACACCGTGTCCACCATGTGCTCCAGCACGCGCGGGCCGGCCAGCGCGCCGTCCTTGGTCACGTGGCCGACCAGCACGATGCTCACGCCGCTGGCCTTGGCCGCACGGGTCAGGTGCGCGGCGCACTCCCTCACCTGCGCCACCGAGCCGGGCGCGGAGGTGAGCTGGTCGGAATACACCGTCTGGATCGAGTCGATCACTGCGATATCCGGCTTCATGCCCTCCAGGGTCGCGAGAATTTTTTCAAGCTGGATTTCGGCCAGCACCCTGACGTGGGAGCCGTCCAGCCCCAGCCGGCGAGCGCGCAGCGCCACCTGTGCACCGCTCTCTTCGCCCGTGACGTACAGGGTGCTTTGCCCACTGCGCTGCAGCGAATCCAGCGCCTGCAGCAACAGCGTCGATTTGCCAATGCCCGGGTCGCCGCCGATCAACACCACGCCGCCTTCCACGATGCCGCCGCCCAGCACGCGGTCGAGCTCGTCTTGCCCAGTGGGCGTGCGCGCGAAGTCGCTGGCCTCGATCTCGCCCAGCGTCGCCACCGCGGCGGTTTTCGCCAGCGAGGCAAATCGGTTGTTGCGGGTGGACGCCGCCGGCTCGGCGACGGTCTCGATCAGCGTGTTCCAGGCACCGCAGGCCGGGCATTTGCCCAGCCACTTGGCGCTGGTGCCGCCGCATTCGTTGCAGACGTAGACGGTTTTTTCCTTGGCCATGCGGGAAACCACTATTGAATGAGCGGGCCCGGAAAAGCCTCGCAATGGATAAAATGGGCCATCGGGAGACGAAACTCGGCTCCATGCCGTGAGGTGATTCGGTTCATCCTATATCTCCCGATCCTTATTTCCGACACCCGCCCGGCTCTCCAAGGTCAACGGGTGTTCCTTATTGAAGACCACGAATTCACCCCGCGACTGGCCGCGCTTTTTCATCGGCGTTGCGTCCAGGTCGATGACTTCCAGCGTCTGCGGCCAGATGTAGTCCAGAAAGCGTGTTTCGCCCCGTTCGTAGAAGCGCTGCAAGGCCCACAGGTAGTAGTCCACCGCCTGCAGCCCGGCATGATTCCTGGGAAAACCGCAAACCACTTCCGTCGGCTTCGGCCGCTTGAGGCTGATCGCGGCTTCAAACGCCTGATCTTCATGTTCGATGGCATCCATGAACGCCCTCGTGCGCGGCTTGTGGCCGCGCTGCGCAAACACAACGCGATGTTCGCCATAACCATGCAACCGGGAAAACAGCCTGCGTGTCAGCTCGTCATACAGCTCGTGACCATTCGGGTCATAGCGATAGGCGGGGTCAATACGCCGACGCTGCGAGGCGTAGTCCAGCAGCTTCAGCTTGTCGCGCACGACCGCCACAAAGCGCAATTCATGCTTTGCCAGCAACTTGAACACCAGAAACCGGACTTCCGCCGGATCGTCTTTCGCATGGAAGTTCAACGCTGTGCGTTGCCTCGCCGGGTCCAGCGAAGGCACGCCCTTGAAATAGGGGTCCGTCAGCAGTTCAGCCCGCAGCCGGTCAAGATCGGCAGCCAATGCCTCCACGTCGCGGCACTCCAGCTTGCCTTCGATGAAAAAGCGCGAGCAGCCCTCCGTGGCGACCACCGTCTTGCCGCCTTTGGCGAACAGGGTGGGGTCGCCAGCCTCATCGACGAACCAGGTGGAAACCGCATCGGTCTCGTTGGCGGCATAAGAAGCGGGCGCGTTCAGCGCCCCGACCCATTTCTTGTCTGAACTCACTCCTGCCCCTGTTTCACCGTCGCCAGCAGCACGCCGGCGCCCATGAAGGTGCCGCCGGCCAGGCGGTTGAACCAGCGCGCCCGCCCCGGCGCACGCAGCCAGGGGGCCAGGCGGGCGGCGAAGATGGCGTAGAACATCAGCCAGAACAGCTCGAATGCCACGAAGGTGCCGCCCAGGATCAGGAACTGCTGCATCTGCGGCGCCGCCGGGTCGATGAACTGCGGGAAGAAGGCCGTGAAGAACAGCAGCGCTTTGGGGTTGCTGATGCCTACCAGCAAGCCTTTCAGATACAGCCCGCGCCGGCGGGTGACTGTGGACTGGCCCATGGCAGCATCCACCTCGAAGCTCGATTGCGTCGAGCGGAATGTGGACACGCCCACATACAGCAGGTAGGCCACGCCGAACCACTTGACCAGTGCAAACCAGGGGCCTGACGCCACCATCACCGCGCCCAGCCCGACGAACGAGCAGGCCATGATGCCGACCACGGCGGTAACGCTGCCCAGCGCAGAAAACAACGCCCGGCGCGCGCCGTGGCGTACGCCTTGCGTCACGCACATCAGCACGCTGGGGCCGGGCGTCAGGGTCAGCACCAGCACGGCGGCGGCATAGAGGAGCCAGGTGGATAGCTGCATGGGGTAAGCTTTTTTCAGGTTGAGGGCGTGGGCGCCTGTGACTGCGAGGTGCACGGGGCATCCGCGCAAGCCTAACACCGGGTGAAGGCCGGCTTCAGGCCAGGCTCTGGTACGCCCGCTTGACCTCCGCCACCTCGACGCTGTACGACGCGTACCAGCGCTCCCGGCCGAACTGTTGCGCGACGAGGTGGTCGGTGTGCTGCTTCCAGGCCCGGATGCTGGCCTCGTCCCGCCAGTAGGACAACGCCACTTCCTGGTCGCCCTCGGTCACGGCGCAGAAGTCCAGA
This sequence comes from Burkholderiales bacterium, assembly GCA_011391155.1. Classification (GTDB taxonomy): domain Bacteria; phylum Pseudomonadota; class Gammaproteobacteria; order Burkholderiales; family Burkholderiaceae_C; genus JAABQG01. Next base: position 18,869 of record JAABRA010000356.1, read on the forward strand.
CAGCCGAATTCGGTGAGCGCCAGTTCGCGCATGCGGGCCGCCATCGCTGTGTATTCGGCATCCAGATTGCGGGCCTTGGCCCGAAAGATTACGACAAACATGGGGGAATTTCCATTTTCAGGGGACAGACCGGGCGCCCGTCGACGCAATCGCACAGCCGGGCTGAAGGACTCACGCGGTGCTTCCGCCCAGTCCTTCGGCCAGGGCCCGGGTCAGTTTCGCTGCACCCACGCCGCGGCAACCGCTGGCGTTCTGCCCCGACCACAACGGAGAAAACTCGCCGCTGCCCTGTTTCTCCGCATGGGCACGAAGCGGCGCCATCGCGGCGGTGGCCAGCGGAAAGGCTGGCGCGGCTGGGTTCATCACACCCAACTCGCGCATCACCCGATTGACGATGCCGCGTGCCGGTCGGCCGGTGAAGACGTTGGTCAGCGCCGTGTGGCGTGCGGCGTCGCTTTGCAGCGCCACACGGTGGATCGGACTGGTGGTGGCCTCGGCGCACAGCAGATAGGCGGTGCCCACCTGCACGCCGGCTGCACCCAGCGCCATGGCCGCAGCGACTCCCGCGGCGTTCGCAATGCCGCCCGCGGCGATCACCGGTACGCTCACGGCGCGCACGATCTGGGGCAACAGTGCAAAGGTTCCCATCTGGGTGGTCAGGTCGTCGGTCAGGAACATGCCCCGGTGGCCGCCGGCCTCCAGCCCCTGGGCAATGATGGCATCGGCGCCATGGGCCTCCAGCCAGAGGGCCTCTTCCACCGTGGTAGCGGACGACAGCACCTTGGCGCCCCAGCCTTTGACGCGCTGCACCAGCTCGGCTGCCGGCAAGCCGAAGTGAAAGCTCACGACGGCCGGGCGGAATTCTTCGAGCAGGGCGGCCGCTTCAGCGCTGAAAGGCACGCGCGCGGCACCCGCCGGCACGGCTGCCATATCGAGCCCTGCTTCAACGTAAAAAGACGCCAGCGCGTCACGCCAGGCAGCATCCCGCACGGCGTCGGGTTCCGGCGGGCGATGGCAGAAGAAGTTGACGTTGAACGGGCGTTCCGTCCCCGCGCGCAAGGCCTGCAGCTCGCTGCGCAGCGCCTCGGGCGTGAGCATGGCACACGGCAATGAGCCCAGCGCGCCGGCGTTCGAGACGGCGATGGCCAGCGCACTTCCCTGCACGCCCGCCATCGGGGCCTGGACCAGCGGGTAGTCAATGCCCAGCAGGGCTTGCAGCGAGGGGGTCATGCAGGGTCACTCCTTGTGTCCGGTCAGGTGGGTGGATTCGTACAGCTCGAGCGGCAAGCCGTCGGGATCGGCGAAGAATGTGAAGCGCCGCAGCGTCAGTTCGTCCAGTCGCACGGGCTCCACCGTCACGCCGTGCGCCTGCAGGTGCGCGATGGCGGCGTCCAGATCATCCACGGCAAACGCCAGATGACGCAGTCCGCAGGCTTCGGGCCGGCTGGCGCGCGGCGACGGCGCAGGAAAGGAAAACAGTTCGAGCTGACTGCCGTCCGACAGCGCCAGGTCGAGTTTGAACGAGGTCCGCTCGGCGCGCCAGGTTTCGCGAATCACGCGCAAACCCAAGGTGCGGGTGTAGAACTCTCGGGAACGCGGATAGTCTGACGTGATCAGGGCGACATGATGCAGTCCGGTCAGCTTCATGGGGTGGTGGAGCAAGGTTTGGCAGGCCGTGACCGCAGGACAGGCGCCAGCGGGACGAGGCAAGGAATTATGGAACCGATGCGAGGGGCCGTGCCTTGCGCCAGCAAGGCCATCCGCTCCGGCTAGACGGCCCCCAGCAGGCGCAGCGCCCAGGCCCCCAACAGGAAAAGGCCGCCAGCCTGCCAGGCGACGGGACCGATCCGCCAGCGCGTCACCCGCCGGCCGCGCCAGGCTTCCCAGGCCAGCTGGAGCGTGGCAACGGCGGCCAGCGTCGCCAGCGGCATCAAGCCCGGATTGGCCTGCCACGCCGCTGCGAAGTCGCCTTGCGCCAGCGCGGCGCAGGCGTGCGTTCCGCCGCACAGCGGGCAGGGCTGGCCGGTGAGCTGGTGAAAGGCGCACAAGGGTACTTCGGCCAGCAGCAGCAAGGGTGCAGCCCCCAGCGCGAGCGGCCAGCCCAGCGTCAGCGCCGCCCGCCACTGGCGTTCGCCCGGTCCCAGCAACGCAAGCTCAGGCGTGTCAGGCGTTGGTGATGGCACGGACATCGCCCCCGGTGATCTGCTTGGCCATGTGGTACGAGCCGATGAAGGCAATCGGCAGCGTGAAGAAGATGCCGACACCGCAAAAAATGGCCCCCAGAGAGCCGACGATGCCCAACACGAGCGTGCAGATGACCGTGCCCAGCAGGTTGTCCTTGACGGCGGCAAAGGCGCGCTTGATGGCGTTGATGCCGTCTTTCTCGCCCACAGCCACCAGGTACGCGGCGGTCGGCACCAGACCAATGATCAACAGGCCCGGCAGAAAACACAGCATGAACCCGACCGACACCAGGATGCTGGACAGCAGCACGGCCAGCAGCGCCGGCACGAAGTCGTCGAAGCCCTTGAACACGTCCGTGAATTCGATCGTGCCGCCTTCATCCTCCACCTTGACCATGCGCATGTAGCCCACCAGCATGGGACCGGTCAGCAGCCCCGCGCTCACGCCGCCCACCACGCTGACCAGCACGCAGGCGGCGATGTGCGCCAGCGGATTCTTCTTCAGTCCGGCAATGCCGGCGGAAATGCAGACACCAATGTCAGGAGCAGCCATATTCAAACCTCAGGTTGGGGGACAGAAAATTTGACGGTCCATCCTACACGGGGCCGGCACGATGACCGTGACAGGCAAGCGCCGGGCCCCATGCCACGCCCGACGGCGAAATGTGAACAAAAAGTGCCTCTTCCCAGCGTGAAATGGTCATTGTTCGCTATGAACCCAGGACTGCCATGCACTTCGCCGTCGGCACTGCGCCGCCCGCAAACCCTACGAACGCACCTGCCACCCGCCACTTTTGCGGGTTAACCCGCATCCAG
>JAABRA010000357.1 GCA_011391155.1 Burkholderiales bacterium
GATGTCTTCGTAGAGCCGGACGTATTCCTGCTCGACGCGCTTGCGGTGAAACAGGTGGTACTGCGGCTGCTCCATCACCGGCTTGTGCAGGTGGTGGCGATCGGCGATGTCCCAGGCCGCGCGGATGTCGGCGGCGGACCACTCGCTGGTGCCCCAGTACAGCGCCTTGCCGCGCGTGATCATGTCGCTCATGGCCCAGACGGTCTCCTCGATCGGCGTGGCCGGGTCGGGCCGGTGGCAGTACACCAGGTCGATGAAGTCCAGCCCCATGCGCGAGAGCGAGCCGTCGATGGCCTGCATCAGGTACTTGCGGTTCAGCGTGTCCTTGCGGTTCGCGGCGTTGCCTTCGCGGTCGAGGCCCCAGAAGAACTTGGTCGACACGATGTAGTTCAGGCGCGGCCATTTCAGCGCCTTGATGGCCTCGCCCATCACCACCTCGCTCTTGCCGCCGGCATAGGCCTCGGCGTTGTCGAAGAAGTTCACGCCGGCGCCCATGGCTTCGGCGAGCATCTCGCGGGCTGCGGCCGTGTCGACCTGGTTGTGGTAGGTCACCCAGGAGCCCAGCGAGAGTTCGCTGACCTGCAGGCCGCTGCGGCCGAGACGTCGATATTGCATGGGGAACTCCTTGTTGAAGGTGAAAGAGTGGCGAAAGGGACGGGCGAAAGCCGATTTATGCGGGCGTCAGGAACGAGGCCCCCAGATGACCGACCTTGACGTAAATGAGGGCACCGTCGGCGCCGGTGAAAGGGGTGTGGCGGCTCCAGCGCGGGCTGCGCAGCCAGCTGCCTTTCGGGTACTCGCCGGACTCGTCCTGGAACAGGCCGTCGAGCACGAAAATTTCCTCGCCACCGGGGTGGGTGTGGGTGTTGAAGCGCGTCTGCGGCGCCCATTTCACCAGGGCCGTGCTGACGCCGTCGAATTCGTGCAAGGGCATGACCGAGAGCCCCGGGACCAGGCCGGCGCGCCAGGGCTCGCTGTGGGTGTCGATGCGCACCGTCTGCGTGTCGCCCGGGGCGAACTGCCAGAGCTTGACGAACAGCACGCAGCCTTCGCGGGAGAACGGGGCGTGCGCGCTGCCGGGCGGGTTGCGCAGGTAGCTGCCGGCCGGGTAGTCTCCGGCCTCGTCGGAAAACACGCCTTCCAGCACGAAGATTTCTTCGCCCCCACCGTGAAGATGGCGCTCGAAATGCGACCCGGCCGCATAGCGCACCACACTGGTGGCGCGCGCCACTTCGCCGCCCACGCGGTCCAGCATGCGGCGCATCACGCCCGGCTGGGGCGAGGGCGTCCAGGTGGCGTCGGCGGCAGCGGCCACCACGCGCCGGGAGAAATCGTCATTCAGGTTCGAGGGGGTTACGATGGGCATCGGCGCATCCTACAGCCCCCCCCATGGGTAGCGCGCGGCGCCGGCGAAAGCCCCTGAATGACCGGCCATTTTTCTTGAAGAACTTCATCCAATGCCCACTCCCCTGATCACCGACGAACTCGACGTTCTGCAATCCGTGGCCGACCCGGCGCGCTACCCCCGCATCATCGAACTCGGCTGCGGCGCCGCGGCGCTCTCGCGGGCGCTGCTTGCCCGTTTTCCAGCCTGCGAGGTGACCGCCCTGGAAGTGGACGCACGCCAGCACGCCAAGAACCTGCGCAACCCGCAGGCCGGGCTCCATTTTGTGCAGGCCGGGGCCCAGGCGATCCCCTTCGGCCCGCAATCCTTTGACCTGGCCCTGATGCTGAAGTCGCTGCACCACGTGCCGCTGGACCTGCTGGACACCGCGCTGGCCGAGGTGCACCGCGTGCTGCGCCCCCAGGGCCTGCTGTACGTGTCGGAGCCGGTGTTTGCCGGCCCCCTGAACGCGGTGATCCGTCTGTTCAACGACGAAGAGCAGGTACGGGCCGCAGCCTTGCGCGCGCTGGAGCGGGCGGTGGCGACCGGCGCCTGGGAGGCAGTGACCGAACTGTCTTTCGAAATGCCCGTGCATTACCGCGACTTTGCCGATTTCGAGCGGCGCCAGATCGGGGTGACCTTCGCCGATCACCAGCTTGACGCGGCGACGCTGCAGGCCGTGCGCGAACGCTTCGAGACCCATATGACGGCTGATGGCGCGTTTTTCGTACGGCCGATGCGGGTCAACCTGCTGCGCCGGTGCTCCTGAACCCAAAATTTAGGCAAAAATGGCCTCTTCCCAGCGTCGCATGGTCTTAATTCGCTATTGATACAGGAGTTTTCTGGCGCTTGCCAGCCCTGTCGGAAGGGGGCCGGGCGTCGCCCGGACGGGCGCATCGCGGCTATGTGGGGTATCGCACGGCGCTCCGGCGCGCACGCGCGCACCATCCGTGCTCCGGCGTCACCGCGCGTTGTTGTTTTTGCAGGAGAAGACCCATGGGCCCGTATTCAATCGCCGTCGCCGCCGGCACCGCCGTCGTCGCCAGCACGCCCTGCAGGGCCGGCCCCAACCGCCCGCCGCCCCGCGCCATGGCTGCGCCCGGCAACCCTGCGGCAAGAGCGCCCGCTGCGCCAGGGCTGCTGGCGCCATGCCGCTGAACCTGGGCGAATGGTGGGCCATGCTCAAGCAGATGGGCCAGTCGTGGGTGGACGACTATGCCCTGAGCATGGGCGCGGCGCTGGCCTACTACACGCTGTTTTCGATGGCGCCCTTGCTGCTCATCGTGATTTCCGTGGCCGGCATGGTGTTTGGCGAGGACGCCGCGCGCGGCGAGATCGCCGCGCAATTGCGCTCCCTGATGGGCGAGGGTGGCGCGGGCGCGGTGCAGGACCTGCTGGCGAGCGTGCACAAGCCAGCCGAAGGCGCGGCCGCCACCGCGCTGGGCGTGGTGTTGCTGTTCGTGGGCGCCACGTCGGTTTTCGGCGAACTGCAGGACGCGCTGGACCGCATCTGGCGTGTACCGTCTCCCTTGCACGCGAATGGCTGGCTGAACCTGATCCGCGCGCGCCTGCTCTCGTTCGGCATGATCCTGGCGGTGGGATTCCTGCTCACCGTGTCGCTGGTGGTCAGCGCCGCGCTGTCGCTCATGGGGCGCTGGCTGGAGCCGGTCTTTGGCGGCTGGTTCGCCGTGGCCTCGGCGACCAGCGCCCTCGGCGGCTTCGTGCTGGTGGCGGTCACCTTCGCCCTGATCTACAAGATCATGCCGCGCGTGCGCGTGGAATGGAAGGATGTGTGGATCGGCGCGCTGTTCACGGCCGTGCTCTTCACCCTGGGGAAGTTGATCATCGGCTTTTACCTGGGGCGCAGCGGCGTGGTCTCGGGCTTCGGCGCGGCCGGCTCGCTGGTGGTGGTTCTCCTGTGGGTGTACTACTCGGCGCAGATTTTCCTGATCGGCGCGGAGTTCACCTGGGCTTTTGCGAACACGTTCGGTTCACGATGCCCGGTCTGCCCCATAGATGTGCCAGACGGCAAAGAACATCGCCGCGATCACGGGGCCGATCACAAAGCCGTTGATGCCGAAGACCGCCATGCCGCCCAGGGTGGTGATCATCACCACGTAGTCGGGCATGCCGGTGTCCTTGCCGACCAGAATCGGCCGCAGCAGGTTGTCGATCAGCCCGATGACCAGCACCCCCCAGGCCACCAGCGCGATGCTTTCCCAGACCGCACCCGTCATGAAAAGGTAGATCGCCACGGGCGCCCAGACCAGGCCGGCGCCGACCGCGGGCAGCAGTGAAAGAAACGCCATCAGCACCGCCCACAACAGGGCGGCATTGACGCCGAGGAACCAGAACGCCACGCCACCCAGCGCGCCCTGGATGGCGGCCACCAGCAGGTTGCCCCGGACCGTGGCGCGGATCACGGTGGCGAATTTTTCCACCAGTTCTTCCTTGTGCGCAGATGCCAGCGGGATGGCGCGGCGCAGCGCGCGTGCGACCCCCGCGCCATCGCGAATCAGGAAGAATCCGAGGTACAGGGTGATGAAAAGACTGGCAATGAAGTCGAAACTGTCTTGCCCGATGCTGAAAGCGCTGCTGGCCATGTACTGGCTGCCCTGGTTCAGTGCGGCGGACAGCCTGCGCTGCAGCGTGGCGAAGTTGGCCAGCCCGACGCTGTCGAGCAGCGACATCACCCAGCCCGGCAAGGCATCGAAGGCCCTGTGGAAATAGCGCGCCACATTCCATTCGCCGGACTGGATGTGGTTGTAGACCTCGGCGGCCTCGCTGGCGAGCGAGGCGGTCACCAGCGCGAAGGGCACGATGACCATGACCACCACCACCAGCAGGGTGAGCAGTGCGGCCAGCGTGCGCCGCTGCTGCATGCGCCCCAGCAGCCAGCGGTAGAGCGGGGAGAACATGAGGGCAATGATCGCGCCCCACAGGATCGTGCCGAAAAATGGCGCCAGGATCCAGCCGAAGGCCAGGGTGACGGCCACCAGCAGCAGCAGCAAGGCCCATTGCTCCAGCGTCGCAGCGGCGTCTTCTTCAGGGCGATGCATGGAAATCCTCCGTGGCACGCGGCAATCAGCGTGCGGCCATCGTAACGGCCCGCCGAGGCTGCGCAAGGTGCGGCTGCGCACGCACGCCGAAGCGGGCGCCCGGGCCGGAGGGCCCCGGCGTCCCGATTATTTTTTTGAACTGTTGGAATCGACCGACACCACGCCGATTTGCGCGGTGATAACTTTGCACACCTTCCTGAACTTTCCTGAACTTGACCCCGCCCCGCCATGCCCAAAACCCTGATTGAACCCTTCCGCATCAAGAGCATCGAGCCGATCCGCATGACCACGCGCGCCGAGCGCGAGCAGTTGCTGGACGCCGCAAAGTTGAACGTCTTCAAGCTGCGCGCCGAGGACGTGCTGATCGACTGGCTGACCGACTCCGGCACCGGCGCCATGTCCTCGCGCCAGTGGGGCGCCATCATGGAGGGCGACGAAAGCTACGCCGGCGCGCGCAGCTTCTACCGGCTGGAGGCGGTGATCCAGAAAATCACCGGCATGCAGTTTTTCGTGCCGACGCACCAGGGGCGCGCCGCGGAAAAGGTGCTGTTTACCGCCGTCTGCAAAAAAGGCGACCTGGTGCCCAATAACTGCCATTTCGACACCACGCGCGCCAATCTGGAGTACATCGGTGTCGAAGCGGTGGACCTGGTCATCGCCGAAGGCCTGCAGCCGGCGCTGATTCACCCCTTCAAGGGCAATATCGACCTGGCGCGGGTCGAGGTTTTGCTGAAAGACCAGGGCGATCGCATCCCGTTCGGCATGATCACCGTGACCAACAACACCGGCGGGGGCCAGCCGGTGTCGATGGCCAACATCCGCGCCTACGCCACCCTGCTGAAGGCCTTCGGCAAGCCCTTCATCATGGATGTCTGCCGTTTCTCGGAAAACGCCATGTTCATCAAGAAGCGCGAGCCGGGCTACGAGAACACGCCGATCCGCGACATCGTGCGCGAGATGTTCAGCTACGCCGACGGCGCCACCATGAGCGCCAAGAAAGACGGCATGGTCAACATCGGCGGCTTCATCGTGCTGAAGAGCGAGGAATGGATGGACGCGGTGCGCAACGTGCTGATCCTGACCGAAGGCTTCCCCACCTATGGCGGCCTGGCCGGGCGCGACCTGGAGGCGCTGGCGGTGGGGCTGGAAGAGGGCATGGACGAGGACTACCTGCGTTACCGCCTGCGCACGGCGGAATACCTGGGCGAGCGGCTCGAAGCCGCGGGCGTGGGCTTCGTCAAGCCCACGGGCGGACACGCGGTCTACATCGACGCCAAAACCGTACTGCCCGACATGCCGGTGGCGCACTATCCGGCCTGGGCGCTGTGCAACGCGCTGTACCTGGAAGGCGGCATCCGGGGCGTGGAGATCGGCTCGGTCATGTTCGGCAAGCGCCTTGAAGACGGCACCGAGACCTATCACAGCATGGAACTGGTGCGCCTGGCCTTCCCGCGGCGCATGTACACGCAGTCGCACTTCGACTACGCCGCTGAGGTCATCGACGAGGTCAAGCAGAAGGCAGCCAGCATCCGGGGCGTGAAGATTACCAAGCAGCCGTTGTACCTGCGGCACTTCACTTGCGAGTGCGCGTGGGTGGACGGTTGAAGCCCGGTTTCGCGGCGGCGAGGCGGATCACGTCAGGCTGTTCAAGGCACCCGGGTCCTGGGGAAACCTGAACCGATACCAGCCCCCGGATCGATCAGCGCTGCCCAATCCGGATATCGCCAAACAGCCCTGACAGTTCGCGCGGCTGCGAGCGCCAGTACTGTTTGGGCGCCTGCACCGTCGCGCCCAGCTTCGCCGCCGCGTGCCAGGGCCAGTGCGGGTCGTACAGGATGCCGCGCGCCAGCGCCACCAGGTCTGCCTGGCCGCTGGCCACGATGGCCTCGGCCTGTTCAGCCTCGGTGATCAGGCCCACGGCCATCGTTGGCAGGCCGGTCTCGCGACGAAGGGTTTCGGCAAATGGCACCTGATAGTTTGGCCCCAGGGCGATCTTCTGCAAGGGCGACACGCCGCCGCTGGAGACATGGATGAAGGCGCAGCGGCGTGCGTGCAGCGCCTGGCTGAACGCGAGGCTCTGCGCCAGGTCCCAGCCGCCCTCGACCCAGTCGGTTGCTGAAAGTCGCACCCCGACCGGGTAACCGGCCGGCAGCGCGGCATGCACGGCGTCAAACACCTCCAGCGGAAAGCGCATGCGGTTCTCCAGCGCGCCGCCGTAAGTGTCGGTGCGCTGGTTGGCAATAGGCGAGAGGAACTGGTGCAGCAGATACCCGTGCGCGGCGTGCAGCTCAATCGCGTCGATACCGACCTGCTGCGCACGCACGGCGGCATGCGCAAAGGCCTGTTTGATGCGCTCCAGCCCGGCGGCGTCCAGCGCCTCGGGTGGCGGCTCGCCGGCTGCGTGGGCCAGGGCCGAGGGCGCCAGCGGCGCCCAGCCGCCGTTTTCCGGCGCGATGAGCTGCCCGCCGTCCCACGGGGCGTGGCTGGACGCCTTGCGCCCGGCATGGGAGAGCTGGATCGCCACCGGCATGGGCGAATGGCGCCGCACCGTCGTCAGCACGCGCCCCAGCGCCGCCTGGGTCGCATCCGACCACAGACCCAGGTCGCCGGGTGAGATGCGCCCCTCGGGTGTGACGGCCGTGGCCTCCACGATCAGCAGGCCGGCGCCCGACAGCGCCAGCTGTCCCAGATGCACGAGGTGCCAGTCGCCGGCTTCGCCGTTGTCGGCGGAGTACTGGCACATCGGGGCGATGACGATACGGTTCGCGAGTTGAAGCGAACCGAGGCGGTAGGGGGAGAAAAGAACGCTCATGGCACCCATTATTGCGGGTGGCCGGCAGCAGGTTCCGCAGGCGGCGCTACTTCACCGCGTTCAGCCGCTTCACCCCGGCCACGAACCGCGCCAGCGTTTCCGACAGCACTCCGCTCGGTATCGTGATGTCGATCAGCTGGAAGCGCCCGCGCGTGGCCATGGCATGGTCCAGCGCAGCTTTGAGTTCCGCCCGCGTGTTGACGCGCACGCCGTCGCCGCCCATGCCGGCGGCCATCTCGGCAAAGCCCCAGTGGCTCAGGTCGTTGAACGACGATTCGGGCTGGAAGGTGCGCAGCATCTCCCAGCTGGCGTTGTTGAACACCAGCACGATCGGGTCCCAGCCGTAGCGCTGGCAGTTGCCGAGCTCCCAGCCGGTCATCTGGAAAGCGCCATCGCCGACCAGGATAAGCGGGCGCTCACCCGTGGCCGCCTGCAGACCCAGACCGGCCGGTACGCCGAAACCCATCGTGGCGTAGTAGCCCGGCGCCACCAGCGCGGTGTGCTGGATCTCCATCGCGGTGAACAGGCAGTCGCCCGTGTCGGAGGCAATCGGCAGCTTGCCGTGCACGGCCATCAGGTCGTTGACGGCGGTGGCGATGTCGGTCGGGGTGATCGTCTGGGCGTCCGCTGCCAGGCCATGCGGGAAGACCTGCGGCGTGACAGTGAACGCCTTGTCGCCTGCGCTGAGGCAGGCCAGCATGCGGTCCACCACCGCCGCCAGCGGCAGCTGCGAATAGGTGTGGTAGCCGATGGTGACGCGGCCGTTGAGGGCCTGGATGGTCTTGCGCATGTCGATCTTGGTCTCGGACACGGCAAAGTTGGTGTCGCAGATGATCTCGCCCAGCAGGAACAGCCCGTCCGAGCCCTCCACCAGGCGCGTCACCTCGGGAAAACCGGCCACGCCCATGTAGGTGCCCAGCAGCGGTACATCCTGGTCGGCCAGCAGGCCGCGCCCCATGAAGCTGGTGACCACCGGCACGCCCAGGCGGCGCGCCAGTTGCGCCACCTTGGCCTCCAGCCCGTAGCGGCGCACCTCGACGCCGGCCATCAGCACCGGCGAGCTGGCGCCTGCCAGGCGGGCCAGGATCTCGTCCACGCAGGCGGCCAGCGCATCCGGGTCCACCGGCTGCGCCCCTTCAGCCACGACCGGCGCGCAAGGCTGGGCCACCATGTCGCGCGGAATCTCGATGTACACCGGCTCGGAGTGGCGCAGGCAGCTGGCCAGCACGCGGGCGATGTCGGCCGGTGCGCGCGTGGCGTCATCCAGGCGGACCTGGTCGCAGGTGATTTCCTTGAAGATCTGGAACTGCGAGTCCAGCGTCTTGGCCTGGTGGTGCAGCAGCAGCCCGGAGCGCGACTCGCCCTGGCCCGGCCCACCCGACAGCACCACCAGCGGCGACTTTTCAGCAAAGGCCGCGGCCACCGAATTGATCATGTTCAGCGCGCCAGCCCCGTAGGTGACCGCCGCCACGCCCAGGCTGGCGTTGATGCGCGCCGAGGCATCGGCTGCGAAGCCCACGCCAGGCTCGTGCGACAGCGTGTATAGCGGCAGGATCTTCGATTCCTCGATGATGCGGAAATAGGGCAGGGCGAAGTCGCCGGGGATGCCAAAGATCTGGCGCGCGCCGTGGTCCTTCAGCGCGTGCAGCAGGGATTCAGTGAGATTCATGGGGATGGGCTCCGGTGTCGGGGGATGGCGAAATTGTGCAGCGCATGCCCCGCATGAAGGGTTCGTAATGCGGCCTGGGTTGCGGGGTTCACGCAGGAATCCTGCGTGGGGCCGGGTTCAGGCACTTGGTGCGGGGCGGCAGCCGGAAATGGCCTCTGGCGCGGATTTCATGATGAAATAGGGCGTTTCCCAGCGTAGAATGGTCGTCAGGTGCTATTTAGTTGGGAGCAAAGGCAAACCGCGCCGGAGGAAGCTCCGATCCGCCCTTCGCCGATGAATCCCTGTCCCGCCGTCTGGCAAGCCTACGCGTCGACCTGATCCAGGTGCGCCGCAGGCGTCAGGAGCGCCTCGTGCTGATAGCGGGGCAACAGCGCGGTGGATTCCGGGTGGAGATGCAGGAGCACATCCCGGAGCGACTGGCGAACCAGTGTCGCGCAGTCGTTTTGCGCGCTCGCGGTTTGTGCGTTGGCGCGGAGTCCGGGCCACAAGACCTGCAGCCTTATCTGGTAGCGGGCCAGCGTCTGATTGACCGAGGCGCTCCAGGTTTGCGGGTCTTCCTTGCGGCGCCACTGACCCTGACCGCGGCCGAAGTGCGCGATGGCAAGGTACAGCATCACGGATTTTCCAAACGCTTCGGTCAGCGAGTCCGGGCTCCAGCGGACCACCTTCTTGTCCTTGTGGGCGTGGACGTTGTAGCCCTTGGCGAGCGCGGCGGCTCCCGTGGCGCCCAGAACACCTCCGACCAAAGCGCCAGTGCCCAGCGTCAAGCCACCGGCGAGCAGATCAGCGCCGAGACCCGTCAGGATCCCCGAAATGACGCCCGCGAGCACGGCCGTGGACTCGCTATCCACGGGCTTGTCCGTCACCAGTTTCGCATTGGCGAGCTGCATGATTTCGGCGGTGGACTCCCCGTCGAGGCGGTTGATGGCGATCAGCTTGTCAGCCACGGCCTTGGTGCCTTCAGCGTAGCGCTGCGCCAACCCCTGCATCGCCGACTCGAACGGGGTCATGTCCCAGGACTTGCCCCAGGGAATGGATTTGCGCAGGGAGCCCCAGACGTCCTTCATCCCGTCAAACCAGCCGGCCTCAAGCTCCACGGTGTCACGCGCCAGGCGCATCAGGTAATCCGATATCGCGGCCACCGAATCGTCAAAGCGATCCGCGTAGGTTTGACCCAGGGCGGTCGCCAGCTTCCTGTAAGCGTCTCGCTCGTTCTCCGGGAGAACCTGGCCGATGTCCTGGTAGAGCGAGAGTTCCTGCAGCCAGCAGCGCGTGTAGGCATCCAGGTTGGATACGCCGCGAACCACCGGGAAGCCTGAAAGGTGACTGCGCCATTCCTGGACCCTCCCGGCATCCGACGCCCGGCCGTCCTGACCCCCACCCTGGTTCAGGATGGCCAGCACCGGTTTGCCCACCCAGGCCAGAACCTCAAGCTCTGGCGCCACATACACCGCATCGACTGGTCGCTCCTGCAGATTCACCGGGTAAAGCACCACGCTGGCGCGCGCGCGCAGGTCGAACGCCAGTCGCTGGTGCTGCCACAGTTTCTTGTTGAAGGCCCGGTCCCAGATTTCGCGAACCGCCCAGGCGATCCAGCGCGGCTGTTGCCGCAGCCGACGGGCCAGGCGGAAACTGTCGCCGAACCCGGGGGTGTCCCACAGCCGCAGGGCGCCGACGGCTGGATCGACGACCAGGTCATACGCAGTCACGGCCTGGGTGACGTCCGGCGCATCCTCGATCTCGCCGACGTCCTGGCCCAGCAGGGTGCGCAACAGCGTCGTCTTGCCGACGTTGGTATGCGCCACCAGGAAGATGGCCACTTCTGGCGGCGGCGGTGGGGCAGCGGATTCAGTCATCACGGTTCAGTCTGCTGTTCAGCGCTTTCAGGTCATCGTCCCCGGCCGTGTGGAGGTCCAGAAACAGGGGCTTGAACGCGATTTTGTCGAGGATCTGGCGCCACTGGTTGCAGCGTTGCCGGAATCGCTCGGTATCTTCCGGGCGGTAGGCGCCCGTGTCCACGATGGGGACGACGGGGGTGCCGTCATCGATGCTCTGGCGCAACCGCCGCAACAAGGCGCCGTGGGCGTCCGCCTCCGCCGTGGCCGCCAGATTGAAGATCACGATGACGGCGACGTGACCTTCGCGTCGGACGGGTTTTTTCCAGTCCGTGGCGTCGTCGCCCATCAGCACGGCGGGCTCGACGGTGATGTCCACCGCCAGGCCGTAGATGCGCTCCAGCATCGTGCCGAGATGGCTGCGCAGCGATGGCGACAACTCGTACCGGAAGGGCACGACGGACACACCGATGCGTTGGCCGCGCCACGCGGCGCGCAGCGTGGTGAAGTAGGCGCCATGCATCGGCAAGGGGAAATGGCGGCACATGCGCCAGCGCGCGAATGCGTTCAGCGCGACCAGGTAGAGCCGCGGGAGGACGACCCAGGCCACAACGGAGCCCAGGTAGAGCCAGATCCAGTTCTCGGCGACTTCGCCAGACCCCGGCGGCATGCGCAGACTTTCGATGTGCCGGGCATCGGGTATCGGCCGGTTCAGCAGCAAGGAGCCGGGCGCCAGCACCCAGCTGACGACGCTGTGCACCAGGCTGGCATCGATTGAACTGGTCAGAGTGGTCTTCCACCCGGCGGTGTAGTGGTCGAAGGCGGCCCGGTAGAACAGATGGGCCAGCGCGCCCAGCGTGAACAGCATCGATGCCAGGCTCGCCGCCATTTTGAGGCGCACCGTATTGACGGGCGCTGACAGCCGGCTCCAGTCGTGCCTGAAGGTGTCGAGCCAGGCCCGGGGCCATTTTTTGCCGGACCCGAGCGATTCGGCGGTGCGCCATGCGCCGAACCGTTCAACCAGCGGGCCTGCCGGTGGCGGGCCGCGCCGGAACCAGCGCAAGACCCATCGGACAAAAGACCAGCCAAAAAAGACCAGGTTCCATACGATCAGCAGCACCAGCGGCAGTTCGATGACGTTGATGTGCCCGGGGTGCAGGAAATTGGTCGCCAGCAGATCGGTCATGAAACCGGCTGCAAGCGCAATGACGGCCAATGCCTGCCCCGCAACCAACGGCCACCGTGGCTGTCGCAGCGCGATCGCCCGATCCGGTGACCGCCGGTTGATGTCCTCCAGCACCCATGACGCCCTGCGGGCCACAAATTCGGCGAAGGACGCCTTGGTACCCACCAGGTCCCTGGCCGCCCGGGTGGCTTCCCGGGCATC
This sequence comes from Burkholderiales bacterium, assembly GCA_011391155.1. Taxonomy (GTDB): domain Bacteria; phylum Pseudomonadota; class Gammaproteobacteria; order Burkholderiales; family Burkholderiaceae_C; genus JAABQG01. Next base: position 12,147 of record JAABRA010000357.1, read on the forward strand.
GCTGGCAGACCAGACCGATCCAGGGTCTTGCGCCTGCTCAAGAACCCGGACGAGGGTGACCTGCTGGGCCTGGTGTTCAGTCAACTTCATGTCGGGTTGCCGTCAAAGGCGTTCGTCATTGGCTTAAAGCATTTCGGGAAAGACAGCATCGCAGCGCCGACGTCGGGCAGCAAGCTTTTTCGGACAGGTGACCTGCTGGTCAAATCAACAACTGTAACCAGCCGCTTTGCGATCCGCTGGACTTTAAGCGCCCCTTTCGTTGACCCAAACCGCCGACCAGTGCCTGGCTGTCTGAAATGGCGCCAATGGCCTTGTTGGTGCGAAGATTATGACGAAAAGTGGCTCATCCCAGCGTCGGATGGTCACAAATAGCTATTGAATCAGGAGTTCTATTCGTCCAGAACATGCACGAAGCGTTTGTTGCCCGGCAGGCGGTAAACCGAAAAAGCCCGCACATCGATGGTGGCAATGCGGTGAATCTTCAGGGTTGTCGCGAGATGGACCAGACTTGCGTCGCAGAAATCCATGGGCAGGTCTTCGTACTTTTCCATCAAATGCCAGATCGCCGCAAGGCTCCCGGGCTGCGGCGACTCAATACGCAAGTAGCCCAGCGAGCGGGCCTTGGTCGCCCACCCGAAAAAGGCTTTCTGTTTGCTGGGGGTCAGAAGGGCGCAAACCTCGGTGAACACCGACCAGGTTGTCGTGGTCTGCCCGGTGTAGTTTGAAAAGAACGCCTTGCACCGTGCGTGGTGGTGATCCTTGGGGTTGAACAGCCCCACGAAATACCCGGAATCGGCCAGCGTGTTCATCGCGATTCGCCGGTGCTTTTGGGCGGTGTTGCCAGGGCGCGGGTGGCGCGTTCAGAGCGCTCCCGGTGCTTGTTGTGAATGGCGTCGCGCGCCGGGCGTTTCAAGGCCCCTGGCTCCGAACCTTCTTTTGAAAGATCCTGCATCGCCGCGCCAGGCTGGCTCAGGGCGTCCTGCATAACCGTCTCGTAAATTTGAAACGACGATGGCTCGGCGTGTCGGGCCAGGAAATCCTGAATGCTGCGCACGATTACCGCCGATTTTGTCATCCCGGTGCGCGAACCAAAGCTTGCGATCTGCGCTTCAATGTCGGCGGGCAGGCGAAGTGAAATGGGCATGAAGCGCTCCTTTGCGATACAGTTTAAAAAATTGTATCTCAAGACGGGTGCGGGAGGTGTCAGTGCGACGCTTTCACCATCTGCACCCCATCCTCATCCGCAAGCCCGCCAGCGGGTGTGATCAGCCCGCCGCAGCCGCCGCCTCACCCCCCGCCGCCTTCACAAACGGAAAGAACTCCCGGTCCGCTCCCAGCATGTGGCGGGCGACCACGTCATGGGCCAGGAACTGGAACACCTCGCCGACCCCCAGGTTTGCGTCGTGGAAGCGGTTGGCCACTTCGGCGGCCTTGTCGACCAGGGTGCGGTGGATGGCGGCATGGCCTTGTGCCCCGGGAAAGCCGGTGGCGTTGATGATGGCTTCCTCGTCCTGGAAGTGCTGGACCACGTGGGTGATCAGGCCATCGATCAGCGTGGCCACTTCGTCGTGCGGGCGGCCGGAGAGGATGGCCGCGAGCAGCTGGTTGGCGTCACCGAACAGCGCCTTGTGCTGCGCGTCGATCACCGCGTTGCCGCATTCATAGGCCGCGTGCCAGGAGAGCTGCACGAAATTTGCGGCGACGCTTTCGCCCACGCCGGTGCGCTGCACAGCCTCGGGCGCCCGCTGCACCTGGTTGCGGCCGGCGACGCGGGCGCGGAACAGGGCGGCGTCGGCCCGGTTGAACCACTGTTCCCAGGTTTCGCCAATGCAACATTCGGCCACACCGATGCTCACCGTGGCGGCTTTCACCGGCGTGAAGACGGTTTGCGCCACCTTGGCGCGCACTTGTTCGGCCAGCACCGCCGCGGTGGACTGCGTGGTGTTGGGGCACAGCACGACGAATTGCTCATCGCTCCAGCGCGCCAGCGCATCGGTGGCGCGCAGGTGGGCCTGCACCACGGTCGCCAGTTCGGCCAGAAGCTGATCGCCGGCGGCGTGGCCCTGCCCGGCGTTCAGGTCCTTGAACCCGTCGATCGTGATGACCAGCAGGCTCAGGGGATGGTCGTAGCGCTTGAGCCGGTCCATCTCGTTGACCACGGCTTCTTCGAGGCGCCGGCGGTTCCAGGCGCCGGTGAGCTGGTCGGTGCGCGCCAGGCGCTCGATCGACGCCAGGGTTTTCTGCAGTTCCTGGTTGGTCTGCTGCAGCCGGTCCAGCGACTGCAGCATGCCCTCGACAGCTTCGTGCCCGGCCACGGGCAGCATCACGGTGCCGATCATCAGGATCCTGCCATCCGGCCCGGCCACGGGGAACTTGAGCCACAGGCAGCGCAGGGTCGCGCCCTGGCTCGTGAAATCCAGCTCGTTGCCGGCGGTCGCTGCCCCGTTGACGATCTCCTGGTCCGTGCGCTGCAACTCGGCGGCGACGTCGGGCGGGAACAGGTCGGCGTCCGTGGCGCCCGTCACCGCGCCGGCACTCTTGCCGACCAGGTTTTCCATGATCCGGTTGGCCAGCTGGTAGCGGCCGTCCAGCCCCTTGAGCCCGATGCCGGCGCCCGAGGCCTGCGGCATCATCAGCGAAAGCAGCCCCGAGGCCAGGTTCACATGCTCTCGGGCAAAGGCGTGGATCAGATCGTTTTGATTCATGGTGGCGTCCTGCAGTCGATCGGAGGGGGCGTTCTGGCCGGCGTCATCCCTCAAGGTGGTACTGTACGACAGCCGTAAGCCAGCGTCCGGCCGGCGACGGCCTGCCGCAGGCCGCTGACCTTGTCCACGGCAGGGAAACCGCGCCAGCCGTCAAGATTGGCGCAAGCCATGCTTCCGTGGTGCAAAGGAGCCCTCTTGATCGAACAAAGCCTGACCCTGCCCTGCGGCCACAGGGTCGCCAATCGCCTGTGCAAGTCCGCCATGACCGAAGGGCTGGCCGACGCGCACGACCACGCCACGGCGGCGCACCAGCGTCTGTACAGCACCTGGGCGCGCGGTGGTGCGGCAATCCAGCTCAGCGGCAACATCATGATCGACCGGCGCTACCTGGAGCGATCGGGCAACGTGGTGGCCGAAGGCGATTCAGGCCTGCCCCAGCTGCGCGCCTGGGCGCAGACGGTGTGTGAGGGTGGCAGCCAGCTGTGGGCGCAGATCAGCCATCCGGGCCGCCAGTGCCCGCGGCTGGTCAACCTGACGCCGCTGGCGCCGTCAGAAGTCCAGCTCAATCTGGGGGGCAACTTCGGCCGGCCGCGCGCCGCGACCGAGGCTGACATCCAGGACATCATCCAGCGCTTTGCCGACACGGCCGCGCGGGTCAAGGAAGCGGGCTTCGACGGCGTCCAGATCCATTCGGCGCACGGCTACCTGCTGTCGCAGTTCCTGTCGCCGCGCACCAACCAGCGTCAGGACCGCTGGGGCGGTTCGCTGGCCAACCGCGCCAGCCTGCTGCTGTCCGTCATCGCTGCCGTGCGGGCGCGGGTCGGGCCGGCCTACCCGATTGCCGTCAAGCTGAACTCGTCCGACTTCGTCAAGGGCGGCTTCACGCTGGACGAGAGCATCCAGGTCGTGTTGTGGCTCAACGATGCGGGCGTCGACCTGCTGGAAGTCTCCGGCGGCACCTACGAGCAGCTCGAGTTCTTCAAGCCGCAGGCGGCCAGCGAGATTCGCGACAGCACACGCGAGCGCGAGGCGATGTTTCTGGAATACGCCAAGTCCATCAAGGCCGTGGCGCGCATGCCGATCATGGTCACCGGCGGGTTTCGCACCCTGGCCGGCATGGAGGCCGCGCTGGCGGGCGGCCACAGTGACATGATTGGGCTGGCGCGGCCGTTTTGCCTGGATCCGGACTTCCCGGCCCGGATGTTGGCCGGACAGATGGCGCGCCTGCCGGTGCCGGAAGACCATCTGGTGCTGGGCCAGGGCTTCTGGGGCCCCAACAGCCCCTCAAGCGTCATGCGGGCCCTGAACAACCAGGCGCAGGCGGGCTGGTACTACCACCAGATCGAGCGCCTGGGCGCCGGCCTGGCGCCCGAGCCCGACGTGAGCCCGCTGCGGGCGATGGTGGCGCATTTCGTGAAGGACTTTGGGCGCGCCCTGCGCCGCAAGTTCGCCTGAATCGCCTGAGCGCTGGCGGTTCGACGCGGTCGCGGCGCAGTGGGCGCCCCGCGCTCAATAGTGCGGCGGCAACTCGTCGCGCAGGCTGCGAAAAGGAACCGTGCCGCCTTCGGGCACCCGTTGACGCAAGTCGCTGACCTCGCGCATCAAGGCGTCAATCTGCTGTTGCTGGCGGGCAATGATCTGGTTCAGCTGGTCGAGCAGGTCTTCGGCGAAGCTGGCCTTGATCTCCAGGTCGGTCAGGCGATGTTCGGTGTCGGGCAGTACGTCCATGCGGCTATTGGACATGAATTTTCACGCCGCTGGCTGGGGCCGGAGCCGGCGGGGTCTTGCGTTCGGGTTTTCGTGGCGTGTGCATGAGGGGCCGGAGCCTGGGTCGGGGCCAGGGTGCGCCAGCGCACAGAACTTTGGACCGCCATTCATCATGCTCCGCCACAAGAACCTCGGATGCAAGGTTCTCAGTGAAAGAAACCATGACACAGTCCAGACTTTTCCCCCTGATGCTGCTGGCGTTGACCCAAGGCGCCTATGCCCAGTTGGCCCCCAGCTTCGCCCAGCGACCCCCCACGGCAAGCACACTGCTCCAGCAGATTCCCCCGGCGCCAACACCGCAGGAAGCCGCGCCCCGCTTTGACGTCCAGCAACCGGCCGCGCCGGTTTACGCCGGCCAGGACACCGCGAAGATGGTGGTCCGGGGCTTGCGGGTGACCGGCGCGACCGCATTTTCTGAAGCCGACCTGATCGCGGTGACGGGATTCACGCCCGGCAGCGAACTGACGCTGACCGACCTGCGCGGCATGGCCGCAAAGATTTCGGACTTCTACCACCGCAACGGCTACTTCGTGGCCCAGGCATACCTGCCGGCGCAGGACATCAAGGATGGCCTGGTGACGATCGCCGTGATGGATGGCCAGTACGGCAAGGTCACGCTGAACAACACCTCGCGGGTGAATGACGGCCTGGCCAACAGTCTGCTGGGCGGGCTGAACCCCGGCGACCCGATCACGACCGCGCCGCTCGAAACCCGGCTGCTGCTGCTGTCCGACCTGCCTGCGGTGAATGTCAAGTCGACCCTGGTGCCCGGTGCGGCCCCCGGCACCTCCGACCTGATCGTGGACCTGACCCCGGGCCAGCGGGTCACGGGCAGCATCGATGCCGACAATGCCGGAAATCGCTACACCGGGGCCTGGCGCATCGGGGCGACGATCAATTTCAACGAACTGATTGGCCAGGGCGATGTCGCGACCTTGCGCGCGGTGACCTCGGGTCCGGGACTGACCTATGTGATCGGCGCCTACCAGATGCAATTTGGCCGGGCCAAGGTGGGCGCCTCCTACAGCCATCTGCAGTACGAACTGGGCCGTGAATTTGAAAGCCTGGACTCCCATGGCACAGCGCAGGTGGCCAGCCTTTACGGCAGCTATCCGCTGATCCGCTCGCGCAACACCAACCTGAATGTCGGGCTGGCCTTCAACGCCAAGAAATTCGAGGACCGGATCGACACCACCGCATTTGTCAGCGATAAGCGGGTGAACGTGGCGGTCGCCAGCGTTTTTGGTGACCACCGCGACACACTGGGCGGTGGCGGCATGAACAGCTATGCGCTGAGTTGGTCCAGTGGCTCGGTTGACCTCCAGACGCCCTCGGTGCGGGCTTTTGACGCTGCGACGGCGCAAACGAACGGCAGTTACAACAAGCTGGCCTACAGCGCGGCACGCCTGCAAAACGTAACCGACTCGTTCTGGTTCTACGGGGCCATCAACGGGCAATTTGCCTCGAAAAACCTGGACCCTTCCGAGAAGATGGAACTCGGCGGCATGTATGCCGTCCGGGCGTATCCCGAAGGCGAAGGCTATGGGGATCAGGGCTATGTGTTGACGCTTGAGGCCCGCTACCAGCTGCCCAAGTTCTCCGACCGAATGCCCGGGCAGGTGCAGCTGATCGGCTTCGTCGACACCGGCAGCGTCAAGACGAACGTGGACCCGTGGACCAACGGGCCGAACCAGCGGACGCTGAGTGGCGCCGGTGTGGGTCTGACCTGGATGGAGGTCAACAACTTCTCCCTGAAGACGTATTACGCCTTCAAGCTGGGCAACGGTGTGACGCTTTCAGCCCCCGACGCACCCGGCCGATTCTGGATCCAGGCCGTGAAGTATTTCTAGGCGCCACGGGCGCGCAAGAACACCGGTTTTACCCCACCCCAAATTCAAGAACACTGGACGGACCCCATGAACTGCATCTATCGATCAATCTGGAATGAAAAGACAGGCACCTTTGTGGCGGCCTCCGAGAACGCCACCAGCGGCGGGAAGAAGGCATCGGCTTGCACGGGCCCCGGCGCTGACTCCGGTCATCTCGCCCTGAAAGCGCTGGTGATCGGTCTGGCCATGGCCTTTGGCGCAGTGGCGCATGCGTTGCCCCAGGGCGGCGTGGTGGCGGCTGGCGGCGCAAGCATTGCCGGCACGGCCGGCACGACCACCATCACACAGACAACGCAGAACGCTGCCATCAACTGGCAGAGTTTCAATATCGGCGCGCGCGAATCGGTCTTGTTCCTGCAGCCCAATGCGAATTCGGTTGCACTGAACCGGGTGCTGGGCGCTGATCCTTCGAGCATCCTGGGTTCGCTCTCGGCCAATGGCAAGGTGTTCCTGGTCAACCCGAACGGCATCCTGTTCGGGCAGGGCGCATCGGTCAACGTCGGCGGGCTCGTCGCGTCGACGCTGAATATTGCCGACAGCGACTTCATGGCGGGAAGGTACAACTTCAGCGGTAGCGGCGCCAGCATCCTGAATGAGGGAGCCATCAATGCCGACGGAGGTTATGTGGCCTTGCTGGGTGCCAATGTCAGCAATACCGGGGTCATCGCGGCCCGGCTGGGCACGGTGGCGCTCGCCGCCGGCAGTGCCATGACCCTCGATGTGGCTGGCGATGGCCTGCTCAACGTCGCGGTCAACCAGGGCGCGGTGGACGCGCTGGCCCAGAACGGCGGCCTGATCCGTGCGGATGGCGGCCAGGTACTGTTGAGCGCGCGGTCGGCGAGCAGTCTGATGCAGAGCGCCGTGAACAACACGGGGGTCATTCAGGCGCGCACGCTGGAGAACCACAATGGCACGATCCGGCTGATGGGCGACATGCAAAGCGGCACGGTCAACGTGGCCGGCACGCTGGATGCGTCCGGCCTGGGGTCAGGCCAGACCGGCGGCAAGGTCACGGTGACCGGGAACCACGTCGGCCTGTTCGGCGCGCAGATCAATGCTTCGGGTGATGCGGGCGGTGGCACCGTGCTGGTCGGAGGTGACTATCAGGGCCGCAACCCCGATGTCCAGAACGCTTTGGCAACCTACATGAGCGCTGACGCGACGATCAGCGCTGATGCCATCACGGCTGGACACGGCGGCAAGGTCGTGCTATGGGCCGACGGCTCGACACGCGCCTTTGGCAGCATCGCCGCGCGCGGCGCTGGCCAGGGTGGCAATGGCGGACTGATTGAAACCTCCGGGCACTGGCTGGATGTGGAGGGCATCAGGGTCAATGCCGGTGCGGCAAGCGGCACGAATGGCGCGTGGCTGCTGGATCCCGCCGACGTCACCATCACGAGCGCTGCAACCAGTGGCGGTATCTTTGATGGCAGCGTTTTTACGCCGGACCCAAGCGTCAGCAGCGCGAACATCAACGTTGCCACCATCACCAACGCCCTGATCGCTGGCACCAATGTGACCATTACCACGGCAAACGCCAGTGGCGCGGGAGCCGGAGATATCAATGTCGATGCAGCGATCACCTGGAGCCGGGCTGCGCCCGCATCGACGCTGACCTTGAACGCGGTTCAGGACGTGATCGTCAACCAGGCCATTACGGCCACCCACGGAAACCTGGTGGCCGTCGCCGGGCGCGATGTCGTGCTTTACGCCCCCGTCACGACGACCGATGGAAGCTTCACCGCCACGGGCCTGCGCGATGTCAACTTTGTGAAAGATGGCACGCACCCGCTGACCGCTGTCACGACGACCCGGGGGAACCTCACCACGAATGCCGGGCGCAATGTGAATGTCCAGACCGCGGCCCTCACCACGACCGGCGGCAATGTTGTGCTCAGTGCCGGTATGGATGGAACGAGCCTCGGAACCGTGATCTTTGCACCGCTGACACCGCCAGTTGCCGTGACCGTCGGGACCGTCAAAATATTCAATCCAATCGGGACGACGACCGATTATTCGGGCAATTTCACGTTGACTGAAGGCGCCACGCTGACACAGTACTTCTATGTGTTCGGGCAGGGCTTGCCGGGTGCCACCGGGGCCACGGGGCCGACGGGTGGCACCGGAGCAACAGGCGCAACCGGGGCAACCGGCGCTGCCGGCGCCACAGGCACAACGGGAACGACTGGCACCACAGGGACGACCGGGGCAACGGGGGCAACCGGTGCCACCGGAGCCACGGGCACGACGGGTGCTGACGGAACCACAGGGGCTGCCGGAACAACGGGCGCAACAGGTGCGACAGGCTCAGCCGGTGCAACGGGCGCAACCGGGACCACGGGTGCGACAGGCGCCACGGGAACGACTGGCACATCAGGGGCAACCGGGGCAACGGGTGTTGCCGGTACCACCGGCGCTACGGGCGCTACGGGCGCTACGGGCGCTACGGGCACGACGGGCGCTACGGGCGCTACGGGCACGACGGGTGCTGATGGAACCACGGGGGCCGCCGGAACGACGGGCGCAACGGGTGCCACAGGCTCAGTCGGTGCAACGGGCGCAACCGGGACGGTGGGCGCGACGGGCGCCACTGGTGCGACGGGAGCGACAGGTATCGGCGAGACTGGTGCCACGGGCACGACGGGTGCTACCGGCGCCACAGGGGCTGATGGAACCACAGGGGCCACTGGAACGACGGGCGCAACGGGTGCCACAGGTTCAGTCGGTGCAACGGGCGCAACTGGGACGGCGGGCGCGACGGGCGCCACAG
>JAABRA010000358.1 GCA_011391155.1 Burkholderiales bacterium
AAATATGGCCGATCCCGCCCAGGCGGGCGGTCTCCAGTGCCAGTTCGGCGGTCGAAATATCGACCCCCATGCCGCCCACCATGATGGGGATCAACTCCTGCTTGCCAAACCGGAGGCGGAAATCATCTACGCGTTTCATGGTCATCCTGACTGACTGAACATTCTGGGTTCGACGCGGGACGGCAATCGAACGTGGCGCGGGGGGTGTGCGCGCCCGTGAAGTGTAAGACCCAACGGGCGCCACGCGGCCGTCCTGCGCCAAAGCCCACGATCCGGGAAGTCGTTTCCGCCAGCCGGCATTTTCGCCGCTAAGTGGGCTGCCCCACAGACGGGCGTGTGGCCAGCGGCTCCAATCGGCTCCATGGAAACCACCGCCGCATCCCATCACTTGCTGCCTTCGGGCGCCGATGGCGCTGCCCATTCATGGAACCTTCGGTTCATCCGCGGGCACGTTTCGCAGGGGGTCTGCGTGCTGGCGGGTCTGGCCGCCCTGGGCCTGTTGCTGGCTTTTCACGCCGTGATGCAGTTCGCCGTGGCGCAGGGTGACGCCTGGCGCCAGGCGCAGGTCACGCACGCTTCGGCGGTGCACCAGTGCAATGGCATGCCGGGCCTGCAGGCCAGAAATCTTTGCAAGTCGGGGCTGGCCCGGGGCAACGCTGGCGAACGCCTCTCGCCCGTGCGCAACCTCGTCACCGGTCGACCCCTCGATTGAAGGGGTGCCCCCGAAGGCCGCGACCCGTCGTCCAGCCCGTTTCACGGTATAGAAAAAGGAGTCTCCCGTGGCAGACTTGAACGCAGGGCTTGCGGACGCCCCGGGTCTGGATGCAGAGCCATTGCCGGCACCGCCCGCCGAGCCACCCCGCGTGGTGCTGCAGATGCCGGTGGATGTGCGCAGCCTTTCCCTGGGGGTTCTGGCGACGATTGCCAGCGTGTTCATGCTGCGCTGGGCCAGTGCTGTTTTCATTCCGGTGATGGTGGGGCTGCTGGCCAGCTATGCCTTGTCGCCCGTGGTGGACTGGTTGCAGGTGCGTCGGATTCCCCGGGCGGTGAGCGCCGCACTGCTCATCCTCGGCGCCCTGGCCGGGATTGGCGCCACCGGGTACGCGCTGAGCGATGACGCCAGCCGGCTGGTCGAGTCGCTGCCGGCGGCCGCACAGAAGCTGCGCAGTTCGCTGCAAGCCCGGCCCGGCGCGCCCGACAACACGCTGGTCACGGTGCAAAAGGCCGCCGCGCAGCTCGAGCAGGCCGCCGAGGAGTCCAACCGCGCCGTCCCGGCGGGCCGGGGCGTGCAGCGGGTGCAGATCGAAAAGCCGAAGTTCGACATCAAGGACCATCTGTGGACCGGCAGCATGGGCCTGATGACCATGCTGGGCCAGCTCGGAATGATGGCTTTGATCGCGTTTTTCCTGATGGCCTCCGGTGACCGCTTCCGGCGCAAGATGATCAAGCTTGCCGGACCGACGCTGACCGCCAAGAAGGTCACTCTGCAGGCACTCAACCAGATTCACGACCAGATCCAGCGCTACATGCTGGTGCAGCTGTTCACCAGTGTGCTCGTGGGTCTGGCGACCTGGGCATGCTTTGCGGCGATCGGGCTGGAGAACGCGGCGGTCTGGGGCATCGCTGCGGGCGTGCTGGACCTGGTGCCCTACATCGGGAGCGTCGTGGTTGCGTCGGGTTCGGCGCTGATGGCCTACCTGCAGTTCGGCACCGTGGAGATGGCCCTGCTGGTCAGCGGCGCCTCGCTGTTCATCCACTTCATCGAGGCCTTCCTGCTGACCCCCTGGCTGACCAGCCGGGCCAACAAGATGAGTCCGGTGGCCGTCTTCGTGGGCGTCCTGGCCTGGGGCTGGCTCTGGGGCGTCTGGGGCTTGCTGCTCGCGGTGCCGATCCTGGTGGCCATCAAGGCGATTTGCGACCGCGTGGATGACCTCAAGCCGGTGGGGGAGTTTCTCGGCGCGTGAGTTGGCGTTGCCGTGACCTTCCGCAGCTCTTCTCAAGCCGGAAACAGCAGCAGGGCACCACCCCGGGGCGGTTACCCTGCTGATGATTCACGGGAGGAGGCTTACAGCTTGCCGCCAACGCTCTTCACGGTTTCCTTGGCATCCTTGACGGCTTCCTTGACGTCGCCCAGATGGACTTCCGCCTTGCCAGCAACCTGCTTCTGCAGACCCTTGGCTTCCTGCGTCTTGTTGCCGACCAGTTTGCCGGCTTCTTCCTGGACTTTGCCGGCGAGATCCTTGACAGCACCGTGGACTTGATTCTTGTTCATGATTGTTCCTTGATAGGGGTGAAACTTACGAAACCTGTGAGCCCATTGGGAACCCACATCGTCATGCTAGAAGCCAGCTGTCATGCGTTCTGTACGGTCGCCAACAGAAGCGGCCGATTGGGTCTGCGGCTCTAAAAGGCTGAGGTTTTGTGTCTGCCAGCGTGCGTCGAGGGGAGCTGCCGGTCTTCTTCCCCCTGAATTGACGCCCCTGAGTGGGGTGTCACACAGACACTCCGAGTTGAGCGCGGGACAATGCCGTTCGACTCCACCTCCATGGCCCGATCCATCCGCAACCCCCTGCTCAGCCGTTCCTTTCAGCGCGCGTTGAGCGCCATGACGCGCACCGCCGCGCGTGCGGGCTCGAAGGCGATGAGGCAGGCGCTGCGACCGGTGTCGGTCCCCGCCAAAGTGCGGCGTGTGAAACCCCTGGCTTCAAGCCCCCGGCCAGCGCGGCCAAAGGCAGCACCGAAAAAGGCGGGGGCAACAACCGGCTGGAGCCGCGGCATGACCGTGGGCGCCATGCGCTACAGGCTGTACAAGCCGCCCGGGGTGCTTCGCGCCGAGCGCTTGCCCCTATTGGTGATGCTGCACGGCTGCAGCCAGGATGCCGACGCCCTGGCCGCCAGCAGCCGGATGAACCTGATCGCGGCGCGCGAGCGCTTCCTGGTTCTGTACCCGGTGCAGGACCGTTTCGCGAACCTTCAAGGCTGCTGGAACTGGTTCGACACCCGCGCCGGGCGGGCCCAGCGGGAGGCGGACGCCCTGGGCGCCATGATCGACCGGGTCTGCCAGACACAGCCGGTGGACCCGGCGCGGATCGCGCTGGCCGGGCTTTCGGCGGGTGCCAGCATGGCGGCGCTGATGGCGGTGCGTCAGCCCCAACGCTTTCGGGCCATCGTGATGCACTCGGGCATTGCGCCCGGCATTGCCCATTCCTCGGCAACCGCGCTCGGCGCCATGCGCGGACGCCGGGCGGCGGTGCCGCTCGAAGCCCTGGAGCCCGGCCAGCACCTCCCGGCCCTGCTGGTGATTCAGGGGACCGCCGACCCGATCGTGGCCGCCGGAAACGGGGCCGAAGCGGCGGGGTTGTGGGCAGCGCGGGAGGGTGCCGTGGCGGGTGCGCAGCGCACGGTGCAGCGCGGCAAACGCTATGCCGCAACGGTCACCGACTATCGGGTCGCCGGCCGCCAGGTCGCGACCCTGTGCCTGATCGAGGGCCTGGGCCATGCGTGGAGCGGTGGCGCGCCCGGCGTGGGCTACAGCGACCCGAAAGGCCCGGACGCGTCGCGCATGATCTGGGCCTTCGCGGCCCGGCAATTTGCCGGTGCAACCACCCGCTGACGCGCCAGCCGGCAGGCTGAAATCCTCCCGTGTGCAGGGGTAAGATAGCGGCGTCATGCCGTCACGTCATGTCCCCGTTCCTACCTGCCCCCGGGCTCCCTGCGCTGCGCGCGGCGGCGGTCCCTGCGACAGAGCCGCCAAACACACTTCAAGGGATTTTCATGAGTCAGAACCTCAGCACCCAGATTCGTGCCGTTGCCCTGGTCGGCCACGGTGCCGCCGGTAAAACCACCCTGGCCGAGAGCCTGCTGGCTGCCAGCGGAGCGGTTGCGAGCCGTGGATCGATTGAAAAAGGCAACACCGTCTGCGATTTCGACGCCATCGAGCGCGAACTGGGCCACTCGCTGCAGTCGGCGCTGGTCAGTTTCGATTGGGCCGGCACCCGGATTCACCTGGTCGACACCCCCGGCTATCCGGACTTTGCCGGGCAGGCGATCGCCGCGCTGGCGGCCGTGGACACCGCGCTGGTGGTGATCAATGCCCAGACCGGGATCGAACTCTCCACCGAGCGCATGTTCAAGCTGGCCGGCGAGCGCGGGCTGTGCCGCATGATCGTGATCAACAAGATCGACGCCGACAACGTCGACCTGCCCGCCCTGGTGAACGACATCCGGGATCGCTTTGGCAAGCAGTGCCTGCTGCTGGACCTGCCGGCGCACCACGGCCAGGACGTGGTGGAACTGCTCGGCCACGACAGCGGCGAAAGTGACTTCGCCTCGGTGGCGGCGGCGCACCGCGCGTTGATCGACCAGATCATCGAGGAAGACGACAGCCTGATGGCGCGCTACCTGGAAGACGGCGCCGACCCCAGCCTGGAAGAACTCCATGCCCCGTTTGAACGCGCGCTGCGTGCCGGCCACCTGATCCCGATCCTGTTCGTTTCCTCGCGCACCGGCGCCGGGGTGCCGCAACTGCTCGACGCGCTGGCCAAGCTGGCTCCGAATCCTTCCGAGGGCAACCCGCCGCCGTTCTATCGGGGTGAGCCCGGCCAGGAGCCCCAGGCATTTGCCGCAGTACCCGATGAAGACCTGCATGTGCTGGCGCATGTGTTCAAGGTGGTGGTCGACCCCTTCATCGGCAAGGTGGGTGTGTTCCGGGTGCACCAGGGCACGATCCGACGTGATGCGCAGCTCTTCGTCGGCTCGGCCAAACGGCCGTTCAAGGTGGCGCACCTGTACCGCCTGCAGGGCAAGGAATACGTCGAAGTCCCGGCGCTGGTGCCGGGCGAGATCGGGGCCGTGGCCAAGGTCGAAGAGATCGATTTCGACTGCGTGCTGCATGACTCCCACGACGAAGACCACATTCATCTCAAGCCGCTGGAGTTTCCGTTGCCCATGCAGGGCTTGGCCGTGCAGACCCGGCGCAAGGGCGACGAGCAGCGTCTGTTCGAGATCCTGCACAAGCTCGAGCTGGAAGACCCCTGCTTCAAGATCGAACGCCACCCTGGCACCAACGAGACGGTGATCCGCGGCCTGGGCGAGGTGCACCTGCGCGCCAAGATGGCGCGCATGCAGCAGCAGTACAAGCTGGAACTCGACACCAGCGCGCCGCAGATCGCCTACCGCGAGACCATCACGGCCGGGGCTGAAGGCCACTGCCGCCACAAGAAGCAGAGCGGTGGCGCCGGGCAGTTTGGCGAGGTGATGCTGCGCGTGGAGGCGCTGGAACGGGGCGCCGGCTTCGAGTTCGTGGACGTCGTCAAGGGCGGCGCGATCCCCGGCGTGTTCATGGCGGCGGTGGAGAAAGGTGTTCGCCAGGCTCTGGCCGAAGGCGTGGTGGCGGGGTTCCCGGTGCACGACATCCGCGTCACGGTGTACGACGGCAAGACTCACGCGGTCGACGGAAAGGACATTGCCTTCGTCTCTGCGGGCCGCAAGGCCACCATCGATGCCGTGCGCCTGGCCCGGCCCATTGTGCTGGAGCCGCTGGTCAGTATCGAAGTGCTGTCGCCCGAAGCATCGATTGGCGACCTTACGGGCGACCTGGCGAGCAAACGCGGGCACATCACCGGCACCCAGCCGCATGCGGACGGCACCGTGGGCATCAGCGGCCTGATTCCGCTGGCTGAGCTCGGCGACTACCAGGGGCGGCTGAAGTCGCTGACCGGCGGCAAGGGTTCGTACAGCATCACTTTTTCGCATTACGCCCAGGTGCCCGAGAGCACCCAGCAGCAGCTGGCCAGCAACTTCAAGGCCGACGACCTGGCGGACGACTGAGCGTCCGGCATGAGCCGAATTCTGGTCGCTTACTCGACGACCGACGGGCACACCCGTCACATCTGCGAGCGGCTGCAGCAGGTCATGGCGGGGCAGGGGGACGCCGTCACGGTGGTGCCGCTGGCGCAGGCCGACGGGCTGGATGTGTCGGCGTTCGACAAGATCGTCATCGGCGCCAGCATCCGCTACGGCAAGCACCAGCCGGCGGTCGCCTTATTCATCGCCCGCCACCAGGCGTTGCTGGAGAGCCGGCCGAACGCTTTTTTCTCGGTCAACATCGTCGCGCGCAAGCCGGAGAAGAACCAGCCCGGCACCAACCCCTACCTGGTCAAGTTCCTGCGCCAGATCACGTGGAAGCCGAGGCTGCTGGCCGTGTTCGCCGGCCGGCTGGACTACCCGAGCTACGGCGTGTTCGACCGGTTCATGATTCGCCTGATCATGCGTTTGACCCACGGCCCCACCGATCCGACGGCGGTGATCGAGTTCACCGACTGGCAGCAGGTGGACGCGTTCGGGCGGCAGGTCAGTGCGATGGCCTGATCCCGGGCGCGGGCGACAGGCGGGCCCGGTCTGCCCGTGGGGCGTAATGTGGGGTGCCCCGGATACCACTTCGCCACTGTGGACAACCTGCGTGGGGCAGGGCACAGACAGGGGCGCGGGCAGGCGCTCCAATGCAGGCACAGGCGTGTGTTGAAGCATCCCCGTTGGGGATGGGCAGCGCGGTGGAGTGTTCCATGTATATCGGTGCCGGCACCATTTTGCTCATCATTGTTCTCGTCCTTATTTTTCGCTAGGGCGCGCCCAGCCTTTCGTCATCGGAACGAGGGGGTAGTTTCTGTTTCTCCTTGGACCGCTGCTTCGCGCGCGCCAGGGCAGGGAGTGAACGCCCTTGGTGAGGGCCTGCCTGGGCGGCTGCACGAGGGCCTTGGCACAATGGCGTGACCCGGGCGCGGCGCATCGATGCCTGCGCGCGGGACCCACCCAGGAGTTACATGAACGATCGAATCACCCAGATACTGGCCCAGATGGCGGCGCTCGAAGAGGATCTGCGCAGCGCCGTGCATGATCAGGAAAGCCGGATGTTCTTCCAGATCAAGGGCAAACGGGTGGAGTTCGAGCGCTCGGTCAAGGCGGCGCACCGCAAGCTGAAGAAGAACTTCTTCCGCTGGCTGGTCACCAACCGCCCGCAGAACCTGATCACCGGGCCCATCATCTACGGCATGGTCTTGCCGCTGATGCTGCTGGATTGCTTCGTCAGCTTCTACCAGTGGACGTGTTTCCCGATCTATGGCATCACCCGGGTTCGGCGCGCCGACTACATCGTGTTCGACCGGCAGCACCTCGACTACCTCAATTTCATCGAGAAGGTTCATTGCACTTACTGCGCCTATGGCAGCGGGCTGATGGGCTACATGAACGAGATCCTGGCCCGCACCGAGCAGTATTTCTGCCCGATCAAGCATGCCCACAAGATCCTGGGCACGCATTCGCGCTACAACCGCTTCCTGGATTACGGCGACGCGGCGGATTACGAGGTCCGGCTGGAAGAATTCCGGGTCGCGCTGGGCAAGGTCAAATAAACCGGCCCGCCCAGCCCGCATGAGCACACTCGGCCATACGCGCCTCAAGATCTACCGGACCGTGGCGCGCCAGTTGCATGGCGTTGTGCCATGCTGGGTTTGCGGCGCACACGTGCTGCCGGAAGAGGCCACGCTGGAGCACATTCAGCCGCTGTGCGAAGGCGGCAGCAGCCATGTGGAAAACCTCGCCATCAGCCACGCACGGTGCAACCACCAGCGCCATGCCAGGGGGCCGGGTCCGGAGCCAGGGACGTCGGCTATTTCACCGCCGTAATAGCCGGCGGTTTCCAGCTGCCTTCACCGGCTGGCAGAATCGAAGGCGGCGTGTCTTTGGGCCAGTACAGCCGCATCACCAGGTAGATCGGGCCGTCGGGCGCGGGTAGCCAGTTGGCTTCCTTCGCCTTGCCCGGTGAATCCTTCTGGATGTGGATCGTCAGCGAGCCGTCGGCGTTCTTTTTCATGCCGGGCAGCATCGGCGAGTTCACCAGGTAGCGGTTGATCGGGTTCTCGATCAGCAACTGCGTCTTGCCGTCATACATCGTCACCGACCAGAAGGCATTCACCGGGGGCAGCTGGCCGGCGGGGAAGGTCAGGGCGTAGCTGTGCTTGCTGCCGTCCAGCGTCGTGCCCGAGGCGTCCACCCGGGTCATCGGGTACATCGCCTCGACGCCGTCGTTGCCATAGATGCCGCCCTTGGCGGCGGCGGCGCGCTTGAGCCAGTCGCCGTTGTAGAACCCCCGGTCGCCAAAGAGCGAACCCACGTTCCAGCCGTTGATATCCTTCATGCCGGTGGCCAGGACCTTGTCGATCTTGTCGTCGCCCTCCTTCATTGCCAGCAGGACGGCGGCCTTGTGCTCCAGAGAAAGATCCTTGAACTCGAAGGTCTTGCCCGGGCCGATGCCGATGCTCGCCATCCGGGCGCGGATGGCCCGGTCCTCGGCCGTCACCGGCACGAACGTCAGGGCGGCATCGAGATAGGCGTAGAAGTTGTCCTTGATGCCGGCCGTGCTGGCCGGGACGAAATCGATCTTGGGCGCGGGCGGTGGCGCAGGCTGCTTGAGGAAGCTTGAAAGCGCTTGCGCCTTGTAGCCGGCTTGCACCGCGACCACGTTAGGCATGTCCGCGGCGTTGAAGAGTTGCGTGCGGAAGATCGTCAGCCCGAACGGGGTCGTCGAGCGGAACACCTGGTTGATCCCGGCAGGGGTGTCCCCGGTCCAGTCGGGGCCTGTCACAAGGTAGTTGCCGGGCCCGGACCCTGTGGCCCGGCTGCCGATATAGCCATAGTTGTAGGCGTTGCCGTCGATAAGCTGCACCGAGTAGTAGCGCTTCTTGTCCACCGCCGGCACCGAGATCACCATCGGCTCCGCGCGCAGGTCCAGCCAGAGCATCGAATACGGGGTGTCGCTGTTGGGCGTGACGACGGCGGTGTCCTTGTAGGTGAACACCCGCGCTTCGTTGCTGACGGTATTGAACGGCGCCTTGTATTGCCCGGAGTTCTTGTCCACGACGAACGCGTTCATCACCGCATAGTTCATCACGATCGGCAGGCCGTAAATGAAGGCCTCCTCGGCAATCACCTTGACCTCGGCTATGCCTGGCCCGGGCGCACGCTTGGGGGCTTCCTTCTTGACGGCCTGCGTCGGCACGACGGATTCGGCAGGCTTGTCGCAGCCCAGCAAGAGCGCCAGCGCAGCGGCGAAGCACACGGCGGTGGTCAGAAATTTCGAGGGACTGGTCAGCATGCTTTCACTCCTGGGGCCTTGGAACAGGACATGGCGTGGGAAGGTCGATCGGATGAACGGATTGTAGGGAGGCTTTCTGGAGGGCCGCTCGCGGGCCGGTGATAATGACGTAGTCATGGCCCTGGCCCGTCAGGCGCGACACCTGCTGCCGCAGGGCTGTCCAGGTAGCGTTTGAGGTTTTCAGGGCTCCTCCTCGTTGGACAAGGCTGCTATTTGTAGTTTGATGCGCTACACGCTACAATTCGCCCCCAATGATTAAAAGTTTTCGTCACAAAGGCCTGCAACGCTTTTTTGAGACCGGCAGCAAGTCAGGAATACAGGCTGCCCATGCGACCAAGCTGCGCCTGCAACTGGCAGCTCTGGATCAAGCGGTAAAGCCTGAAGACCTTTCGGCGCCGTCCTGGGCGCTTCACCCCTTGAAGGGCGAACTGAAGGGCCATTGGGCGGTTACCGTAAATGGAAACTGGCGTATGGTGTTTGCCTTTGACGGCGCCGATGCCGTGCTTGTTGATTACCGGGATTACCACTGAGGTTCAATATGACTCGAATGCACAACCCTCCGCATCCTGGCGAAATTCTCCGGGAGTATTTGGGCGATATCACGGTGACAGAAGCCGCAGTGAAGCTTGGCGTAAACCGCGTTACCCTGTCCCGTATCGTTACAGGCGCTTCGGGCGTTTCTGCTGACATGGCCTATCGCTTGGGCGGGGCTTTCGGAACCAGTCCTGAGTTATGGGCAGGGTTGCAACTGCAGTACGACCTGTACCAGGCCGGCAAGCTGACGCGTCCTCGGATCGAACGATTGACCGCGTAGAAGGGCAGGTGCAATGCCACCAGCGACGGCCAGTCCCACCCCCTCCCCACGCAACCCATGCCGTTTTTCGTCCGGCCGGTCGCCCGCCAGCTGTGCGCAACCGTGCAGGCAAAGCGGATCGCCCCCAATCTGGTGACCGCGCTGGGCTTTATGGATGCGCGCCGGGCGGGCTTTCCGACGCTGGCCGCCAACAAGGCCCGCACGGTGGCGCGCCCCGCCTGCCAGCGCGCACTGGCCAAGGGCGGGCCGGTGATGATGGGGTAGGTGATGTCACACCGGGGACCATCGAGTGCAAAAAGCCGGGTCCGGGGCTATCCAAGGCCCAGTCAGACCAGATACGAAGCTTTTTGGCCTTTTCCCGGCGCGATAGGGTCGGTTTAAGCTATATATTTAATAGTGAAATTCGTTGTCCGTGAAGCGAATCAGGTGCTCAGCGCGGTACCAGGCCCTCGGCGCCCCGCACCGAAAAGCTGGTGAGTTCATGACGTTCCCGGCGAATGAACGCCTGGTCTGCGCCGCGTACCTCGTCGTCATAGGCCACATAGGCGCGCAGTTCGGGTACATACCAGCCGGTGAACAGCCAGCGATAGCTTCCACGTTTGTTCAGGCTGGATCCAACAACATCGATATCCACGCGCCAGGCCTTGAACTCCCCGGCCGGCGTTCTGACGGGTTCCTGGCCCTTGACCACCATCGCGCCTTTGGCCTTCTCTTGCTCGGCAGGCGCGTCCGCCCGTTTCTGCTCGATCTCGTAGTTCAGCGCTGTCCTGGCGCCAGTCTCCAGAACGGGCGGAACGTACATGAAATCCGGGGAATACGTGCGTTCCCGGTCGCCCGCGCGGATGTAGCGCGGATTGCCGCGGGCGTCCCAGCGAAAACGACCGCCGTTCAGGACCAGCATTCCATCGGGTTGAACCCGCTCGACCGTGGCGACCTCGTTGCGAACCACCTCGCCCTTGAACCGGTCCACCACCTGAAACCGCCAGCGGTCTCCCACGGTGAAGCCCGCACTGTTGCTGGCGGCCGGGGCGCGCGCCGGCTTGCCCGGTCCGGAAACAACCAACTGGCCAGGGCCCGGGCCGGTTACCAGGCTGGCCAGTATTTCAGCGGTGCGGCGGTCAATGGCGCCCTGGTCTGCGCCGGGACGTTCCGCAACCGCGGGGGCGGTTCCCCCTTCCGGGATCCGCGGGCCCGCGGATCCCGTGGCCGCCGCGACGGCGGAAGGCGGTGGTTTTGGCGCAGAACCCAGGGCTGATGCCGTGCCTGCCGCGGGGGGCGGCAACCCTTGCGCCAACCGCGCACGCGCTTCAGTGGCGAACCTACCCTGGGGGTACCGGTTCAGATACACGCGGATTTCAACCGGATCGCGGCTGGACCGGACGGCATCCCACAAGGCTGCCTCCAGGTTCGGATTCGAGCCCGACAGCGAAATCGCCACCGGCCCGGCGATGAAATAGAAATCGCCCTCCAGCGAAGTGACCTCCCAAGGCACCTGCTTGCCCCGGGAGTCGCGGCGAACGTTGGCGCGCACCTGCTTGAAGACGTCCTCGATCTTGTTGCCGGGTTGGCGGATGGCCGTGAGCAAATGCTGCGTGTACAGGCCATTGGCGCCGCTGCCGTCGCTGGCCACCGCGCCGGGGGACGTGGCGTAGGCCACCAGCGTTCCCACCGGGGCGTCCATCGGGGCCAGGCCCGCGGGAGAACCCCGGGTATTGCGCATGAACGGGTTGTTGCGACAGGCGTCCAGAATCATGATGTTGGCCTCGTTGCCGGCCGACTCCATCTTGTCCAGCACCGCCTGTGCATCGACGGCGCTGTAGGCCACCTCGTCTTCCCGGTCAATGTGGGCGCCCACCGGAATCAGGTAGTTGCGCCCCTTGATCTGCATGCCGTGGCCGGCGTAGTAGAACAGGCCGGTGCCGCCGGCGCGCAGCCGGTCCCCGAATTCGCGCAGCGCTGACTGCATGCCGCGCTGGTCGATGTTTTCGCGCAGGCTGACGTTGAAGCCGGATTCCTTCAGAACCTGCGCAATGGCACGCGCGTCATTGACGGGGTTCAGCAGGGGCCCATCCTGGTAGGCAGAGTTCCCGATCACCAGCGCCACGCGCTGGGTAGGGACACCGGGCGGGTGGCTGGCCTGGACCTGGATCGTGCGCCCGGCGGGTGGCGTCATCCCGGCCGTCCTCGGGCCGGATTGCGCCCAAAGCAGCGGCAGGAATCCCGCACACGCGAGCCCCAGCATCCACCGGGCCAGCATCCGGACT
The DNA here is from genome assembly GCA_011391155.1 of Burkholderiales bacterium. Lineage (GTDB taxonomy): Bacteria > Pseudomonadota > Gammaproteobacteria > Burkholderiales > Burkholderiaceae_C > JAABQG01. The sequence continues at coordinate 12,230 of JAABRA010000358.1, forward strand.
GTTCGCGCAGGACCGCCTGCAAAACCGCTTCCGCCCGACCGGCCGACTGCATGAAACGTCAAGGCACCCCCAGAAAATACCGGCCCGCCAGTCGCGACATCCATCTAACCAACGGACCCGTGATGCACTACTCGCGTTTGACTGTAGCGTTCAGGAAGGCCGGGTTCCCTGCGATGGATCAAGAACCTTTACCCGTTCCCGGGCCCGGGCATCCCGCCGCCCTGCGCTACCAGTGCACACCGCTGAACACCTGCGAGAACAGCTTGCGGGCCAGCTCCACGGGATTGCGGGCCAGCCCCTGCGCATCGGCGTCGGCGGCATCGCCCTCGCGGCCCTGCGCCGCCAGCGAGTCGGGAAACAGCCGGAACGCCTGGTTCAGCACGAATTCGCTGATGCCCGGCGTCAGGGCCTGCGCCACGGCGCCCACCAGGCCCAGGCCGGTGGCCACGCGCTTGGGTTTCTCGATCACGGCCTTCATCACCAGTTCCGCGGCCTGGTCCGGCGAAAGGGCCGGAAAGGCGTCGTAGAGCCGGGTTGGCGCGATCATCGGGGTTCGCACCAGCGGCATGTTGATGGTGGTGAAGCGCACGTTGCTGTCGGCAAATTCGGAGGCGGCGCACCAGGAAAAGGCATCGAGCGCCGCCTTGGACGCCACATAGGCCGAAAAGCGCGGCGGGCTGGCCAGCACGCCGATCGAGGAAATATTGATGATGTGGCCCTGCTTGCGCGCCAGCATGGTCGGCGCAAAGCCGAAGATCAGGCGCAGCGCGCCAAAGAAGTTGAGCTGCATGGTGCGCTCAAAGTCATGAAAGCGGTCGAAGGAATGTTTCACCGAGCGCCGGATCGAACGCCCGGCGTTGTTGATCAGGATGTCGACATGGCCATGCTGGTCCAGCACGGTCTTGCAGAACCGGTCGCAGTCGGCCAGGTCGGATATGTCGCAGGCATAGGCGAAGGCGCGCCAGCCCTGCTGCTCGATTTTCGCCACGGTCTGCGCCAGCTTCCCGGGCGTGCGCGCCGCCAGAATGACGATCGCGCCGGCGGCGGCCAGCTTCAGGGCGCAGTCTTCGCCGATGCCGGAGCTCGCACCCGTCACCACCACCACCTTGTCGCGCACTTCCCGGGCCAGGCGGCTGGACTTCCCGGCGCGAACCATCGCCTGGGCGGCGGCGCCGGCCTGGCCGGCCGGGCTTTGCTGGATCACTCGGGTGACCCGTTTGACCGTCTTGACGGCTTTGATGACCGGCTTTACGGGGGTCGCGGCGGTCGCCTTGCGGCGCTTGACCGGGGCAGGTTCACCCCTTGCTTTTTGGGTCGTGACCATGGGGGCATCCTTGCAGTTCAGATGGGGAGCGATCGCCGGATTCTGCGCTCACGGCTATCGACAGACCCATCGCGTGGTGCAGTTCTGGCCGTCGCAGCGGGTCGGTTCCGCCATGACCGCGACCTTGCCGGATTTGGCGCATTGCTCGTTGGCGGCCGCCTGGGCCTGGTCTTGATGGGGGACGGCGGGGGCAGCCGGGTAGTAGGCGGGATAGGCCACACAGCCCGACAGGAGTGCGGAGATGATCAGCAGATGGATTTTCATGAGGGTCTTTCACAGGGGGCAATCGGGCGTTGACTGTAAACCTTCAGCCGTTGGGAAGCGTGGGCACTTGAAGGGCTACAGTGGCAAAGGTGACCTCCCTGCCAGTAGTCCTTCGGGGCTGATTTCAGCCCAACCGGCAGCGGTAGAGCGCCTGGCACAGGGCCACGGCGCGCGGCGAACGCACGCGCCAGTCGCAGCGGTTCATGGTGTAGCCCAGGCTCAGCCGGGCTTTGGGGTCGCACCAGCCGAGCGCACCGCCCATGCCGGGGTGACCGAAGGATTCCCGGTGCGGCGAGAAGACGCCGTCTTCCTCCTTCAGGAAACCCTGCGCCCAGCCCAGCGGCTTGCCCAGCACCGCGTCGCAGGCGCTCCAGCCCTGGCGCTGCAGCAGGGGCGTGATTGTCTGCGCGGTGACCAGACGCCGGCCTTGCCACAGGCCATCCATGGACCACGGCGCATAGGCCAGCGCCAGGCCGCGCGCCGTGGCGGTGGCGGACGCCCATGAAAGACCGTGGCGGCGCACCGGCGGCCGGTTGTAGGCCCCCATGCCGCCAGGTGTGGGCGGGTTGGTGAGCGCCGCCTTGGCCAGGCCGCCGCGCAGGAACGAGCGGGCCACGTTCGATTCGGTGCTGCCGCCTCGCGCCGCCGCCATCAGCATGTGGCCCAGACGCGCGGGGGTCGAGACGGGGTAGAGCGTGGCGATACGCGCGTCCTGCTCCGGCGGGGTGCCCATGAATACGTCGGCCCCCAGCGGCTCCAGCAGTTCGCGCTGCAGGAAGGCGCCCAGCGGCTCCCCGCAGGTGATCTCGAAAAACGCGTCGGCGTACATGCCGAAACTCAGCGCGTGGTAGCCCTGGTCGGCGTCGGGCGCCCAGGCCGGCGCCTGCGCGGCCAGGATGGCGCGGATGGCCCCGGTTTGCGCCGGATCGCAGAACTGCGCCAGCGTCAGGGGCGTGGTGAGGGCCGCCAGCCCGGCGCGGTGGTTGAACAGCTGGCGCACGGTGATGGCCTGCTTGCCCGCCTGGGCGAAAGCCGGCCAGTAGCGGGCCACCGGGGCGTCCCAGGCAAACTCCCCGCGCTCCGCCGCCAGGTTCAGCGCCATGGCAGCCAGGCCCTTGGTGGCCGAGAACACGACGATGAGCGAATCGGCCGTCCACGGCGCGCCCGTCTCGCGGTCAGCCAGGCCGCCCCACAGATCGACGACGCGCTCGCCCTGGTGGTAGACGCACAGGCTGGCGCCGATTTCCTGTCCGGTCGTGAAATGCCGGGCGAACTGCTCGGCCAGCGGTTCGAAGCCACGGGCAACGTGTCCGGCCATGGGGCTTTGGGCGGTGGGCAAGGGTGTCTCCTGGGGGGCAGTCATCAGCAGGTGCCCCGCTAAGATACCCGATGCCCTCGTTCCCGAGGGGCTGACTTTGAAGTGGAGCGCCAATTGACGGAATTCCTTGTGGGGGCCCTGGCTTTAGTGGTGGTGCTCTGGTTGATCCAGGTCTTGTACCTGGAGGGGCCGGACCTGACGGCCTTCGACCGGCCCGTTGGCGAGCGCCATTCGATCAACGCGCCGCCCAGCCCGGAACACCGGGCAGTGGTCGCTTCGCTCGGCGGCCTTGCCGGCTCCCTGCAGAATCTGCCGCGCAGCCAGCATATTGGCTGGCTGCGCAAGTACATGGACAACGCGTTTTCCCTGGCGGAGGCGTCGATCCGGATCACTCCGGTCGATGCCGCCGGGGTGCCGGCTGAATGGGTGCTGGCCCCGAACGCCGATCCCCGCCGTCGCCTGCTCTACATCCATGGCGGCGCCTGGACCATGGGCAGCCCGAAGAGCCACCGCCGCCTGACCGCCAAGTTCTCCGAAGTCGCCAATGCCGCCGTGCTGGCCATCGACTACCGCCTGATGCCCGAACATCCGCGCATGGCCGGCATTGAAGACAGCCGCACCGCCTGGCGTTGGATGCTGGACCATGGCCCCAACGACGCGGCGCCGGCCAGCGCGGTCTTCGTGGCGGGGGATTCGGCTGGCGGCAACCTCACGCTGTCACTGCTCGCCTGGGTGCGCGACCAGGGTCTGCGCGCCCCGAACGCCGCCGTGGCCCTGTCGCCGGCTACGGATGCCACCCTGGGAAGCCCAAGCCTGAAGGGCAACATCGACACCGATCCGATGCTGGGTCCGCTGTTCAAGGCGCTGGCCAGAATTCCCCGCCCGGTGCTGCTGTGGGGCGCCTGGTTCCAGAACCGCATGCGGCCCAACCACCCGGTGATTTCCCCCGTCTTTGGCGACCTGGCGGGCCTGCCGCCGCTGCTGGTGCAGGCCAGCGAGGCCGAAATGGTGATCGATGACAGCCGCCGCTACGTCAACAAGGCCCTTGCGGCCGGCTCGCCCGTCACCCTGCAGACCTGGCCCCACATGGTCCACGTCTGGCAACTGTTTCATCCCGAGCTGCCCGAGGGCCGGGAAGCTTTCGAGGAGATTGGCAAGTTCCTGCGTGAGCGGTCGTAGCCGGGGCGTGCGGGGAGCGCCCGTCGGCGGGCCCCTACAATTTCATGGGCACAGCGAAATGAGCGCAGCTCGCAGGGGATCTGCGCCATGAAAGCAGCGACCGGCAGGCACAGTTCAAGCAGCCCGCATAACAAGGAATAACAGGGATGGCAATATACCGTTGCAACCAGTGCAGCTTCGTGTCCGAGGACGCGGTCAGTGCCGTGGGGACCAAGTTGCCGTGCGCCCGATGCGGCACGCCCTGCACGGTGTACGGCACGGTCTTCTACGTCGAAAAGCTGGTGGAGCGCTACTTTGCGGCGCTGCGTGAGTTGGCGGCGCTGAAGGATGCGGAAACCCCTGTCGAGGCGGGTCAGGCACCCCCTCCCGCAGCGCCCGAAACTGCGGTACCGATGATGGGGGACGCTTTCAACACCGACGCCCTGGCCACCGCAGCGCAACATCAGGGGTTGCAGGCCTGGCTGGCGGCGAAGCAGATTCAGGCCACGTTCGACTTCAGCGCGGTCGACACCACCGGCTTTTTCGACGACGCCGCCAAGGCCATCGGTGACGGTTACGGTTTGTTCTCCGAGTTGATGGAGCGCGTTCGCTTTTCTTACCGGAAAGGCTTTTCCTGGCTCAATCTGGAGCTCGGTGGCCTCAGCCAGAAAGACGCCCAGGCGATCAATGCCCTGTGCAGGACCTTGCACAGCTACACCTTCTTCTCGCGCTACACCTGGCAGAAGCAGGAAAAGATTGTGCGCCTGACGCTGCAGTCGGCACCGGCGGTGCGCGCCTTCTTCGAGGGGGGCTGGCTGGAGTGGTATGCCTTCATCGAGTTGCTGACCCAGATGCAGGCCCGGGGCCGGGCGTTTTCCTGCGCACGGGGTGTCAAGATCACGTTTCCCAACGAAGACCTGCATGAGCTGGATGTGGTGTTTCTGCAGCAAGGGTTCGCGCCCATCTGTATTGAGTGCAAGTCCGGCGAGTTTCGCCAGGACATCGAAAAATACCTCAAGCTCAAACGCCGCCTGGGCGTTGAGCGCAGCCGCTTCATCATTTGCGCCACGGACCTGACCGACGAACAGGCGGCGGGGCTGAACAGCATGTACGAGTTGACCTTTGTCAACCTGAGCTCACTCAAGGCCCATTTGCAAACGCTGGTGTGACCTTCGGCGGGCAGTACCCGACCTATGCGCTGGACAGGAGCCACGGGAGGGTCCTGCACAGAAAATTCCAAGCTATTTTGGCACCATCCCATCGTCAAATGGTCTTTGTTTGCTACGAAAATTGTGGTGCGTTGAACCTCGGTTCCGACCGGAATGGGTGGTTTTCGCCCGGCAAAGGTCAGCCTGGGTACATGCGTCAAGCTGACTTGCTGTGGGCCTATGATGAGTGCTGCAAGGCACCGATGTGCGGTGTCGAACCCGGGTCCACCACCATGACACAGCCGCTTTCAAGCCCCCGCATTCCCGCCACCCTGATTCCCGGCGACGGGATCGGCGAGGAGATCGTCCACGCCACGCTGGCGGCGCTGGACGCCCTGGAGGCGCCCTTCGACTGGGACCGCCAGATCGCCGGCCTGGCTGGCGTGCAGGCCGCGGGCGACCCGCTGCCCCAGGCCACGCTGGACAGCATCCGGCGCACGCGCCTGGCGCTGAAGGGCCCGCTGGAGACGCCCTCCGGCGGCGGCTACCGCTCGTCCAACGTGCGCCTGCGCGAGGAGTTCCAGCTCTATGCCAACCTGCGGCCGGCGCGCACCCTCATCCCGGGCGGTCGCTTCGACAAGGTGGACCTGGTCGTGGTGCGCGAGAACCTCGAAGGCCTGTACATCGGGCACGAGCATTACGTGAAGATCGACGACGACCCGCACGCCGTGGCCATGGCCACCGGCATCAACACCCGCGCCGGCAGCCGCCGCCTGCTCGAATACGCTTTCGACCATGCCGTGGTGACCGGGCGCAAGAAGGTGACCATCGTGCACAAGGCCAACATCATGAAGGCGCTGACCGGCATCTTCCTGGAGACCGGGCTGGACCTGTACGAGCGCAAATACAAGGGCAAATTCGAGCTCGACACCGTGATCATCGACGCCTGCGCGATGAAGCTGGTGCTCAACCCCTGGCAGTTCGACGTGCTGGTCACCACCAATCTGTTTGGCGACATCCTCTCGGACCTGGTGGCCGGGCTGGTCGGCGGGCTGGGCATGGCGCCGGGCGCGAACATCGGCGCCGATGCGGCGATCTTCGAGGCGGTGCATGGCTCGGCGCCGGACATTGCCGGCAAAGGCATCGCCAACCCGATCGCGCTGATGCTGGCCGCAGCGATGATGCTGGACCACTGCAAGCTGCCCGCGAAGGCCACGCGGCTGCGCGAGGCGATCGACCAGACGCTCAACATCGACAACATCCGCACCGGCGACCTCGGCGGCAGCGCCGGGACCGAGTCGTTTGCGCAGGCGGTGGTGAACCGGATCCACAACGGTTGAGAAGCGCCAGCCGGCTCAAGATAGCCTCTTTGCCCAAGCTCCTGGCACACCCATGCAAACCCACCTTCACCCCCCGGCGACGGAGGCTCCGGATGTGGCGGCCCTGCTGGCGCGCCATGGCAACGCGCCGCAGTCGCTGGTGCAGATCCTGCGCGAGTTTCAGGCGGTGTACGGCTGGCTGCCGCGTGACGCCCTGGCCCGGATTGCCGCCGGGCTCGGATTGACGCTGGCGCATGTCGAAAGCGTCGCGGGCTTCTACCGCTTTTTCCATACCCGGCCGGTCGGCGCGTTCCGGGTGCTGTTCAGCGACAACGTCACCGACCGCATGCTGGGCAGCGAGGGGCTGACGGCCGACCTGTGCCGGCGCCTGGGTGTGGCACCCGGGCGCGTGAGCGCCGACGGGCTGGTCAGCGTGGATACCACCTCCTGCACCGGCTTGTGCGACCAGGGCCCGGCGCTGCTGGTCAATCATCACCAGGTCGTGACCCGGCTCGACGCGGCCCGGGTAGCGCAGATGGCGGACCTCATCCGCAATCGGGTGCCGGTGGATCAATGGCCGCCCGCCTGGTTCGAGGTGCAGGACAACATTCGCCGCGCGGATGTGTTGCTGGCAGCCCGGAACGCGCCGGGGGAAGCGTTGCGCGCCGCACTGGCGCGGGGACCCGAGGCGATGCTGGGCGAGATGAAGCGCTCCAACCTGCGCGGACGCGGCGGCGCGGGGTTTGCGACCGGGCTTAAATGGGCGCTGTGCCGCGAGGCCGCCGGTGCCGAGCACGTGGTGGTCTGCAATGCCGACGAAGGCGAGCCCGGCACCTTCAAGGACCACGTGCTGTTGCGCCGCCAGGCCGACGCGGTATTCGAGGGCATGACGATCGCTGCCCATGGGATTGGCGCCCGGATTGGCCTGGTTTATCTGCGCGGCGAATACCGGTACCTGCTGGAGGCGCTGCAGGCGGTGCTGCAGCGCCGCCGTGATGCGGGCCTGCTGGGCAAGGCGATCCTGGGGCATGCAGGCTTTGATTTCGACATCCAGATCCATGTCGGCGCGGGTGCCTACGTGTGCGGCGAAGAATCCGCCCTGATCGAGTCGCTCGAAGGCAAGCGCGGCACGCCGCGCATCCGCCCGCCGTTCCCGGTGGAGAGCGGCTACCTGGGTCATCCGACGATTGTCAACAACGTCGAGACCTTCTGCGCCGCGGTTCAGATCGCGCTGCAGGGCGGCGCCTGGTGGGCCGGCATCGGCACGGCCAAATCCACCGGCACCAAGATCCATTCGGTCTCGGGCGACTGTGAGCGCCCTGGTCTGTACGAATATCCGTATGGCACCCGTATCGGCACGATTCTGGAGGACTGCGGCGCGCGCGACACGCAGGCGGTACAGGTGGGGGGGCCGTCGGGCGTGTGCCTGTCGGCCTTCGAGTTCGGCAGGCGCATCGCCTTCGAGGACGTGCCCACGGCCGGCGCTTTCATGGTGTTCAACCGCAGCCGCGACATGTTCGAGGTGGCGCGCGCCTTCGCGCATTTCTTCGCGCATGAGAGCTGCGGCTTCTGCACGCCGTGCCGGGTCGGCACGGCGCTGGTGGTGAAGCGGCTTGACAAGCTGGCCTCGGGCCAGGGCTCGCGCTATGACATCGACGTGCTGTTCGAGCTCGACAGGCTGATGCACACCACCACGCACTGCGGCCTGGGCGCCACGGCCTGCAACCCGCTGCGCGACACGATCGTGCGCTTTCGCCCCGCGTATGAGCAACGCCTGAAGTCGCTGTATTTCGAGCCGGGATTCGATCTCGACGCCGAACTGTCGATTGCCCGGCGCATGACCGGGCGCGACGACGCCGGCGCCCATCTGGAGAACAAGGCATGAGACAAGGCATGAGATTTCGGGCTCCAAACACGGCGAACGGCGCCGCAGTGCGATGCTAGAAGATCGTCCGGTGAGCCGGGAACTGCATCAGGAAGGCGGCGCCTGGCCGAGTTTCTCGCTCGACGGCGAGGAAGTTCCCTTCAACCCGGGCGACACCATCCTGCAGGCGGCCACCCGCGTCGGCCGGTACATCCCGCACCTGTGCTGGCATCCCGATTTCCCGGCCCATGGCTCGTGCCGGCTGTGCAGCGTGAAGGTCAACGGCAAACCTGCGGGCGCCTGCACCGCAAGGGCTTCCGCCGGGCTGGATGTGGAGAGTGACACCGATGAACTGAATGGCCACCGCAAGACCCTGCTGCAGATGCTGTTCGTCGAGGGCAACCACTTCTGCCCGAGCTGCGAGAAAAGCGGCAACTGCCTGCTGCAGGCCACCGCCTACGAGATGGGCATGGAAGGCCCGCATTTCGAGGAGTTCTACCCGAGCCGGCCGGTGGACGCCAGCCATCCCGACATCCTGCTCGACCTGAACCGCTGCATCCTGTGCGAACTGTGCGTGCGCGCCAGCCGCGACGTCGATGGAAAGAACGTCTTTGCCATCGGCGGCCACGGCATCGACAGTCACCTGCTGGTCAACAGCGCCAGCGGCCGCCTGGCCGACACGACGATGGCGCTGGACGACCGCGCCGCCCACATCTGCCCCGTGGGTGCGATCCTGCCGAAACGCCAGGGCTTCATGATCCCGATCGGCCAGCGGCGCTTTGATGCAAAGCCGGTGTCGGAGCAGGTTGAAGAAGGAGATCGGCAATGACCTTGACCGTCCTGCCGCACGGACCGCGCAAGCTCAAGGTGGCGACGGTTTCGCTGGCCGGCTGCTTCGGTTGCCACATGTCGTTCCTGGATATCGACGAGCGTTTGCTCGAACTGCTCGATCACATCGCGTTCGACCGCTCCCCGCTGACCGACATCAAGACCGTGGGCCGCTGCGACATCGGCCTGATCGAAGGCGGTCTGTGCAACGCCGAGAACGTGGTGGTGCTGCGTGAATTCCGCGTGGCCTGCAAGACCCTGGTGGCCGTGGGGGCCTGCGCCATCAACGGTGGCCTGCCGGCGCAGCGCAACCACCTGGACCTGGGCGCGATGCTGACGGACGTGTACCGCAGCCGCCCCGGCCTGAGCGCGGGCAGCGGCATTCCCAACGACCCCGAGCTGCCCCTGCCGCTGAACAAGGTGCACCCGATCCACGAGGTGGTGCATGTGGACTATTTTTTGCCGGGCTGCCCACCGTCGGCGGATGCGTTCTGGCGCTTTCTGACCGACCTGATGGCCGGGCGCACGCCGCACCTGGGCCACGGCCTGATGCACTACGACTGAAATGAAATCATCCCTCGAAACCGCCGCCCCCGCCGCCGTTGCGCAAGGCCTGCGCCGCGTGGCCATCGATCCGCTGTCACGCGTGGAGGGCCACGGCAAGGTGACGATCCTGCTCGACGCGCAGAACCGCGTACACCAGGTGCGCCTGCACATCGTCGAGTTCCGCGGCTTCGAGAAGTTCATCGAAGGCCGGCCCTACTGGGAGGTGCCGGTGATGGTGCAGCGCCTGTGCGGCATCTGCCCGGTGTCGCACCACCTGGCGGCGTCCAAGGCGTTTGACCGCGTCGTCGGCGCCATGCCGGTCACGGCGTCAGCCGAGAAGATCCGCCGGCTGATGCACTACGGCCAGGTGATGCAGTCGCACGCGCTGCATTTTTTCCACCTGTCGTCGCCCGATTTGCTGTTTGGTTTTGATTCCGACGTGAACCGGCGCAACATCGTCGGCGTGGCGCAGGCCCATCCCGACATTGCGAAGCAGGGCATCCTGCTGCGCAAGTTCGGCCAGGAAGTGATTCGCGTAACCGCGGGCAAGCGGGTGCACGGCACAGGCTCGGTGCCCGGCGGCGTCAACAAGCACGTCAGCGCGCAGGACCGTGCGATGTTGCAGCGCGAGGTGGGGCAGATGACCGCCTGGGCGCAGGATGCGGTGGGCCTGGCCAAGCAGCTGCACGCGCAGAATCCTGCGCTGTACGACCGCTTTGGCAGTTTCCGCTCCAGCATGCTGTCCCTGGTGCGCGCGGATGGGGCGATGGACCTCTATGACGGCGTGATCCGTGCGCGCGACGCTGCGGGGCAGCTCATTTTTGACGGCGCCAGCGACCAGGGCTACCTCGACCTGATCGAGGAGGAAGTCAAGCCCTGGACCTACATGAAGTTCCCGTTCCTCAAGAGCCTGGGACCGGATCTGGGCTGGTACCGGGTGGGGCCGCTGGCGCGGCTGCAGAACTGCGACTTCATTCCCAGCCCGCTGGCTGAAGCCGAGCGCCGCGAGTTCGTCGCCTGGGGCCGTGGCGAACCCGTCCATGCGACGCTGGCCTACCACTGGGCCCGCATGATCGAAATGCTGCACTGCATCGAAGTCATCACGCAACTGCTCGACGACCCCGACATCCTCTCGGGCGAACTGATGGCCGGCGGGCCGCGCGGCCAGTCCATGGAGGCCGGCGCTGCGCGCCGGCGGGGCGTGGGCGTGATCGAGGCGCCGCGCGGCACGCTGATCCACCACTATGAAGTCGGCGATGACGACCTGGTCACGATGTGCAACCTGATCGTCTCGACCACGCATAACAACCGGGCCATGAACGAGGCCGTGTGCGCGGTAGCGCGCGAGTACCTGGACGGGCGCGAACTGACGGAGGGCCTGCTGAACCACATCGAGGTGGCGATCCGCGCCTACGACCCCTGTCTGTCGTGCGCGACCCATGCGCTGGGGCAGATGCCGCTGGACGTGGCGCTGGTCGGCGCGGGCGGTGCGCTGCTGGACCGGATCACCCGGTCACACACCGGGGATATCGTGCGTGATCTTACGGCGCCTGCGTCGCGCGCGGCATGACGTCGGCGTCGATGCCAGCGCGGGCATCGGTCGCCCCCGTTCTGGTGTTCGGCTGGGGCAACCGCAGCCGGGGTGATGATGCGCTGGCCCCGCTGTTCGTCGAACGCTTGTGCGCTGCGGTGGCCGTCGATCCGCGCGTGGAGTTCCTGGAGGACTACCAGTTGCAGATCGAACATGTGCTGGACCTGGCGGGCCGCCAGCAGGTGCTCTTCGTCGACGCGAGCCTGACCTGCGTGGCTCCCTTCGAGGTGAGGCCCCTGTCACCCGCGAAGGACGTCAGCTTCACCACGCACGCGCTGTCGCCGCATGCGCTGCTGCAGGTGTTTTGCGAGGTGCAGGGGGTGGCGCCACCGCCCTGCACGCTGCTGGCGATCCGGGGCGAGCGCTTCGAGCTTGGCGAGCCGCCGGGACCGACGGCCCTGGAAAATCTCGATGCCGCCTTGCGCTGGGCGAAAAGCTGGCTGGCCGCTCCCGACGTCAGAACAGCGTCGTGATCTGCACCGAGTCGCGATCCCGTTGGGTCTGCACCCTGGCGCCGCCGGTGCGCGCCAGGCGCAGCATGCGCTCGTTGCCGGGCAGGATGTCGGCCACGAAACCACGCAGGCCCTGGGTTTTGGCGTGCTTCATCAGGGCGGCGTTCAGCGCTGCGCCGACGCCGCAACCCTGCCAGTCCGGGTGCACCATGAACGCGGTTTCCGCAAGGTTGCTGGTGGGGTTCACGAAGTAACAGGCCTGCCCCACGATCTGAACTGCTTCGCGGCTGCCCGTGGTGGCCACGAACGCCACTTCGTTCTCGTAGTTCAGGTTACACAGCCGCTGCACCTCGACGTCCGACAGGCCGCGGACCCGGCGGAAAAACCGGGTGTAGACATCGGCTTCGCTCAGGTGATGAAACAGTTCGCGGACGCCCTGCGCATCGCTGGACAGCGCGGGGCGCAGCATCACCTCGCGTCCGTCCTTGAGCTTTACCGTGAGTTCCTCCTCCACCGGGTAGGCGCGCAGGTTGTTCAGCGTCTGGCTGGTGGGCAGGTAACCCAGCGCCTGCGCCTGGCCAAAAAGTTCGGGCCGGAACTTCGGGTGCGCGAGCTCGATCAGCGCCGTGGCGCGCTGGCGGATCGATTTGCCGAACAGGTAGGCGATGCCGTATTCGGTCACCACGTAGTGCACGTCGGTGCGCGCGATGGCGGCGGCCTCGCCGGCCAGCAGGGCGGGGCGGATGCGCGAGGTCTCGCCATCCTCCGTGGTCGATGTCATGCACAGGATCGGTTTTCCGCCCGGCGAGCGCGACGCACCGCGCAGGAACTCCCCCTGGTTGCCGATGCCACCGTAGAACTCGCCGGCGAACTGGTCGATGCAGGCCTGGCCGGTCAGGTCGATGGCAAAAGCCTGCGCGATCGACACCATGCGGTATTGCGCCGCAATGGTGGCCGGATTGCAGACTACGTCGATCGGCTGGAACACGAACAGCGGGTTGCCGTCGATCAGGTCGTACAGCGCGCGCGAGCCCAGCGCCATGCTGGTGACGATCTTGTACGGCTGGTGGGTCTTGCGGGCGCCGGTCAGGATGCCGTTTTCGAGCAGGGGCAGGATAGCGTCGGAGATCACGTCCGAATGAATGCCCAGGTCCTTGCGGTCCGTCAGGTACTGCAGGGCCTCGTGCGCCAGCTTGCCCAGCCCGACCTGCAGGGTGGAGCCGTCCTCGATGATGCCGGCGATATAGCGGGCAATGCGCTTGACGTCTTCATCCTGCGCGGGCTCGCGGCCGAGTTCCATCACCGGCGTGTCCACCGGCACCAGGTGGTGGATGCGGCTGACATGCAGGGTGGAGTCGCCCATCGAGCGCGGCATGGCCGGGTTGACCTCGGCAATCACCACGCGGGCACGGGCCACCGCCGCCGGAATGATGTCCACCGAAACCCCGAGGCTGACGAAGCCGAAGGCGTCGGGCAGGGAGACCTGGATCAGCGCCACGTCCACCGGGATGCGCCCGAGCTCGATCATCTCGGGAACCCGGGCCACCGACATCGGCACGTACTCCACCAGGCCCTGCTTCACCGCGCCGCGCATGTCGGTGCCGACAAAGAAGGTGCGGTGCCGAAAGCGCGTGGTGATGTAGCCTTCGGCGTCGCGGTCGAATGCGTTGATGGTGAAGAAATGCAGCAATTCCAGGTCGGCTGGCACCACCGGCAGGGCCTCCAGCGCCTGCAGCAGGGCGCGTGGGGCGGCACAGCCGGTGCCGACAAACACATGGTCTCCGTTGCGGACATGCTCCACCGCCAGCGTGGCGGTGGTGACCTGGTCGCGAAAGGGCTCAAGGGCCTTGAACTTTTTCGGCGTTCTTTTCGAAAACATGCAAGAGGCCCCCGGGTTGGCTGGCGGTCGATGAAGGCCGCATCATCCCCGATGCCGGCCCGCGCGCGCAAGCGGGCAGACCCGCACCGTGCTCAGGCCGCCCGCCGGACGCGGACCAGCGACTCCACCGTGCCTGGCGCGCCATGGTGGCGAATACGCTGTTTCTTCAGGCGGATGATGCAGTCCTCCAGCGTCTGCCCGATGATGGTCTGGTCGCGGATCATCGCGATCTTGGGCCAGGTGGCGCGCTCGCCGGCCAGCACCCAGGCCTGGAACTCGGCCAGCGACAGGTCGCCCAGCACGCGCTGGTAGTCGCGCAGGCGGACCTTCGGGTGGATCGTGACATCGCCGTAGTACTGCTGGTCAATGACGGCGATGGTGCCTTCCATCAGCGTTTTGAAGATGCCGCGGTCGATGCCGTAGGACATCATCTCCATCAGCTGCTTGCTGCGGTGCTTGACCTCGCCCTTGACCAGTTCCCTGAGGAACTTCTGCCAGCCTTCCTTGCGCGTCTGGTCAGCGATGAAGGGCAGCACATGCGGGTTGGTCTGGCTGACGATGTGGTGGTTGACGTTGTAGAGCTCGCCCAGGCGCTGCGCTGGCAGGTCGCTCTCGATGGCGCCGTCGACCCAGCGAATCGACGCCATATAGGGTTTTTCATGACCCTCGCGGTCCTTGGTCATCAATTTGACCGGCGGGAACAGGCCTGGCACCGAGCACGAGGCCAGCACCGCGCTCCAGACCAGCAGGTGCGGCGTGGTCAGGTAGTTCAGCAGGCGGGAGTGCTGGTTCTTGTCGACCGGGGAGACCGTGATGTTGATGATGCGCCGGGTCCGCTTGAAGGCTTCCTCAAAGGTATATTCGCCAAGGCTCTTGCGCAGGAAACGCTCCAGTTCGCGAATGTCCATGATCGACTTCTGCCGCAGCATTTCGGCGGGCTTGAGCCGGCGCCAGACGTGCAGGTCCATGTTCTCGCCGCGGATCAGTGCGTCGAGCTCGTTGTCCTTGTGCGTGCCCAGAAACCCGGCGACCACCGAACCCGCGCTGGAGCCCGAGATCACGCGCGGCAGCAGGTTCTGCTCGCGCAGCGCCTTGACCACGCCGAAATGGAACATGCCCATGTTGGCGCCGCCACTGAGCATCAGCGCCGAGCGGCCGAAGCTTTGCCCGGTATGGCGGAAGAACATCAGCTTCTGCGCGTAGGGCAGCTCGGGGATGTCGTGGTCGCACAGGTGGTTCAGCAGGGACGTGACTTCGGTGGTGTACTCGTCGATCAGCAGCTTGGTGCCCACATGCGTGTGCTTGTACAGCTCGGGGCTGGACAGGTTGCCCAGGTTGCGATGCAGGCCTTCGCGCAGGCTGAAGATCAGTTGCGGCCAGTCACCCGCCTTGCGCCAGTTCTTCAGGTTGATCAGCCGTTGCTCGATCAGCTTGTGCTGGTAGTACGGGGACGCCGGGCGGGTTTTCCAGGCGTCCCGCCCTTCGAGCGCATCGAGTTCCACCGCATGGGCGCGCCAGCCGGCGTAGTCGGTTGCGGTGGCGATGGCATTCCTTTGCGCGGCGATGAGTCTGGATTTCTGGGTTCGCATGGTCCGATGGCGCGGGATCAAGCCGCATATTCAAGGTTTGCAACAGTCCCCATGGATTGTCCACCCCAGTTGCGCCCCGGGGCTGTCACCTGCATCACACACCGGCGCCCTGCAGGCCGGCCGATGCCAGGGCTGCGCTGAAAGGACGAAAGGCTGATCCTGGGGATCAGCCTTTCTGGGGGCGCTGCATTCAACGCCAGGGCAGACGGGAGAGCCGCGGGGGTCTGCCACCGGCTGCTGCGGACCTATTTCTTGCCGAAGACCAGGTACATCGGGTCGTCGGACGTGGCGTGGCGGACCTGCGCGTTGTCGAAGGCGGAGAAGCCGAAGCCGTAGCGCGCGCCCAGGTCGGCGAACTGCACGTCGAACTTGCTGCCGGTGACCAGTTTGCGGCTTACGACTGCTGTGTACATGCCGTTGTTCCAGGTGGTGGCCACGCGGACGTCGCCCCGGTCGGTGCCGACCAGCGGGTTGATGATGATCGAGGACACTTCGTCGCCCGCCTTGAACTTGCTGTCATCGAACGCCACCTCGTCGCCGCGCTTGATGAAGTAGTTGCCGCCGGCGTTGCCGGGCTTGCCGTCCCGGCCCATGAATTGCGGCTTGCCGTTGACCAACGGAACGGCGGTGTATTCGCCACCCTGCGGGCCGGGATCACCCTTGCGGCCGGCATTGCGGGCCGTCTTCGGGTCGTACCGCGTGCTGTCCGTATACTGGTCATCCAGGAAGCCCCAGGGCCCCGTGCGCTGGCCCTTCGCGTGCCACATGTCCAGAAGCTGGTCGGGCAGATTGGTGTACTTGTTGCCGTAGGGCTTGCCCTGCCCTTCGTGGCAGGCCATGGCACAGCCTTCCTTGTCAAACTGCTTGGCGGTCGCCGCGTTGGTCGGCCACAGCATGGCCCACTTGTCTTCGTAGTAGAGGTTGTCGTCGCCGCCCTTGTTGGCCGGGTCACCGAGCTTCTTCCAGGAGCCATCGGCCTGCTTTTGATACGGCATGCGACGCACCGACAGGGTCGGGTCGGTGTACTGGACCAGCATGTAGAGCATGTCGGCGGTGTAGGCCGCCTTCAGGGTGACCTTGGATTCGCCCTTCTCGCCGGGCTTGGCGCCGAAGTTCACGCCACCGGTCAGGTCTGCAGACAGCGGGCGGGCTTTGGCCCACACCGGGTCCGACGCGCCGGCCGCCATGTTGGGCGCGCTGGCCGTATAGGTGGCCACCAGGGTGTCGGGTGCAGCCTGGTCCTGCGCGGATTGACAACCGGCCAGGGCCAGCAGCGCCGTGCCCATCACCGCGGTAAATAACGTCGTTTTCATCCTCGTGCTCCTTGGTTAAAAAAACGGACTCTTTGCTGGATTCGAGAAGCCTGCCACCGAGGGGTGCGGTCTGCCGGCAAAGAGGCATGGGCTAACTGTGAACCTGAAGCCAGGGGATGTCGTTTGATCTGGATCAAGAGAAATCGCCACACCTGTAACCCCTGTCGCCGGGTTGATTTAAATCAACGGAAGCTGGCGCGCCCAGGGGGTTGTCGCCCCGGTCGATCAGGGCCGGCAAATAGGCCTGGCAAAACGCCGGCGGCATGCGGCGCGCTTGCCCGGTGCCCAACGCGATGCAGACCAGCTCCCAGCGCCCGCGCAGCACCGTGGCCCGGTCCCGATTGCGGATCAGCTGGAACCGGCGCTCCATCGTCAGCTTGCCGTCGCTGGCGGTCAGCCAGGTGGCCAGGGTGAGTTCGTCATGGAGCGCGGTGGGCAGCAGGTAGTCGTATTCGCCGCGCCGGATCGCCATGGCACGGTCCAGACGCTGGTAGTCACCCAGGCTCAGGCCCAGTGACTCCGAATGCGCCCATCCGATCCGCTCGCACCACTGCACGTACACCGCGTTGTTGGTGTGGTTCAGGCCGTCGATGTCTTCCGGTCGCGGCACCGCGGGTTGGATGAAGGGGTTGGGGTAGTCCCAGGACATAGGGCGATGTGTGCCGCGTCAGGGCAGGGCGATGTTCTGCAGTTGGCAGGGCGGCGTGCCGGGCATGTATCCATGCGTCCACGGGTGCTGCCCGATCGAGCGCACCTGCCCGGTGGCGGCATCGAAGTTGACATCGAAGTACTGCTGCACGTTCTGGCTTTGGCAGAACAGCCAGGACCAGGTCAGCGTGCCGGTGCGCCGGAACGGGGTGGGAGGCGTGCCCGACGGGCCGAGCAGGCGCAGCACCTGCTCCTGGCTCATACCCGGCTGGATGAGGCCGAAGAAGCCTTCGTTCAGCACCCCGACGATGCGCTGGAGCTTGCCATCGGGCGCGACGAACACCATGAAAGTCTGGGTGCCGCCCGGGCCCGCCGCAAAGGCCAGCTGCTGGCTGCCGTCGGCGTTCTTCCAGTGCATCGCGGGCTGGCCCATCGTCGCCACGACGTCGGGCAGCGTTGACACGCCGGGCGCGAGCGGGCTGTTGCCGAAGCCCGCGCAGGCGCTCAGCAGCAGGGCGCCAATGGCCACGAGCCCACGTCGCCCCAAGGACCTCGAAATGACGCTTTTCATGGAATCTCCTGGCCGGGTCCTGTACCCGGATCACTGCAGGGGATTCTTGCACAGCGGCTTCAGGCTCCAGGCGCGCACGACCCTGCGGCTTGTTCAGCCAGGCTTCATGGTCGGGGATGAAGACAGCCGCGCCGGCATCGATTTACTTTCCGGGATGACGCGTCAGATGCTGAACCTGATGACCCCTGTCGATCGATGGCGTCGACCAGACCTGGATCACGCACCCGGCTGGAGTGCACTGGGGAGAGCCCCGGCCTTGTTCCAGATCAACTTTCGGCCGGTCCATCCGGGCTTAACATGGACCAAGCTTTCCAATCATCTATCCGACAGGAGGCATCATGAAACGTCGCACCCTGATATGGGCATCCGTCTGCACGCTCGCTGTGCCTGGCATAGCGTCCTCGGCCAGCAAGGCGGATTCGCAGGCGGAAGTCCGCAAGGCCGCGCAGGAGGCGCTCAGCGCGGTCTACAAGGCGCAGCCCGCGGCGCGCAAAGCCGTTGAATCCGCGGCGGGCTACGCCGCCTTCAGCAACTTCGGCATGAAGATCGGGGTCGCCGGGGGCGGTTCGGGCAAGGGCATCGCGGTCAACAACAAGACCCGGGCGACAACCTACATGAAGATGGCCGAGGTTCAGGCGGGTCTTGGCTTTGGCATCAAGAAGTTCAAGCTCGTCTGGGTGTTCGAGACCGAGAAGGCGTTGAATGACTTCGTCAATTCAGGATGGGAGCTCGGCGCGCAGGCCACGGCTGCGGCGAAAGCGGGCGCCCAGGGCCAGGCCTATCAGGGCGCGGTATCGGTTGCCCCGGGGGTCTGGCTCTACCAGCTCACCGGCGACGGCCTGGCGCTGGAGCTGACCGCCAAGGGAACCCGGTATTACAGGGACAGCGACCTGAACTGAGGTCCGCCGCCGGAGGGTCATTGCGCCCGCCCAGGGGCGAAGCCCGCGGCACCCGGTGCGGGATTCCCGCCGCGCCGCTGAAAAGCCTTGGCTCACTGCTGCTGCGCGGCCTGCAGCATGCGACCCATCAGCTCGTGCAGCTTGTTCACGGCTTTCAGCGGGCGCACCATCACCTTGAAGTGCGTTATCTGGCCGTCTGCGTTCCAGGTGATCATGTCCACGCCGTTGATCAGGATGCCTTCGCAGGTGGTCTCAAATTCCAGCACGGCAGAACTCGGGCCGTGCCATTCGTGGACATAGCGGAAGCTGTCATTGACCAGCACGTGCAGCGCTGCCTGCAGGTACATCGCGGTGATGGGCTTGCCGGCTTGCGGGGTGTGCACCACGGGCGATTCAAACACCACGTCGTCGGCCAGCAGGCGCTGCAGGGCGGCGCGGTCTCGGTTCTTGACGATCTGGTGCCAGGTGTCCATCGTTGTTGTGGTCATGAAGGTTTCTCCGGTGGGGGTTGCACAAAGGGGGGCGGGGGTTCAGCGCGCGGGCAGGTGCCGGTCGCGCAGTTCGCGCTTGAGCACCTTGCCGATGGCGCTGCGCGGCAGTTCGGGCACGAGGTGCAGGGCGCTCAGGCGCTGGGTCTTGCCGACGCGTTGGTTCAGCCAGTCTTTCAGGGTGTCGGCCGGGGTGTCGTTGCTCGCGCGGGTGACCACGAAGGCGACCGGAGTCTCGCCCCATGCGATCGAGGGCAAACCGACCACTGCCGCCTCGGCCACGCCCGGGTGTTCGCACAGCAGGGCTTCGAGATCGCTCGGGTAGATGTTGAAGCCGCCCGAGATGATCATGTCCTTCTTGCGGTCGAATAGCGTGAGGAAGCCGTCGGCATCAAACCGGCCGATGTCGCCGGTGCGGATGAAGCGCTTGCCGTCGGGGGCGAACCATTCGGCCTCGCGGGTTTTTTCGGGTTGGCCGTGGTAGCCGGTCATCATGCCGCCGGAGTGGCCGACCACCTCGCCGGCTTCCCCGGGCGGCACTTCCACGCCGGCCTCGTCGATCAGCCGCAGGTCGTGGCCCTCGGCTGGCCGGCCCACGGTGTGCAGCTTGTCAGGGTAGTTGTGCGCTTCCAGGATGAAAGTGCCGCCGCCTTCGGTCAGCCCGTAGAACTCCACCAGGCCGCCGGGCCAGCGTTTGAGCACATCGGCTTTCAACGCGGCGTTGAAGGGTGCGCTGGTGCTGAACTTGATCTGGAAGCTGCGGAGGTCGTGGGCGTCGAAGTCGGGCCGCGCCATCAGGCGCTGGTACTGCACCGGCACCAGCATGGTATGCGTCACGCGGTTCGCCTGCGCCAGTTGCAGGTAGGCGCCAGCGTCGAACTTCGGCATCAGCAGCACCGTGCCGCCAAAGGCCAGCGTGGGGAAGAACACCACCAGCGTGGTGTTGGAATACAGCGGCGTGGACAGCAGCGTCACGGTGTCCGGCCCGTAACCATAGGTGGCGCCGCGCGTGACGTGCGCCCAGCGCATGCCGTGCGACTGCACGATGCCCTTGGGCGCGCCGGTGGTGCCCGACGAATAGATGATGTTGAACGGCCAGCCCGGCTGCAGGGCCACGGGCGCGGGTTGGGTGCCGGGCGCGGCAAGCCAGGTTTCCAGCGGCTGGCCGGCGGTGGATCCATCGAGTGCGATGCGCGGCACGCGGCCCGCACCGGCCGTGCCCATGGTATCGGCTGCCGCGGCGTCGGTGAACAGCAGCCGCGCGCCGGCGTCGGCCAGCATGCGCGCCAGGCTGTCGGATGTGCTGCCGGGAGCCAGCGGCGCGACCACGACGCCCGCACGCAGCGCCCCCAGGAACACTACGGCGTAGTCGATGGACGTGGCGGCGCAAATGGCAATGGCGTCGCCCCTCTGCAGGCCGTCACGCTGCAGGGCGGCGGCCACGCGGTCCATCCGGTCGTCGAGCGTGGCGTAGTCAATGGCGCGGGTGTCCGACGCCCCACACTCCACCAGGGCGCGGCGCGTCGGCGCGGCCCGGGCGTGCTGGCGGATCCGATCGGGAATGGCGTGGAATTCGGTGGGAAGCGTCGGGGTCGGGGGCGCAGAAGAGGGGGTCATGGTGCCGGGCAGAGCGTGGATGCGGAATCATAAGGAAGCGGGCGCTCCCGAGGCGTCCCGCAGGTGATTTTCAAGGATTTTTGGCACTATCCCAGTGTGGAATGGTCGTTGTTAGCTATCAATGTGGAAGTATTTTTAGCCGGATTGAGCGCGGGTTCCGTCCCCCGCGGGCGCAGGCCAGGGCCCGCACCTGCACCAGGAGGGCCGCCGGTGCAGGGCGGCCCGTTCTGGCGGAATCCGGCGTGCGGCCACGCTGTGTTTCCGGCTGGACCGACCGGTTTCGGGCGGATCTTGCCGAGTCCATTTAAACCCTATAGAATTACGTTTAGGATAATTGATTTACTAATAGTGAATTTTTTTGCCGGTTTCGCCACACCGCAGGGTGCCAGGGGGTCCGGTCAACCCGACTTTCGAAGCAGGAGACACGCCCCATGGGGACCTACACGTACCCGAAATTTGCCTACACCGGCCCGGCCGATTTGCAGGCCGGCGCGCCGCAGCGCCGCCCGCTGGTGATCGTCGGCGCCGGCCCGGTGGGTCTGGCCGCCGCGGTGGACGCCCGCCTGAAGGGCATTCCGGTGCTGGTCTTTGACGAGGACGACACGGTGTCGATCGGCTCGCGCGCCGTCTGCTACGCCAAGCGCGCACTCGAAGTGCTGGACCGCCTGGGCGTGGGCGACCCGATCTGCGACAAGGGCGTGAGCTGGAACGTAGGCCGCACCTTCTTCCGCGAAAAAGAGGTCTACCGCTTCGATCTGGTGCCCGACGCCGGCCACAAGCGTCCCGGCATGATCAACCTGCAGCAGTACTACCTCGAAGAAACGCTGGTGACGCGCGCCATGGAACTCGGCGCCGACATCCGCTGGCGCTACAAGGTGGTGGGCGTGCAGAACGAGGCCGACCACGTGCGCCTGCGCGTGGACACGCCCGACGGCACCTTCGACATCGAGGCCGACTGGCTGATCGTGGCCGACGGGGCGCGCAGCCCGATCCGGCGCCTGCTGGGGCTGGACATCGACGGGCGCATCTTCATGGACCGCTTCCTGATCGCCGACGTGATCATGAAGGCCGACTACCCCGCCGAGCGCTGGTTCTGGTTCGACCCGCCGTTCCACCGCAACCAGAGCGTGCTGCTGCACAAGCAAAGCGACAACGTCTGGCGCATCGACTTTCAGCTCGGCTGGGACGCCGACCCCGAGGAAGAGAAGAAGCCGGAAAACGTCATCCCCCGCCTCAAGGCGATGCTGGGCGACGACCGTCCGTTCGATCTGGAGTGGGTCAGCGTCTACACCTTCCAGTGCCGGCGCATGAAGGATTTCCGGGCCGGGCGCGCGCTGTTCGTGGGCGACGCGGCGCACCAGGTGTCGCCGTTCGGCGCGCGCGGCGCGAACTCGGGCTTCCAGGACACCGACGACCTGATCTGGAAGCTGCAGCTCGTCATGGCCGGCCAGGCGCCCGAGGCGCTGCTGGACACCTACAGCGCCGACCGCACCTTCGCCGCCGACGAGAACCTGATGAATTCCACGCGCTCCACCGACTTCATCACGCCCAAGAGCAGCGTCAGCAAGACCTTCCGCAACGCGGTGCTGGACCTGGCGCAAGACCATGCGTTTGCACGCCGGCTGGTGAACTCCGGGCGCCTGTCGGTGCCGGCCTTCCTGACGCACTCCGCGCTGAACACGCCCGACGCCGACACCTTTGCCGGCGACATGGTGCCCGGCGCGCCGATGGACGACGCGCCGGTCCAGGTCGCTGGCCAGGATGGCTGGCTGCTGGACCAGCTGGGCAACCGCTTCCAGCTGCTGGTGTTTGCCGACAGTGTGGGGGCGATTGACGCGGCCACGCTGGCGCAGCTGATGGCGCTGGCTGCCGACCCAATTGCCGTGCAGCCGATCGTGGTGACGCCCGCCGGCGGCCGGATCGACGGCCTCACCGTGCTGGCCGATGCCCAGGGCCTGATGGTCCGCCGCTACGACGCGAAGCCCGGCACCGCCTACCTGGCCCGTCCGGACCAGCATGTCGCAGCCCGTTGGCGCGCCTTCGACCCCACCCTCGTGCGCGCCGCCGTGGCCCGCGCGACCTGCAACGCCTGAGTATTGAGGAAACTGTCATGCCCCTGCAACTCCAGCCCCATCTCAAGGAACCCGGCCAGCGCTACTTCCGGGAGTTCTCCCCTGGCGACGATTTCTACGAAGCCCTGATCGACACGCACCGCGACCTGAGCGACGAGCAGAGCGAGGCCGTGAACGCCCGCCTGATCCTGCTGCTGGCCAACCATGTCGGCGACATCGGGGTGCTTCGGGAAGCCCTGGCGCTGGCGCGCCAGGGCGTTTGAGCGGAAACTTTGCTTTTTTCAATCTACTGACCAGGAGACACTCATGCAGATCAAGAAAATTCACCACGTGGCCTACCGCTGCAAGGACGCCAAGGAAACCGTCGAGTGGTATGTCAAGCACCTGAACATGAAGTTCGTGCTGGCCATCGCAGAGGACCAGGTGCCATCCACCCACGCGCCCGACCCCTATATGCACCTGTTCATGGACGCAGGCCAGGGCAACGTGCTGGCCTTTTTCGAGATCCCGAACTCGCCGCCGATGGGTCGTGATGAGAACACCCCAGAATGGGTGCAACACATTGCCTTCGAGGTGGACAGCGTGAAGACGCTGGAGGAAACCAAGGCGCGGCTGGAGGCCTCGGGTATTCCGGTGGTCGGCATCACCGACCACGCTATCTTCAAGTCGATCTACTTCTTCGACCCGAGCGGCCATCGCCTGGAACTTGCCGCCAACATCGGTACCCCAGAGATGTACCAGCAGCTTGACGAGGTGAAGTGGGACATGCTCGAGGAGTGGAGCAAGACCAAGCGCGCCCCCAAGCATGCGGCCTGGATGCACGAAAAAGAATTCCGCTGAAACCAGCCTTCGGCGCTCAGGGCTTGAGCGTCGCGTCCTCGATGAGCACCTTGTAGGTGTAGCCCGAACCGAAATCCTTGTTGGTGCGCACGACGCCCGCGGCTGTCACCACATCGCCGACCTTGGCCTGGGCTGCGGTAGTGACGAGGATGTCATGGGTTTCCTTGGCCGCATCGCCGGAGCCGTCACGCAGATGGACCCAGTTCTTGCCCATGATCGCCGGGTTGTACTTCACGACCTTGCCGCTGACCACTACGGGCTTGCCGTTCAACTCGGCGGCCTTCGTGACGATCTCCACCACGGTGCGTGCGTTGGCGCCACTGGCCTTGGGGACCTTGATGGGCGTCGTGTCCGGGGCGGTCTTTGTCATGCCCGCGTGCGCCATCGCCGCGTCTTTTCCGGTGCCACCGAGCGTGCCAAAAACAATGGTTGAAAACGTCTTCTTCAGCGTCCTGCTCTCAAAGTTCTTCATGACCATCGGGTTGCCGATGGTGACCCTGGCCCCGACCTTGACCGGCGCGGTGCTGACCGCCGCCCAGGTCTCGCCGTCTTTGGTCTTCAGGCGCAGGTAGGTGTAGCTGTCCACGTCCTTGACCTCCAGGACGTCGCCGGTGACCACCGCGGACGCCGTGGCGGCGGCTGCCGGGCCATCAGCCGCCCAGGCGGACGGTGACCAGGGAGCAGCCAATAACAGGCTGAATGCCAGCAGGGTTTTCATGGACAGCAATATCAGGGAGTGGAGCGGGAAAGCTTAGCACCATTGAAACCCTGGCCTTTGGGCGGGTCTCAAAGCCTGAATGGCACCACCACCTGCCGTTGCGCGCCCAGCCCTTCGACGCCCAGGGTCATGATGTCGCCCGGCTTGAGGTACACCGGGGGCTTCATGCCCATGCCCACGCCCGGCGGCGTGCCGGTCGTGATCACATCGCCCGGCATCAGCGTCATGAACTGGCTGACATAGCTCACGATTTTGGCCACGCCGAAGACCATGGTTCGGGTGTTGCCGGTCTGCATGCGTATGCCGTTCAGGTCCAGCCACAGGCCCAGGCGCTGCGGGTTGCCGACTTCGTCGCGCGTGACCAGCCAGGGACCGATCGGGCCGAAGGTGTCGCAGCCCTTGCCCTTGTCCCAGGTGCCGCCGCGCTCGATCTGGAACGCGCGCTCGCTGACGTCGTTGACCGTGCAGTAACCGGCGACACAGTTCAGCGCCTCCTTCTGGGAGACATGGCGGGCCGTGGCGCCCATCACCACGCCCAGCTCAACCTCCCAGTCTGATTTTTTGGAGCCCTTGGGCAGCATGACCGGGTCGCTGGGCCCCTGGATGCAGCTGGTCGCCTTCATGAAGACGATCGGCTCGGCGGGAATGGGCATGCCTGCTTCGGCTGCGTGGTCGGCGTAGTTCAGGCCAATGGCGATGAACTTGCCGATGCCCGCGACGGGGCATCCCAGGCGCGGCGAGCCTTTGACGAGCGGCAGCTTGTCGGTTTTCAGCTTCCGCAGTCTGGCCAGCGCGGCATCACTTAACTGTTCAGGGCCAATATCCGTCACCACGGCGCTCAGGTCGCGCAGCTTGCCCTGTGCATCCATCAGGCCGGGTTTTTCTTTGCCGGGGCGGCCGTAGCGAACGAGTTTCATGGTTTTCCTTGGGGTGATCTGTCAGGGTGTCAGCGGCCTACATGTTGCGCCGGTATTGTCCGCCCACCTCGAACAAGGCGTTGGTGATCTGGCCCAGCGAGCACACGCGCACCGCGTCCATCAGCACCTCGAATACATTGCCGTTGTCGATCACGGCCTGCTGCAGGCGCTTGAGCTGTTTCGGCGCTTCCGCGGCATGGCGGGCATGGAAGTCGGCCAGGCGCTGCAACTGGCTCTGCTTTTCTTCCTCGGTGCTGCGCGCCAGCTCCAGCGTGTCATGCACCGCGTCGCCATGGGGGTTGCGGAAGGTGTTGACGCCAATGATGGGCAGCTCGCCGGTGTGCTTGAGCATCTCGTAGGTCATGCTTTCGTCCTGGATCTTGCCGCGCTGGTAGCCGGTTTCCATGGCGCCCAGCACGCCGCCGCGTTCGGCGATGCGCTCGAATTCGCCCAACACGGCTTCTTCCACCAGTTCGGTCAGCTCCTCGATGATGAAGGCGCCCTGATTGGGGTTCTCGTTCTTCGCCAGGCCCCACTCGCGGTTGATGATGAGCTGGATGGCCATGGCGCGCCGCACCGAATCCTCGGTGGGCGTGGTGATGGCCTCGTCGAAGGCGTTGGTGTGCAGGCTGTTGCAGTTGTCGTAGATCGCGATCAGCGCCTGCAGCGTGGTCCGGATGTCGTTGAACTGGATTTCCTGCGCGTGCAGGCTGCGCCCGCTGGTCTGGATGTGGTACTTCAGCTTCTGGCTGCGCTCGTTGGCGCCATACCGTTCCTTCATGGCCACGGCCCAGATGCGGCGCGCCACGCGGCCCATCACGGTGTATTCCGGGTCCATGCCGTTGCTGAAGAAGAAACTCAGGTTGGGCGCGAAGTCGTCGATGTGCATGCCGCGCGCCAGGTAGGCTTCGACGAACGTGAAGCCGTTGGACAGTGTGAACGCGAGCTGGCTGATCGGGTTGGCGCCGGCTTCGGCGATGTGGTACCCGCTGATCGACACGCTGTAGAAGTTGCGCACGTTGTGGTGCACGAAGTAGCTGGCGATGTCGCCCATGACCTTCAGGCTGAACTCGGTGCTGAAGATGCAGGTGTTCTGGCCCTGGTCTTCCTTCAGGATGTCGGCTTGTACCGTGCCGCGCACGTTGGCCTGCACCCATTCGCGGATCTTGGCGGTCTCGGTGTCGGTAGGTTCCCGGCTGTTCTCAAGCTTGAACTTGTCGATGTGCTGGTCAATGGCCGTGTTCATGAACATCGCCAGGATGCTGGGCGCGGGGCCGTTGATGGTCATCGACACGCTGGTGGTCGGGTTGCACAGGTCGAACCCGCCGTAGAGCACCTTCATGTCGTCCAGCGTGGCTACCGAAACGCCGGAGTTGCCGACCTTGCCATAGATGTCGGGGCGGCGGTCGGGGTCGTTGCCGTACAGCGTGACCGAGTCAAAGGCGGTGGACAGGCGCTTGGCGTCCATGCCTGAGGACAGCAGCTTGAAACGGCGGTTGGTGCGGAACGGGTCGCCTTCGCCGGCAAACATGCGCGTCGGGTCTTCGTTTTCGCGCTTGAAGGCGAAGGTGCCCGCGGTATAGGGGTAGCTGCCGGGCACGTTGTCCAGCATCAGCCACTTGAGGATCTCGCCGTGGTCTTCGTACTGCGGCAGCGCCACTTTGCGGATGGTGGTGCCGGAGAGCGACTTGCTGGTCAGCGCGGTGCGGATCTCCTTGTCGCGGATCTTCACGACGTATTCATCGCCGGCGTAGGCCCTTTGCATTTCGGGCCACTGGGCCAGCAACTTGCGGGCGGGCGGGTCCTGCGTTTGCTCGCGCTGCACGGCCAGGTCGATGGCGGCCTCGGCGGCGCGGGCCTTACCAGGCTTGCCGACTTCCAGCATCGCGGCGGCGGCGCGCAGCTGCTGGATCTCGCGGGCCAGGCGGGCCTGGGCGCGGGCCTTTTTCTTGTAACCGCGCACGGTGTCGGTGATTTCGGCCAGGTAACGCGTGCGCGCGGCGGGCACCACCGGGCTCTGGTTGGTGCTGTGGCGCACTGAGACCTGGGGCAAGGCGCCCTCGGCCAGCTTCAGGCCCAGTTCGACCAGGCGGGGTTTCAGCGCCTGGTACAGCGCGGTCACGCCGTCGTCATTGAAGCGCGCGGCCATGGTGCCGAACACTGGCATCTGCTCAGGCGGCGTGGTGAAGGCTTCGCGGTTGCGCTGCACTTGCTTGGCCACGTCGCGCAAGGCGTCGGAGGCGCCCTTGCGGTCGAACTTGTTGATCGCGACGAATTCGGCGAAGTCGAGCATGTCGATTTTTTCGAGCTGGCTGGCCGCGCCGAACTCGGGCGTCATCACATACATCGGCACGTCCACGAGCGGCACGATGGCGGCATCGCCCTGGCCGATGCCCGAGGTTTCCACCACGATCAGATCGAACCCGGCAGCTTTGCAGGCGGCAATCACGTCGGGCAGCGCCTTGCTGATCTCGCTGCCGAAGTCGCGCGTGGCCAGGCTGCGCATGAAGACGCGCGAACCCTGCTGCCATGGCCCGATCGCGTTCATCCGGATGCGGTCGCCCAGCAAGGCGCCGCCGCTCTTGCGGCGCGAGGGGTCGATGGAAATCAAGGCCACGCGCAGGCTGTCGCCCTGGTCCAGGCGCAGGCGGCGGATCAGCTCGTCCGTCAAACTTGACTTGCCCGCGCCGCCCGTGCCAGTGATGCCCAGCACCGGCACCTTGCGGGCGGCCGCCGATTTCTTGACGGCGGCCATGAACTTTTCATCGGCCTTCTCATTCTCCAGCGCCGTCATCAGTTGCGCCAGCGCGCGCCAGGCCATTTCGCCATGGCCCTGAATCGCGGCCAGTTCCTTGGGCGCATACGCGGTGATGTCCTGGTCGCAACGCATCACCATCTCGCCGATCATGCCGGCCAGGCCCATGCGCTGGCCGTCTTCGGGGCTGTAGATGCGGGTCACGCCATAGGCCTGCAGTTCGCGGATTTCAGGAGGCACGATCACGCCGCCGCCGCCGCCAAACACCTGGATGTGCGCGCCGCCACGGCTCTTCAGCAGATCCACCATGTACTTGAAGTACTCGACGTGCCCGCCCTGGTAGGAACTGATGGCGATGCCTTGCACGTCTTCCTGGAGCGCGGCCGTCACCACTTCATCGACCGAGCGGTTGTGCCCCAGGTGGATCACTTCGGCGCCCATACCCTGCAGGATGCGGCGCATGATGTTGATCGCTGCGTCATGCCCGTCGAACAGGCTGGCGGCGGTGACAAAGCGCACCTTGTGCGTGGGGCGGTAGTTGGCAAGGGCCTTGAATTCGGCGGACAGGTCGGTCATGGTGGTCTTCGTCTTGGGTGCGGGGGGAATGGGGTTATTCGATCTTCAGGCCGTTGAGCGCCGGGTCACTGGGCGGGTAGCGCAGGTCGAGCGCCTTCAGGGTGTCGCGCACTACCGTGGCGACCATCAGGTTGCGGTGGGTCTTGGAGTCGGCCGGCACCACCGTCCATGGGGCCCAGGGCGTGCTGGTGGCGCCCAGCAGCGCTTCATAAGCCTGCTGGTACTCGCTCCACTGCTTGCGCACCGCAAGATCGCCCAGGCTGAACTTCCAGCGCTTGGTCGGGTCGTCCACGCGCTCCTGCAGGCGCTGCCCCTGTTCTTCAAAGCTGATGTGCAACATGAATTTCAGGATCACCGTACCGGTCTCCGCCAGCAGGCGCTCGAAGTCGTTGATCTGGGCGTAGCGCTGGCGCGTCTGCTCGGGCGTGATCCAGCCATTGACTGTCGGGACCAGCACGTCTTCGTAGTGGCTGCGGTTGAAGATCATCACCTCGCCCGCGGCGGGCAT
The DNA here is from genome assembly GCA_011391155.1 of Burkholderiales bacterium. GTDB lineage: Bacteria > Pseudomonadota > Gammaproteobacteria > Burkholderiales > Burkholderiaceae_C > JAABQG01. Next base: position 41,432 of record JAABRA010000358.1, read on the forward strand.
CTGCTGGTGAATACGCCACAGGTAGTCGCGCGCACGCTCATGTTCCGTCGGGGCCTTCCAGCCCACGGTGTGCACGCCCAGCGCGCTGGTGCGGCCGAACACCCCGCGAATGGTGCCGTCCTTGCCCGAGGTGTCGGTGCCCTGCAGCACCACCAGCAGCTTGTAGCGCCGGTCGGCGTAAAACAGGTCCTGCAGAGTGTCGAGTTCGATCGCCAGTGCGTCCACGGAAAGTTTGCCTTCGGCCTTGTCGCCGTTGGCAAACGGTTTGGCCGAGGCCTTGAGCCCGCTGAGCGGGAACGGCTTTCCTTTGCCGTCCACGGGCGGTTGCCAGGGGGCCAGCAGGGCCTTGTTCGCGCCATCAGTGGGGGGCATCGATGTCTCCTGGGAATGATTGACGTTTACGTAAACGTCAATATTAACCTTTCAGGGCTTTTCTGTCACGGACCGTCGGCTTTGGTCGCTGCGGCAGGGCGTTGGCGCCGCAGGGTAAGCCCATGCCCGGGCCGGACGGCGACCGGTCCGCCCGGCACAACCCGCGCCAATAGTTATCATATTGACGGGCAGGTATCTCAACGCAACCCGGAAATCCACCATGAGCAGAATCGTCGATGCAGAGAAAAAAAGAGCGTTATGTGCCCGTCTGGCCCGTATCGAGGGGCAGGTGCGCGGCCTGCAGAAGCTGATCGATGGCGATGCCGATTGCGAAAAGATCGCGCAGCAGATGGCGGCCGCGCGCAAGGCCCTGGACAAATCCTTTTTCTCGATGGTGGGCTGCATGATCGAGCAGGGGGACCAGTCGGCCGAGCATGTCGCCGAGATGCTGACCAAGTTTGCCTGATGGCATGACCCCATTTGCGGAGCCCCATGAACCCGATCCAGCTTTTTGACCCGGCCTCCAGCACCTACACCTATGTGCTGTTTGACGAAACCACACGCGAGGCGCTGATCATCGACCCGGTGGACGAGCAGATCGAGCGTGACCTGGCCGCGCTGCGCCAGTATGGCCTGACGCTGCTCTGGACAGTGGAGACCCACGCCCACGCCGACCACATCACCAGCGCCGGGCTGCTGGCCGAGCACACAGGCGCGCGCACTGCCGCGCCGGACGGTTGCGGCATCACCACCGCGGCCGTGCAGTTGCGCGATGGCGATGCAATGGAGTTTGGGGGCCAGAAAATCCGCGCCCTGCATACGCCGGGCCATACCGCCGGCAGCATGAGCTATGTCTGGACGTCACCCGGGGGGCGCCATGTCTTCACCGGGGATACCTTGCTGATCAACGGTTGCGGTCGCAGTGACTTCCAGTCGGGCAGCGCAGAGGCGCTCTATCACAGCATCACCCGGGTCCTGTTTGCGCTGCCTGACGATACGGTGGTCTGGCCCGGGCATGACTACCACGGGCGTTCGTTTTCCACCATCGGCGCCGAGAAAAAGACCAATGCCCGTGTGGCGGGCAAGTCGCTGGCCGAATTCGTGGCCATCATGGAGTCTTTGCACCTGCCCCGGCCGCGCCGCATCGACGAGGCCGTGCCGGCCAACCTGACCTCGGGCCTGCGCCACGATGCCGGCGGTGGCGACCTGTTTCACCCGCGGCCGGCGCAGGGCTATGCGGGCGACGTGTCGCCGGTGCTGGCCTGGCAATGGGTGCAGTCGGGTGATGCGGTGCTGGTGGATGTGCGCACGGATGCCGAACGCGAATGGGTCGGCTTCGTGCCCGATACCGTGTCTCTGGCCTGGAAACAATGGCCGGGAATGGTGATGAATCCGGCTTTTGATGCAGGACTCAGGGCCGCAGCCGCGGGTGGGCGCAAGCTGGTTTTGCTGTGCCGCAGCGGCGTGCGTTCCGTGGCGGCTGCCCGGCGCGCTGCCGAACTGGGACTGGAGGCCTACAACATCCTCGAAGGCTTCGAGGGCGACCCCGACGAGCACGCCCAGCGCGGGCGCAAGGGCGGCTGGCGCTTTCACAACCTGCCCTGGCGCCAGGGGTGATCCCCGCGGCTGCCCGGGCCGGCGCCGCCGGGTGCGCTCCAGCCCGGCCCCGGGGCCGGTGACGGCGTCAGGCCAGCGGCGGAATTCGCAGCTTCTGGCCGGGATAGATCTTGTCGGGATGGCTCAGCATGGGTTTGTTGGCCTCGAAAATTACCGGGTATTTGTTGGCGTTGCCGTAGTAGGTCTTGGCAATGGCCGAAAGCGTGTCGCCACGCACCACGTCGTGGTAACGGGCCTCGTCGGCGGGCTCGGCCACGGACATCAGGTTTTCCACATCCGTCACGCCGCTGACGTTGCCGCAGCAGAGCGTGACCTTTTCGCTGGCGGCCTGGGTTGGCGCCTCGCCCTGCACCGTGACTTTGCCGCTGGCGCCGTCAAAGGAGACATACAGGCCCGTGACACCCAGATTCTGGGTTTCGATGTAGTCGCGGATGGCATGGGCCGCGGTGGTGTTGAGCGCATCCAGCGAGGGTTGTGCCGCTGCGTCGCCGGCCGCTGCCGCAGCGGCGGTTTCGACGGCTTTGTGCCCAAAGAGCTTTTCGCCGGCGTCCTTGATAAAACTGAATAGTCCCATGGTGTGGCTTCCTGAAAGGGTGATGAGGCGCCCACTGTAACCGGTCCGCGTGTCGCTCCGTGCTGGTAAACCTTCAGCCGAAGGGCTCCTGAAACCCGCAATAATGCGGCGCATGACATTCTTGGCAATTGACGTGGGCAATACGCGACTGAAGTGGGCCCTCTATGCAGCGTCGGCACCCGGCGCGGCGCTGCTGGCCCAGGGCGTGGAGTTCCTGGAGAACATCGAAAAGCTGGGGGAAGGCGACTGGGCCGGACTGCCCGCGCCCGACCGCATGCTGGGCTGCATCGTCGCCGGCGAAGCCGTCAAGCGCCGGGTGCAGGAACAGATGGAGCTGTGGGATGTGTCCGCGAACTGGGTGGTTGCCAGTGCTGCCGAGGCCGGCGTGGTCAACGGCTACGACTTCCCGACCCGGCTGGGCCCGGACCGCTGGGTGGCGATGATCGGCGCGCGCCACCGCATGTTGGCAGCCGGGCCGTCCCGGCCGATGGTCGTGGTGATGGTGGGCACGGCCGTCACGGTGGAAGCCATTGACGCGCAGGGCCGGTTCCTCGGGGGCCTGATCTTGCCGGGTCACGGCATCATGCTGCGCGCCCTGGAGTCGGGCACGGCAGGCCTGCATGTGCCCACCGGCGACGTCCGCGCGTTTCCGACCAATACCAGCGACGCACTGACCAGTGGCGGCACCTATGCCATCGCGGGCGCGGTGGAGTGCATGGTGCGCAACGTGCGCCAGCATTGCGGCGCGGAGCCGATGTGCTTCATGACCGGCGGCGCGGGCTGGAAGATGGCGCCGTCCTTGTCGGTGCATTTTGAACTGGTGGAGAGCCTGATTTTTGACGGCTTGCTGGTGATTGCACAGCAACGTTACGGTCAGTGACGCCGGCCGGGCCACGGCTGGGCCCATAATTTCATCCTGATTTTATAGCAAACTATGACCGCCCCACGATGGGATAGTGCCAAAAAAGTATCAAAAACAGCGCCGGGCCGCCCCAAGCAAGGCCACCCCCGAGGGGCTGAGGCCCGCGGCTCCAAGCCTGCCTGCGCAGGATTGGACGGGCCGAAGAGCCATCGCCTCTGGCGAGGGCACGACCAGCGCAGCACACGCAGTGGCAAGCGTGGGGGCTTACTCACTCAGTCTGCCAACTCCGCCCGGGCCAGGTCGCGGTCCAGCCTTTCCTTGGCATCCAGGGGATCCAGGGCACTGGCCTGTTGATACAGCCGGGTGATCTCGGGGCTGTCCGGGTCGGTGCCGAGCATCACCAGGCCACCCGCGTATTCCAGTTGGGCCATGGCGGAGTCGGGATTGAGCGCCAGGCCTTCCCGGTACATCTGAAGCCCGATGTCCTTGCGGGCGCCATGGGTCATGCGCCCGATCAGGGCGCCCACCTTGTCAATAACCTCGGCGTGGTAGGCGCCGAGCGCGATGTGGGCATCCGCATGGCGGGGCTGCAGCTTGAGGGTCTTTTCCAGCGCGTCCTTGATGCGCTTGCCCAGTCCTTGCGCGAGCGCCTTCGCAACGCTGATGCCGCGGCTGTAGCGCCCCAGCGCATAGGCCTGCCAGTACCACGCGTTCGGATTGGCCGGAACTTCCGCGGCCTGGGCGCGGGCGCGCTCCGCGGCCTCGAGAAACAGGGCGAGCCGGTTCCGTTCGCTCTTTTCGAGGTAATTGGCGTAGACACAGGTCGCCTTGTTGGCCACCGTGATGCCGTCGACGCCGGCGCTCAATCCGGTCTCAGTGGCGCGCTCAAACTCACCGCTGTGGAACAGCGCCCAGGCCCTCAGAATCCGGGCATCCCCGGGCAGCGGTTCGGCGTCTCCGGCGTGCAGGCGTCCCCAGTGCCGTGCGACCGAAGCGGTGTCGAAGGGATACGCGCCGGCATGGGGAAAGGACGACCACTGGGGCATGGCGGTGTTTGACCCGCGGTCAGGTTTCGTTCGGGTTGTAGGCGCGCACCAGCGTCATCAGATGCTGGCGCTGGCTGGGCTCCAGATACGGCATGAGCAGGTTGAGCACATGGTGCGCGCCCCGCATCAGCGCGGTCTGGGCATATTCGGGTTCCAGGGCATGGCGGGGGTCGCGCACATATTCGTAGCTCAGCCAGTAGGTCAGCACGACGACCATGCTGGTCGCCGTGGCCTCCACTTCGCGGGAGTCGATATCCAGGGCCCCCGAGCGGCTCATGCTGTCGAGCAGTGATTTGACCGCGCGCGTCTTGTTCTTGAGCACCCACTGGAAATGGGTTTCCAGCCGGCGGTTCTTGCTGAGCAGGTCGTTGAGGTCGCGGTACAGAAACCGGTACTGCCAGATCAACTCGAACAGCGTGTGCATGAAGAACCAGGCGTCCTCGACGTCACGCACACTGTCGCTGGCGTTGAGCAACTCGTTGAGCGAGCGTTCGTAGCGGTCGAACAGGCTGTTGATCAGCTCATCCTTGGCCGGGTAGTGGTAGTAGAGGTTGCCCGGGCTGATGTTGAGCTCGGCCGAGATCAGGGTGGTGGAGACATTGGGTTCACCGAAGCGGTTGAACAGTTCCAGTGTCACCTCCAGAATGCGTTCAGCGGTGCGGCGCGGCGCTTTTTTCGCCATGAATGTCGTCCTCCTGTGAAGCCTTGACTCTAACCCACTCAACAGCCCGTCAGGGGGACGGCGGGCTAGCGAAGGCCGGTTCAGGGCCCGGCCGGCAGCGCATCAACGCGTGAACGCTCCCGGCTTAAACCGTGCCGTGGCGCCGCGCCCTGGGCATGACCATGTCGCCCAGGTCGTCCATGACTTCCTGCAACGAGGCAATCGCCTGCCCGATACGGCTGCTGGGCCTGGCCGGCACCACCAGCTGGCGCCGCGTGTCGCCGAGCACGTCCATGTTCAGGGTGATCCCGTGGCGGGCAAACCGGGCCGAGAACCCGGCACGGCGGGAGCGAAGCATGTGACGGGTCTGCTGGTAGGCATGCTCGGCGAGATGGCGCCGCTGTCCATAGCTGAAGGTATTGGCCAGGTAGAGTTCCGGGTCCCGGTGATCGGGCTCGAAAAGCACGATGTCGGTGTCGGGATACGCGTGCTCGTAGCCCTTGATGCCGAGCGCCATGCGCGAATGGATGATCGAGCGGAAGGTCTGGCTCAGCACCGAGGGCAGGCCGCCATCCACGATGCGCGGAATGCGCCGCTTCTCGGGCGGCAGTCCGCGCTGCATGACCTGGGTGATCTCGGGCAACGTGGCGTCATAGGGCACCAGCGGATTCATGCAGATCATCAAATCCATGCCTTCATCCAGCGCCACCGAGGCATGCATGGTCTTCTTCAGCGCGCCATCGACGTAATAATGCGCGTCGATCTCGACCGGCGGAAACAGGCCCGGAAGCGCTGAACTGGCCTGGACCGCCCTGGAGATCGGCACGTGGTCCCAGCCCGGACGGCCGAAGGGCGCGGCCTCGCCGCTGTCGAGGTTGGTCGCGACCAGCGTCAGCCGGGTCTTGAGCTTGCGGAAATCATTGGTGCGCCCCTCGCGCGCGAAGAGGCTCGCGAGCCGGCGATCCACCTCGTCATTGGCAAACAGGCCGGTGGGAAGGGCTGGGCCCAGGCGTTCAAGTGCACTGATCAGCGACCGGCGTTCCACCAGCAGCCGCCACAGGGCCGAACCCGCCAGGCCCGGCAGCATGATGGCGCGACGGACGTACTCGCCCCAGGCCGGCATCGTCAACCAGGACGGGTCAAACACTTCCGCGCTTTCATCGCTGTTTTCGATGAAGCCGGCACAGAGTTCACGCGGCGTCATGCCGTTGGCCAGCGCCGCGGCAATGAAGCCCCCGGCCGAGACGCCTACGTAGTGGTCAAGCTGCGTCAGTTCGAGCCCGTCGAGCGATTCTTCCAGGGCACACAGGGCGCCGATCTCATAGATCGCGCCCAGCGGCCCGCCGCCCGCCAGGGCCAGGGCGATTCGCGGTCGGGCAGACACGGCCCGGGTGCGGCTGCCAGGCTGGGGGACAAGACGAAGGGGCTTGGGTGTTTTGAGGCTCATGGTCGGTCAGTGTAGGGGCTCAGGGGCAGCGCGGGTGCTGCATTGCAGCATGCCAAAAAAAGGAAAGGGGCGAACCCGTCGCCCCTTTTTCCATCATTCCACCCGAAGTGCATTCGGGGCCATTCCTTCAGGCTTCAGCGGTTTCCGGCGTGCTCGGGGCGGCGGCTTTGCGCGCAACGGCTCTTTTGGGCGCGGCTTTCGCGGGTGTGCTGGCGGGCTTGCGCGCAGCTTTGGGGGCCGCTTTGGGCGTGGCCGCTGCTTTGGCCGGGGTTGCGGCCTTCGCAGAAAGCTTTTGCACGCTCTTGTTGAGTTCGTCGATGCGGGCGATCAGCGCATCCACATCCTTGGAGGAGGGCACGCCGAGCTTGTTCAGCGCCTTGGCGACGCGCTCTTCAAAAATGTTTTCCAGCTTGTCCCACTGACCGGTCGCCTTGGTCGTGATGCCGGTGGCCATGTTGGCCATCTTGCTGGTGGCCTCGGTGATCTTTTCCTCAGCCGCGGCCTGCGTCTTGCGCTGGATGGACAGGCCTTCCTTGACCAGGGTTTCAAAAACCTTGCCGCCTTCGTTCTGGGCCTTGGTAAAGGCGCCCAGGCCCGCCAGCCAGATTTGCTGGGCAGAGTCCTTGACCGTGCCCGTCAGTTGCACAGGGGATTTTTTGGCAGTGCTTGCCTTTTGCAGTTTCTTGACCATCGTGGCCTCCAGAGGTGAATAAATTTGAATAGCCATCAAGCACAAACGCCCGCCAGCTCGCAAGACAAAATGTACCGCTGCAACGCCGTTCGGTTTAGGGTTCGGGTCCTAAAAGTGACCGCTGCCGCTTTCTGGCGTGCTGCGGTTTTGGCGCGGGCCTGCGTCCACCCATTGCCCGGGGTGATAATTCCCGGGCCGGCTGCGGGCTGGCGTTCCTGACACTTCGTGAGAGATTTCCGAATGATTCTGGTCACTGGAGGCGCTGGTTTTATCGGCGCCAATTTCGTCCTTGACTGGCTGGCCACGTGCGGCGAGCCCGTCGTCAATCTCGACAAGCTGACCTACGCCGGCAATCTCGAAAATCTTGCGAGCCTGGCGCGGGACGCGGGGCATGTCTTCGTGCGGGGCGATATCGGGGACGGCGCGGCGGTGGCGCGTCTGCTGGCGACGCACCAGCCTCGCGCCGTTGTCAACTTTGCCGCCGAGAGCCATGTGGACCGCTCCATTCATGGCCCCGGGGACTTCATCCAGACCAACATCGTCGGCACCTTCCACCTGCTGGAGGCCGTGCGCGCCTACTGGGGCGGTCTTGCGGCGCCGGAGCAGGCGGCCTTCCGTTTCCTGCACGTCTCCACGGACGAAGTCTATGGCTCGCTCGGTCCCGGCGACGCCGCCTTCACTGAAACCCACCGCTACCAGCCCAACAGCCCGTACAGCGCCAGCAAGGCGGCCAGCGACCATCTGGTGCGCGCCTATCACCACACCTATGGCCTGCCGGTCCTCACTACCAACTGCTCCAACAACTACGGGCCGTATCACTTCCCCGAGAAGCTCATCCCGCTGATGATCGTCAATGCGCTGGCGGGCAAGCCCCTGCCGGTCTACGGCGACGGCATGCAGGTGCGCGACTGGCTGTACGTGAAGGATCACTGCAGCGCGATTCGCCGGGTGCTGGAGGCCGGGCGGCTGGGGGAGGTGTACAACGTGGGCGGCTGGAACGAGATGCCGAACATCGACATCGTGAACGCGGTGTGCCGCCTGCTGGATGAGCTGCGCCCGCGTGCCGACGGCCAGAGCTACCGCACGCAGATCAGCTACGTGGCCGACCGTCCCGGCCACGACCGGCGCTACGCCATCGACGCGCGCAAGCTTGAACAAGAGCTCGGCTGGAAGCCCGCTGAAACCTTCGAATCCGGCATCCGCAAGACGGTGCTCTGGTATCTGGAGCACCCGCAATGGGTAGCCCATGTGCAGACCGGCGCCTACCGGGACTGGGTGAAAACCCACTACGCCGCATGAAGATCCTGCTGTTTGGCAAGGGCGGTCAGGTCGGCTGGGAGCTGCAACGCAGCCTGGCACCACTGGGCGAACTGGTCGCGCTCGACTTCGACAGCGTCGACCTGTGCGGTGACTTCACACAGCCGCAGGGCCTGGCGCATACCATCCGGCGGGTGCGGCCCGACGTGATCGTGAATGCGGCCGCGCACACCGCCGTGGACCAGGCCGAGAGCGAGCCCGAACGCGCCCGCACGATCAATGCGCTGGCGCCCGGTGTGCTGGCCGAAGAAGCCCGCAAGATCGGCGCCTGGCTGGTCCATTACTCCACCGACTATGTGTTTGATGGCAGTGGCAGCCGCCCCTGGCGGGAAACCGACACGCCCTCGCCGCTGAATGTCTACGGAAAAACCAAGCTGGAGGGGGAACAATTGATCGCGGCCGGGTGCGACAAACACCTGATTTTCCGCACCAGTTGGGTCTATGCCGCGCGGGGCGGCAACTTTGCCAAAACCATGCTCCGCCTGGCGCAGGAGCGCGAAAGCCTGAGCGTGATCGACGACCAGTTCGGGGCCCCGACCGGCGCCGAACTGCTGGCCGATGTGACCGCGCATGCCCTGCGGCAGGTGTTGCAGCGTCCGCACGACGCTGGCCTCTACCATCTTGCCGCGGGCGGCGTCACCAGCTGGCATGGGTACGCAAAATGGGTCATTGCCAGCGCAGAACGGTCAAAAGTAGCTATAAAAATAAAAGCAACGAATGTAAACCCCGTACCAACCCGTGATTTTCCGACGCCGGCCGTGCGTCCGCTCAATTCCCGGCTCGACACCAGCCGCCTGCAGGCCACCTTTGGCCTGACGCTCCCGCCGTGGCAGCAGGGGGTGGAGCGCATGCTCGCCGAAATTCTCTGAACCCGTTGAAACCGATACCGTCATGACCCATCGCAAAGGCATCATCCTGGCCGGGGGCTCCGGCACCCGCCTGCACCCGGCCACGCTGGCAATCAGCAAGCAGTTGCTGCCGGTGTACGACAAGCCCATGATTTATTACCCGCTCAGCACCCTGATGCTGGCGGGCATGCGTGACGTGCTGGTCATCAGCACCCCGCAGGACACCCCCCGCTTCCAGCAGTTGCTGGGCGACGGCAGCCAGTGGGGCATGAACCTGCAGTACGCGGTGCAGCCCGCGCCGGACGGTCTGGCCCAGGCCTTCATCATCGGCGAGCGGTTTGTCGGCCATGCGCCGAGTGCGCTGGTGCTGGGCGACAACCTGTTCTACGGTCATGACTTTGTGCAATTGCTGGCCCGCGCCGACGCGCAGCCATCCGGGGCCACCGTGTTCGCCTACCACGTGCAGGACCCCGAGCGCTATGGCGTGGTGGCGTTTGACGCCGCCGGCAAGGCCGTCAGCATTGAAGAGAAGCCCGCACAGCCCCGGAGCAACTACGCGGTCACGGGGCTGTACTTCTATGACAACCAGGTGGTCGACATTGCCAAAGCTGTCAAGCCCAGCGCGCGGGGCGAACTGGAGATCACCGCGGTCAACCAGGCCTATCTGGAGCGGGGACAACTCAACGTGCAGATCATGCAGCGCGGCTACGCCTGGCTGGACACCGGAACGCATGAAAGCCTGCTCGACGCCAGCCAGTTCATTGCCACGCTGGAGAATCGCCAGGGTCTGAAAATCGCCTGTCCTGAAGAAATTGCCTGGCGCAACGGCTTCATTGACGGGGCGCAGCTCGAAAAGCTGGCGCAGCCGCTGGCCCGCAATGCCTACGGCCAGTACCTGTTGCGCCTGCTGAAAGAAAGAGCCGGCCCATGAAGGTCATCCCGACATCGATTGCCGATGTGCTGATCCTGGAGCCCAAGGTGTTCGGCGATCCACGCGGTTTCTTTTTTGAATCGTTCAACCAGCGCGCGTTTAACCACGCCACCGGGCTTGACGTGGGCTTCGTCCAGGACAACCACAGCCGCAGCGGCAAAGGCGTCCTGCGCGGCCTGCACTATCAGGTCCGGCACCCCCAGGGCAAGCTGGTGCGGGTGGTGCGCGGCGCGGTGTTTGATGTGGCGGTGGACATCCGCAAGTCGTCGCCGACCTTCGGACAATGGGTGGGCGTGGAGCTGACCGAGGAAAACCACCGGCAGATGTGGGTTCCGCCAGGGCTGGCCCATGGGTTCCTGGTGCTTAGTGAAACGGCGGATTTTCTGTACAAGACGACCGACTACTACGCGCCGGAACACGAGCGCTGCATCGCCTGGAATGATCCGGCACTGGGCATCGAATGGCCAGACCTCGGTCAGCCTCCTGAACTTTCCGCCAAGGACCAGGCCGCGCGACCACTGTCTCACACCGCGTCGTAAAGCGGCGCAACCAGGCGCGGCTTTAAGGCCGGTTCGGCGAAGCGCCTGCTCTCCGACGGGTTCAGGGTGTCCTGTCGGAGAGCAGGCGCTCCTTGATGATCTCGACCATCGGCGCCGTCACCGATTGCCAGCTGTGGTTGTGCTCCACGTAACGCCGGGCGGCCAGGGCCATAGCCTCGGCCCGCGATCGATCCGACAGCATCTGGATCAGGTGGCGGGCAAAGCTGGCCGGGTCATCGGCAACCTCGAGCGCCACACCGGGCTGCGCGTAGAGCCCTTCCAGGCCGATCGTCGTTGACACCGCCGGCAGCCCCAGGGCCATGTATTCAAGCAGCTTGTTCTGGATGCCGGCGCCCAGGCGCATCGGACACACGCCAGCGCCGGCGCCCCGGGCAGCGTCTGCAACGCTGTCCACTTCACCAATGATGTGGACATGCTTCAGGTGCATCAATTCAGAACGCTCCCGTGGCCCGATCCTGCCGATGACCCGCAGGCTCGTCGACGGATGCTTTTTGCGAACCCGGGGAAGAATTTCGTTGGCCATGTATTTCACGGCATCGATGTTGGGCAGCGTCGACATGTTCCCGATGAATACCAGGTCCTTGCCCGCCGCGGAAAATTCATATTGAGACCGGTCGAAGTCCACGCCATTGGTGATGGCGCTGGTTTTTTCAAGTTTTCTTTCATCCTCTTTAAATAAATAAAGACGATCGACATCAGAAACCAGGAAGGTGTGATCGAAATCATTCACAATTGATTTTTCATACCGTCGAAGACGCGGCTCTTCCAGGCGATAGATGTACGACAGGAGATTCGACTTGTTTTCATTCAGACGGGTGACTCGCCGGTAGTTCAGGGATATCGCGTCCGTCATCTCCAGGAATTTCGGGATTTTGAGATGTCGTGTCATCTCCCCCAGTCGAACAAGATGCAGAAACACGCCGTCATGCTGTGTGGACAGCGCCTTGATGCGCCGGGCAAGCAATGAAGATCCATAATAGGCGACCTGCAATGGGCTTCTCGTGGGAATCGCCAGGAATGCATTAATCCATGATCTCCATTTTGGATAATAAATTCTTTCTATGGACGAGAAAACACCGTCCTCCGGCAAAGGTGAAACCATTTCTTCCCGGGTTTCACAGAGACTCAGAAGTGATATCTGAAAATGCTGCGACAAAGCCTTGCAAATATAATAAATTCTGATGCGATCCCCGCCAATCACCGGGTAGGGATAGCGTGGCGTAACAATCAAAAGAGATTTTTTCATGGGATATTCTTATGTAATCTCAGTGCCGCTTCAAATTCATGCCACAGTCGGTTGGCAGCATCATGGGTCTGACGGTCGAACGTTTCCGGCATTCGGCAGGCCAGCGCCAAAACTCCGAGTGCCAGATCACTGAAAGTCTGGCGTAAATCGGCAACCTCGATTCCGGTTACGACGCCCAGGCCATCAGCGGCCTCCTGCATGGACGCGTGGGGACCATGGATCACCGGCGCACCGCAGGCCTGGGCTTCAAGCAAAGGCATGCCAAAACCTTCATAGAGGGACGGCATTAGAAATACATCGCAGAGCGCATACAGGGCAGGCAGGTCATCCGTCGGAACAAAACCAAGACTTCGAATACGACCTTCAGCCTCACCCGGTGTTCGGGCCTGGACGATTTCCGTGTTCTTCCAACCTCCGCCACCCACCACCAGTAGCGGTGGAAGCCTGGCGCCGTGCGTGCTTTGATGCATATAGGCCTCGAACATTGCCGCAAGGTTTTTCCGGGGCTCCTGAGTTCCAAGGCTCAACAAAAACCGGTCCGGCAGATCGAACTTCTTCCTGACACGTTCCTTTTCCTCGGGTGAAACCCGTTGAAACCCTGGTGACAACTGCGGCGCGATGACGCAATCCGGGGTTCGCCCCTGGATTTTTGCAATATCGGCCGCCGTGGCGCGCGAAACCGCGATCAGGCGATCAGCGCCCTTGACAGACAAGGGCTGAAAGATTCGCCGCCCCCAATAGCTGATCCGGGGCAGTGTCTGGCCGGCAAAAAAATAGACCATATCGTGCACCGTCACCACCGTGGCCATTCCCTGGATCTCGGGGAAAGGCAATAAACCGTTGCTGCCCCAATACACGTGGGGGCGATCCATTTTCAGCATCCGACGCAAGTGCGTGCACTGCCACCAAGGCCCCCGCCGCTTCGGGCGTGACACCCGGTGTTCGACGTTGTCGAGCGCATCGAAGACGATGGAGTCATTGCTGTAGAGAAAAAATCGTGAATCAGGATGTCTCAGACAGAGTTCCCTGAGCAGGGGGTAAACATAATTGCCTACCCCCGTCCGGTTGCGGACCAGGGCTGTTGCATCAACGCCAATACGCATCAGGGACTCACACCCGGCGCGGCAATATCAGGCCGTCGGCGTCCCGGGCTTTCACCAGGCAGCCCCTGCTGCTTGTGCACGGGTGAGGCCTTGAAATCAGGGTGCAATTTTGATGGGCCGGATTTTTTGGGCCTCTTCCGCAAAAACACTTTGTGCGCGTCCAGGCTGCCTTTCGGGACGCCGGCCGCTTCCAGCGCGATCCGCAAAGCCCAATACGCCAGCCGTTCCCGGATGCGGGCGCGCCAGCTGCCCTTGATGCCGGTATGCACCAGCCGTCCAGGTGCAACGCCAAAGACCTGCCTGAAAATCCGGCGACTGCGCCAGTGGTGAAAATCGTCCGTCACCAGGGCCACCCGGGTCAAGCCATGCAGGGCCGCCAGTGACCCTCCCCAAACCACGTTGCCAAAGGTATCCGTTGCGTGCGGCTCCACCAGGAGGTCACTGGCAGGAATGCCTTGAGCCAGAAAAAACCGGACCATCAGCGCAGACTCCGTAAACCACTGATTGTCGTGCCTGACGACCTTGCCCCCGCTCAGGATCAACCGCGGTGGCGGCAGGCCGCGTTGGCAGCAGTCCTGGTAATAGCGCAACGCTGCACCGCAGCGCGGCCAGTCTTGCCGGTCTTCACCGCCCAGCACCAGCAGGGCATCGATACTGGGTACATCCATGCTTCAGTCGGCCAGTGCGTCGGCAATGGCGTCCCATTCATAAACGGTTTCGGTGATCGCCCGGGCAGCGGCGCGCAGTGCGGGGTGGGGGCCCGGCACCCGATGGGACAACCCGTTCAGGACCGCCGGGAATTCGGGGAGTTCGCATTCCAGGTAGTGCTCGCCGGCCGTAAAGTCCAGCCCCCGCGCGCCCACCGGTGTGGTCACCACCAGGGCGCCATGCCCGGTGTAGTCCAGCAGCTTCAGGTTGGTGCCGGAGCCGGTTTTCATCGGGTTCAGCCCCACATCGGCCGCCCGCAACAGGGCGGTAAGCTCCGCTTCGCTCACAACGCCCAAGGCATGGACATTGCGTGGCAGTTCCCGCCTGGCCAGGTCATTGCAGACGCTTCCCGCCACCCCAAATTGCCAGCCCGGGCAGAGCCTGGCCATGTCCAGCACGGCCTGCGCCGCCTCCAGGTTCGGGCCATGGTAGCTGGCGACAAAGATCGCCAGCGGCGAATCACCGAAGCCGAGGCTGGCCTTCAAGGCGCCGCGCCGGGGGCCGTCCAGCCAGGCGTCTTCGGGCAGGTGAGTTCCATTGGGGGCCAGTTCAATGGTATCGGGAGGGCGGCCATACAGTGCCGCCAGCCGCTCCCGGTTGATGTCACTGACCGCCAGCACGCGGCGGGCTGTTGTGACAAGCCTGGCTTCTGCTGTGGCCACCAGGTCGACGGCCCGTTGCGCAGGGTCCTGGCATTGCAGGTCCAGGGTTACCGCGGCCACAGGCTTCAGGGGCGCTGCCGGGCGTGCGACGCCCAGCACATCCGCCTTCATGTCGGCTTCCACGTTGTGCGCGTCGTACCAGACCGGCCCGGACCAGAGGGCGTCGATCATCGGCGCGAAATACACATGGGCGGCAACCACCACATCCGCATCTTTTGCCAGGCTGGCAAAGGCCTCCCGGAAGGTGGCCAGTTGGTCGAAATAGAGCAGTGCCGCAATATCCGTAACGGGGCGATGCAATCGCTGCGCCAGGGCGGCCTCCCGCTTCAGGAACGTTTCGTCCGGCGGTATCCGCACCTCTCGGTAGCGGGCGTCAAACTCCCGGTACTCGGACTGACTGCCGGGCGCCCCCAGGTTCAGCAAGGTCACGTCGGCCCATTTCGCCATGCCGCGGTACAGAAAAAACATCCGCTTCTTGCCCCCGCTGTCCGGCGGGAAAACGCCGAAGGTATTGACCACCAGCAGGCGAAGCCGCGACGACGGCTGGCGTGGCGCCCTGGTGCCCGTCGCGTGCGGCGAATCCACCGGGCCGGCCGGGCGCGCTGTATCCGGCGGGTTGCCGCCCGCTCCCTGGGCCGCGGCCATCAGCAAGGCCTGCGCCGTGCGATGCCAGGTCACGGCGGCGGCGGTCTGGCGGGCCGCTTCACCCATGGCCGCCAGGGCCGCGCGGTCGGACAGCATTTCATCCAGCGCCTGCGCCAGCGCTTTCTCCTCAGGCGCCACGATGCGCCCGTTCACGCCGTCCTGGACAAACTCGGTCACGCCGCCGGCATCCGTCACGGTCAGCACCGCCTTGCCGGATGCCATGGCCTCCAGCGTGATCAAGCCCATGTCTTCGAGCTCGGGAACGAATGGGACCAGGGCGGCCCGGCTGTAATGGTCCACCAGCGCTTCGTCGGTCAGGCGCCCCAGGAAACGGATGCGCGGATCACCCTGGGCAAGGGCCTGCAGAGAGCTGGCCTGCGGACCGTCGCCGGCAATCCACAGGGGAACGTCGGTGCGGCAGCGGCGGTAGGCCCGGACCAGCAGATCGATGCGCTTGGGCGCGTCCAGCCGGCTGGCGGTAAACACGAACTCTGCCGGCCCTTCATGCAGCCCTTCCAGATTCGACGGATGCGGCACAACCTCCACGGGAACGCCCGGGGGGAAGTAGTCCTTGCGTTCCGCGACTACGCGGGAAATGGCAAAGTATCTGGAGATGGCCCGGGGCTGCAGGGCAATCTGGTCCAGTTTGTGCACCACCGCCCGGATCAGGGGGCCCGGTAAGGCTGTCAAGGCCTCCAGTCGCTCCGGATCAAGACCGCGGCGGGTCCGTAACTCGTGGATCCGGCCAAAGATCTCGGGCAGCATCTGGCGTGTGCATGATGCGCTGGTCACGAGTTGCCACAGCGCCTGCGCCTCGGTGGGCGGGTTCTTGGGCGGGGTTGACAGCCCCGGCGGGCAGGTGTCGTACAGGCCGCGCAACCGGTGCTGCACATACACCACGTGGTTGGGGTGATCCACCATCCAGGCCGGGTACTTGGTGGAAATCACCGCATCAAAATGCGACAGGTCCAAAGCGCTGAATTGCTCGTAACTGCGCGTGATTTCCCAGAAATTGCGCTCGGGGGACGGCAGCTTGATCAACTC
Source organism: Burkholderiales bacterium (assembly GCA_011391155.1). GTDB lineage: Bacteria > Pseudomonadota > Gammaproteobacteria > Burkholderiales > Burkholderiaceae_C > JAABQG01. The sequence continues at coordinate 57,766 of JAABRA010000358.1, forward strand.
CATGGCGTGGTCGGTCTGCCTGTTCACATGCTGGGCCAATCCCCACCAGAGTTTTTCCGCACCGCCCACCACGAACGGAACTCCGCTGGGCGCCACCAGGGCTACTTTCATGCGCCGGCCTCCACGCGGTTGGAGGCCATGGGGGTCAAAACGGCAGAAACCTGGGTCAAGCGGCAAACCCCTTCAAAAATGGGTTCCGGGCCGCGCACCACTTCAAAAAGCGCGGCCTTGTCCCACCAGTCGTAACTGTTTTCCACATGTGTCATGTCGCCGTGCAGCGCCACCGAAACCGTGTAGCTCCCCGGGCCCAGGTTCAGTTCGGGAACCTGCCAGCACAACTCCGCCATTTCCCCCGTCACCAGGCTCGACAGACCTTGCGCCGGCACATGCCAGGTGTTGGTGCCAAACACGTCATTGCCCAGGCGGTCACGGATCAGGAAGCCCACTGTCAAATCCGGCACCGGTGCGTTCTTTTGCAGGCCGATGCGCAAGAACAGGGCTTCTCCCACCTGAAACACGCGTGCGGGACCGGCACTGTTGTGCAGGTTCACCTCCAGCAGGCGCGCCCGCCCGTCGCCGGAGCGAACCCCCACCTTCGGCTGACCCACGGGCGCGGCCGCCGCGGTAAATCCGCGGTTTTCACGTTCTGCCACCAGCGCGTTGTAGAGGTCCAGCACCTGGTCCGGCGCGTCGTCGGCCACGATGGCGCCACCGTCCAGCAAGACCGCGCGGTCGCACAGGCTCTTGATGGCGCCCGGGTCGTGCGAGACAAACATCAAGGTCGTTCCCTCCTGCCTGAAGGCCCGGATGCGGGAAAAACACTTGTGCTGAAAATACACATCCCCCACGGCCAGCGCCTCATCGACGATCAACACGTCGGGCCGCACGGCCGTGGCCACGCTGAAGGCCAGTCGCACCTGCATGCCACTGGAATAGGTCCGTACCGGCTCATCAATATAGGCGCCAATTTCGGCAAAGGCCTCGATGGCCGGCATGGTCTGTTCAATTTCGTGGCCGGCCATGCCCAGCAGTTGCGCCGCCATCCAGGCATTTTGCCGGCCGGTAAAGTCGGGGTGGAAGCCCATGCCCAGTTCCAGCAGCGCCGCCACACGCCCCTGCATGCGCACCGCGCCCTCGGTCGGGGTGCTGGTGCCGGTGATCATCTTCAGAAGGGTACTCTTGCCCGCCCCGTTGCGCCCGATGATGCCCACCGCCTGACCGGGCGGCACATGCAGGTTCAGTGCACGCAACACCCAGGTCAGCTCATGGCGCGGTGTCTGGGGTTGCACCCACTCTCGCAGCCGGGCCCAGCGCGTCGGATAGCGCCGGTAGGCCTTGCCCAGATTGTTCAGGTCGATGGACCCCCGTGCCAGTGCGCTGTCCATGGTGCTCACAGTTCATCCGCCATTTCCGGCGCCCGGGCGCGGTACACGCGCAAACCCAGCACGGTCAGGCCCAGCGCCACAATGGCCACGGCGCCCAGGGCCAGCCATGCGTCCCGGTCAGGCAGACTGCCATACACAAAGATGTGCTGGTAGTGGTGGACCACCACCGCCAGCGGGTTCAGCCAGATCCAGCCTCGCATCTCTTGGGGCAGCACGCTCACCGGATAGACAATCGGCGTGAGCCAGAACAGGAACACCAGAACCATGTTGACCAGCTGGCCCACATCCCTGAAAAACACGTTCATGGTGGCCGTCAGCATGCCGAGCCCCACCGTCAACAGGATCTGCACGGCCAGCGCCGGCAGTATGCCCACCACAGCCCAGCCGGGAAAGTTGCCACTGCCGAGCAGGAACCCGAAAAACAGCCCCTGGATCACCAGGAAATTGAACGTCGAGCCGCCCAGGGCAATCAGGGGCAGGCAGATGCGCGGGAACGCCGCTTTCTTGATCAGGTTGCTGTTATTCACAAACACGCCCTGAAGGCGCGCCAGGGAGTCCGAGAAATAGGTCCAGGGCAGCAGTCCGGCGCACAGGTAAATGCTGTAAGCATAGGTTGAGCCCACGCCTGGCAGGCGGCTACCCATCACGTTGGAAAAAATCAGCGTATAGACCAGAATCATGGCCAGCGGCTGGATGAAGAGCCACGCCGCGCCCAGCAACGAGCCGCGAAACTGCGATTCAATATCGCGCCGGACACTGCCCATGATGAAGGCGCGAAAACGCCAGACATCCCATACCACAGCCGGCAGCGGCAAACCCTCGGCCAGGCGGCGGATCCGTTGCCTCAGGCGCATAGCGTCTCCACCACACGGTCCCAGGAAAGATTCAGGCCCAGCACCCGCGCCCGCCCGGCCTCGCCCATGGCACGGCTTCGGGCCTTGTTGGCCCAGAGCTGTTCAATCGCCTCCGCCAGCGCCTCGGGTGTGGGCTCCACCACCCAGCCAGTTTCGCCGGGCACCACAAACTCCAGCGGCCCGCCCGAGTCCGTGCAGGTGATCACGGGCTTCGACGCATACATGGCCTCCAGGGTGATATAGCCCAGGTCTTCATCGCGCGGCACAAACACCACACCCAGGGCGTGGGCGTAAAAGGCCCGCTTTTCAGCTTCCGTGAAGGGCCCCACCAGACGCACGCGGTCATTCAGGCGATAACGGTCGATCATCGCGGCGTAACGCTCTTGCTGCCCCCCCGTGCCGCCGATCAGCACGCGCACCGGCGACTTCAACAGTCGCGAAGCTTCAATCAGCAAATCCTGCCGCTTCAGCGATTCCAGCCGGCTGGGGTAAAACACATAGCCCCATTCTTCACCGCACTGAAACATCTCGGCCATGGGCGGTGGGTGATACAGGGGAGTCGCTGCAAGACCATTGAACTGCCGCAGCCGCTCAGCCACCCGCTTCGAATTGGCAAAGATCCGCCGGGCCTTGGGCAGCACCCGGCCATCAAAGGCAGCAATGCCTTCCCGCAGGCGCCTGACGGCCGGGGTGGCGCGGCTCTCGTCATACAACTCGTACACCGCGCGGTGCTGGTGCAACAGCCACACCACGTGGGCCGGGTGGGCCAGACCATAGCCCGGAAACTGCAGGCTGATCAACCGGTCCACCGTCTGGCCGTTGGGCGAAGCCATATCGAAGCCCTCGCAGAACGCCATCAGGCGCTCGATATCGGCCTCGGGTGAAAACTTGAAGGGCAGGTTGATGCGCTCCACTTCATGCCCTGCGCGCCGCAGCGCCGCGCACAGGTTCTCGGTGTGAAGTTCGGCGCCGCCGCGCAGGAAGGGCGCCTGGCTGGCTGTCAGCAGGATTCGCATGCAGGCTCAGCGCGGTTTCTGGGCGATCACCACAAAGTCCTGTCCGGCGCAGGTCATGTTGTTCAGGCGTGAAGTCACAGCGTCAATTTCGGGCAGGCGAGCCGATTCAGGGTAGGGGTGCAGTCGCGCCACCTCGACGGTCGCCAGCCCGTGATAGTTCACCAGGAACTCCAGGCTGTCTGGCGTGAGCGGCTGGCTGTGCGTCGGGTCATGGTAGAAAGTATGGGTGCCGACCCAGATGTTTTCGGGGTTGGGTGTTTCCAGTATGAGGAGCCCGCCCGGCCTGAGCACCCGTGCGCACTCCGCCACCAGTGCCAGTCGGACCGAAAAAGGCAGGTGTTCCATCAGGTGAAACGCGGTGATTGCCAGCGCGGAATCGTCCGGCAATCCGCGCAACCATTGCAGCGCATCGTTGAATTGTGCGTTCAGGCCCTGATCCTGCGCCTCGGCGATGGCCCTGGCATTCAGATCCACCCCCTGGGCGACAAAGCCATGGTCGCGCAGCAGCTCCAGCCATACCCCGCGCCCACAGCCCAGGTCCAGGCAAGGGGCGTCGCCCAGCACTTCCCGCAGCCCGATCAGCCGGCCCAGGTAGTCCCGTTCGAGCTGATCGCGCAGTTCTGTAACAGGCCCGCGAAAGTGGGTTTCAAAAGCTGCAAAAAAGTCGGCCACCGCGGCCCGGTCTTCCGGGGCAAGGGCCAGGCGCTGCACGGTCGCCAGTTGCAGGCTCACGAACTGATCGGTCAGACGCTTATTCAACACGGCCTGCGCCGCTTTCAGGTCAGCCTGTGCTTGTCTCAGGCCGGCTTGTTCGTCGTTCAAGCCCGCCTGCGTTTTTCTCAGGCCCGCCTGTTCCTGGTTCAAGGTCGCCTGCGCTTCCCTCAGGCCGGCCTGTTCCGCGTTCAGGCCGGCCTGCGCCTCCCGCTGGCCCGCCTGCTCCCTTTCCAGGTCTGCCTGAGCCGCTTTAATATTAGTCAGTTGGGAATGCAGTTGCCGCGAATGGGCATCCTGGGCGCGGGCCAGGCGCCATGCGATGCCAAAGGCGGTACGGTTCGCGCTTCTGGCCAGTCTTTGCTCGATTCTGCGCAGGACGGCGCGCACCAACCGTTCTGTGCGCAGCAGTGGAAGGTGCAGCGCCAGATGCAGGAAACGATAGGGCAGGCGTTTCAGCCAGGCGCCGGGGTCATGCTGGCGCGCTTCAGCCGACAACACCATTTCGCCGAGCAACTCGGTGCGTGGCGTGCGCAGGCGCAGGCGCTCCAGCAAGAAGGCCTGCCCTTCCGGATCCGGCGCGCGGCCCAGCAAGTTCTGGTAACCCAGCACGACGAACCCTTTGTCGTCAACCACCAGATAGGGGGTCAGCCCCCCGCTTCTTCCAACCCCGGCGATCAATGTCGCCTGCAGTTCATCGGCGGGCCCATCGACAGGGGCCGTCCACGCGCGCGCTGGCACATCCATGGGCGTGCGCGGGTCATCATGTTCAACCGACGCCTTGCGCAGTCGCGTGAGGAGGGTGTTCAGATCCTGGGGTTCGTCGGACATGGTCTTGTTCTTGTGGGGCA
>JAABRA010000359.1 GCA_011391155.1 Burkholderiales bacterium
AAAGAGCCGCACCGGGACCGTGGAATATATACCGGCGAAGTGTCTGCTGCCGAGCCTGTCAACGCTGAAACGCTAGCACGAAGCGAAGGCGTTCCGCATTCCGGGAATTCATATGTTGCATGTCTGCAACACTAATGCGGCTCTGCAGACACTAATTCACAACAAGGGGCAAAGAGCATGCGCGTCGTAGCCACATCCTCTGGAAAACCCTTCGCAAGCCGTTTTCATTTGTGGCATGATTCTCGGGCGTCTTCCCAAAACTGCGGGGAGATCCTCAACTTAATTTCACGGAGAAATCATGGCAACTGCTGGCTATATCAATTCGGTAC
>JAABRA010000370.1 GCA_011391155.1 Burkholderiales bacterium
TGGTCGTTGGGCAACGAGATCTCGAATCCGTCTTCGCCGGTGTAGCCGCTGCGGGTGATGAAGAGGTCGGCGCCGTTCCAGGCGAAGCTGCCGCCGGTCATGAACACCAGCTTCTCGACACCGGGCACGAGGCGTGTGAGCGCCGCCACGGCCTGCGGGCCCTGCAGCGCCAGCAAGGCGCGTTCCGGCATCGGAATGACCGCGCAGCGGGAGCCGATTTTTTCCTGGATGTGTGCGATGTCGCCCACCTTGCAGGCGCCGTTGACGATGACGAAGAGGTCGGTGCCCCGATTGACGAACATCAGGTCGTCGATGATGCCGCCCGCGTCGTTGAGCAGCAGGCCATAGCGCTGTTTGCCCACGGCCAGGCCGATCACGTCCACCGGCATCAGCGACTCGAACGCGGCGGCGGCATCCACGCCCACCAGCCGCAGCTGGCCCATGTGCGAGACGTCGAACAGGCCGGCCGCAGTGCGGGTGTGGCGGTGTTCGGCCATCAGGCCGGCGGGGTATTGCACCGGCATCGTGTACCCGGCAAACGGCACCATGCGCGCACCGAGTTCGAGGTGCAGCGCTTGCAGGGGCGTGGGGAGCAAAGAGGCATCGGTGGCGGACAAGGCATTCTCCTGAAAAGGCAAAATTTGAGGGCACGCATGCCCCGTCTTGCCCTCCCTGTCCGCTTTACCTGAGAGATTCGCCGGGTCTGCATCACCGGGCGCTGGGCGCGGCGGCAGACTGCGGTTTGCTCCTTCGGTGGACTTCGCCGGCGCAAGCCGGGCAAAGCCTCTCTCCAGTGAGGAAACGCCTTTTCAGGCGCTTGTCAGTCCTTTTGCCTGAGCGTTCAGGGCCCTTTGCGGGGCCTCCTGCGCCTTCGGCGGTCTTCTGGCGAAGACGCTCTCCTGACAAGTTCGAAAGTGTAGCCGATGATGGCCCTTGCCCATCCTGCACGCGCTTTCAGGTCACCGACTCGGGGGGCAGCAACATCGCGATGCGCTCGCTGATCGAGTCCGCACGCTCATGGCCGGCGACCCGCTCGATTTCCGCGATCATCTCGCGTCCTGCTGCCAGCATGCCTTCGCGGTCCCGGGCCTGGCGCAATGCCTCGCGAAAGCGCTCGGCCAGATCCGGGTCGCGCCGGGAGAACATGCGCTCGCAGATATCGAACAGGAACATCCGCGTCGTCGCCAGGGAGCGTTTGCCTTCGAAGGCATCGGCTGACACGCGCGCCGCGGGCTCGGCGGCTGAGGCGGCCGGGGCTGTCTGGCGCGCGGGTGCGACCGGTTGCGCGGGCCGTGACGCGCCGACCGGCCCCGAGGGTGCGGCCGGAGTGCCAGCCGGAAGGCGCTTCTCCAGATAGCCGTCCTGCATCAGCTTTTTCAGGAGGATCCCGGCCTCCCCGCCGAACATCCAGCCCAGGTCCTGCGGGGACTTGTTGCCGTCGGCCAGCAGCAGCAGGGTGCGCTCGCGCTGGCTCAGGCTGCGTGAGCCCGGCGTGAGTTCAGCGCGGGCCTTGTCGGTTTTGTGCAATGACATGACGACTCCCTTGAGGAAAGGAGCCGATCATGGACAGCGCGAGTGACAGTACCGTGAAAACCCTTACTTGGCGTACACCAGGTCGCGCAGTCCCAGGCTCAGTGCCGGCACGTAGGTGATGATCATCAGGCAGGCCAGGATCACCAGCACGAAGGGAATCAAATCCTTGATCATGCGGTCCAGCGAGATGCGCGCCACGGTGCAGGCGGCAAACAGGTTGACGCCAAACGGCGGCGTGATCATTCCCATGGCCAGGTTCACCACCATGATCAAGCCGAAGTGCACCGGGTCGATGCCGAAGTGCATGGCCACGGGCGCGAGGATTGGCGCCAGCACGATGATGGCCGCGCTGGTCTCGATGAACATGCCGATCAGGAACAGCGCCAGATTCACGCCCAGCAGGAAATAGGCGGGCGACTTGAGCACCTCCTGCAGCCAGTGGCCGATGGCATCCGGCACGCCGGCGCGCGTGATCAGGAAGGCGAACAGGCCGGCGTTGGCAATGATGAACATGATCACCGCGCTGGAAAGCACCGACTTGCGCAGGATGACGGCCAGGTCGGTGAACTTGATCTCGCGGTAGATCACCAGACCGACGATCAGCGCGTAGAACACCGCCACGGCCGAGGCTTCGGTCGGCGTGAAGACGCCGCCGTAGATGCCGCCGAGGATGATCACCGGCATCGCCAGCGCCCAGCCGGCTTTCAGCGTGGCTGGCCCAAAGCCCAGGCGGCCGTCCCCGTCGCTCTTGCCCCAGCCCTTGATGCGGCAGTAGGCCCAGACGAACAGCATCAGCGCGCCGCCAATCAGGATGCCCGGCCCGAAGCCGGCGATGAACAGTTCGCCAATCGACACCTCGGCGCTGACCCCATACAGGATCAGGGGAATCGAGGGCGGGATGATCACGCCGAGCTCGGCGCTGGTGGCCTGCAGGGAAGCCGCCCAGGTGGTGGGATAGCCGTGCTTGAGCAGCGCCGGAATCAGGATCGTGCCGACCGCAAAGGTGGTGGCCACCGACGAGCCCGAGACCGCGGCGAAGATCATGCAGGTCAGCACGCAGGTCATGGGCAGGCCGCCCTGCACGCCGCCAACGATGCTTTTGGCAAACTCGACCAGCCGGCGCGAGATGCCGCCGGTCTCCATGATGTTGCCGGCCAGGATGAAGAAGGGAATGGCGGCCAGAGGAAACTTGTTGATGGCGTTGAACATTTCCTTGACGGAAATCAGCATGTTGGCGTTGTTGACCTGGATGCCGACGATGGAGGCCAGGCCGATCGATACCGCAACCGAGATGGTGAGTGCAAAGCACAGCACCATGGTGACCAGCATGACGATGCTCATTGCGCGGTCTCCAGTTCGAGCCGCTGCGGATCGAGCAGGTTGCCGATGATGCTGATCACGCTGAAAACGCCGCCCACCGGCAGCGCCAGGTAGGCCCAGAACATCGAGATTTCCTCCAGTCCGGTGACGGTCTGCACCTTGCCGCGGTTAGCGTAGTCCCAGCCCCACCAGATGATGACCCCGATCAGCGCCAGCGCCGCGGCGCTGACCACGAAGTCGAGCACCCGCCGGATGCGCGGCGGGCTCCAGCGGTACAGCACATCCACGCTGACCATGGCGCCCTGGCGAAACGCCATCGGAATGCCCATGAACACCATCCAGATCAGGCTGAAGCGGATCAGCACCTCGGTCCATTCGGCGGGGGCCTCGATCACGAAACGCATGATGATCTGGAACATGCCGAGCGACGCGGAAATCGCCAGCATGGCGCACGCCACCACCAGCGCCAGGCCAGTGGTGAACCGCTCAAAGGACAAGAAATGTTGCTTCATGGCGTCGAGATACGCAATTTATCAATAAAAAACGCCCGTTCCCAGCGTGGAACGGGCGTAGTTTGCTATCAAAAACAGACCAATCTGGCGACGGTCCCTATTTGAAATTGCGGATCTTGTCGATATTTGCCTTGCCGAACTGCTTCTCGAACTCGGCGTTCACCGGGCCGAGCGCCGCCACGAACCTGGCCTTGTCCACGGTCTCCACCACGTTCATGCCCTTGGAGCGCAGGTCGGTCACGCCGCTGGCGTCATCCGCATCGACACGGGCGCGGTTGGCCTTGGCGCCTTCCTTGGCAGCTTCCAGGAACGCCGTCTTGTCGGCGGCGCTGAGCTTGTCAAAGGCGGTCTTGTTCATCAGGAAGATGGCGGGCGAGTAGACGTGGCCCGTCAATGTCAGGTATTTCTGCACCTGGTCGAACTTGGCCGACATGATCACCGACAGCGGGTTTTCCTGGCCATCCACGGTGCCCTGCTGCAGGGCCGTGAAGACTTCCGGGAAGGCCATGGGCGTGGTGATGATGCCAAAGCCCTTGTAGGCCGCCACGTGCACCGGGTTTTCCATGGTGCGCATCTTCAGGCCCTTGAGGTCGTCCGGGCTGTTGACCGCACGCTTGCTGTTGGTCATGTGGCGGAAGCCGTTCTCGGCCCAGGCCAGCGCCTTGAAACCCTTGGCCTCGAACTTGCCCAGCATCTCCTGGCCAATCGGGCCATCCAGAACGGCGCGGGCGTGGGCTTTGTCGCGGAACAGGAAGGGAATGTCGAGGATCTTGGCGTCGGGCACGAAGTTGGGCACCGGGCCGGTCGAGCTGAAGGCCAGTTCCTGGGTGCCGAGCTGCACCGCCTCGATCGACTCCCGTTCGCCACCGAGCGAGCCGGAGTAGAAGGTCTGGACCTTGTAGCGGCCGCCGGTGCGCTTTTCCACTTCCTTGGCGAAGGTGTCGATGGCCACGCCCTGGTGCGAGTTCTGCGCCACGGAAATACTGATCTTCATGGTGGTCTGGGCCGACGCCGTTGCCACAAAACCCAGGGCCAGGCTCAGGCCGATCACCAGTTTGCGCAATTTCATTCAGGTCTCCTTGGTTGGAAAAAGTCGGATTGCAAGTCTCGAAGGCTTCGAAAGCTGCGAAAGTTGTATGACAACTTTAGATTATGGCTGCACCGGCAGACGAATCGCATCGGGGTTTTCGCGGATGTAGTCGCGAATGACCGCCTCGAAATCGGTATCCGGCAACAGCCCCAGCGCTCGGGCGCGGGTGGCGGCGATGTTGCCGGGCCAGGTGCTGACCACGCGCAAGATCGCCGGGTCGGGCGTCCAGTCCAGCAGATCAGTGGCCGCCGTACCGGCCACCCGGCCGAGCGCGGCAGCCATCTCGCCGACGCTGGTGCGCAAGGCCGGCAGGTTCATGGCGGTCAGGGGGCCCCATTCGGTGTCGCTCACCGTCGCGGCGCGGATCAGGCCTTCGATGGTGCGTCCAGGGGACGACAGCGCGACCGGGATGTCGGCCGGCACCGGGCAGGCGGCGCGCACCCCTGCCAGCGGCTCGCGGATCATGCCGCTCAGGAAGCTCGATGCCGCGCCGTTGGGTTTGCCGGGCCGCACGCTGACCGTCATCAGGCGCACATTGCGCCCGCGCACGAAGCCCTTGCGCGCGTAGTCGGCCACGAGTTGCTCGCCGATGAATTTCTGGACGCCATAACTGCTCTGCGGCGTGGGCAGGGTGTGGTCTTCGATGACCTCGGGCAGAACCTGTCCTGGAGGCTTGCCGAACACCGCCAGCGAGCTGGCAAACACGACCGTGGGGCGGGTCTTCAAGGCACGGCAGGCTTCCAGCAGGGCGCGGGTTGCGTCCAGATTGCTGCGCATGCCCAGGTCGAAGTCGGCCTCGCACTCGCCGCTCACGGCGGCTGCCAGATGGAACGCCAGCTGGGTGTCCGCCGGCACGGCGGCGGTGCCGGCGATGCCGGGCCGCAGCAGGTCCGTGAGGTCGCCGACCACGGTGGCGACGCGGGCATCCACCAGCAGGTCGGCCGGCGGCTGCGCGCGGTCCACCAGGGTGATGCGGGCGATGGTCTGGGGCGCGCTGCCGGCGAGGGAAAGCTGGCCCTGGGCGAGCAGGGTGCGCGCCAGGCGCACGCCCAGAAAGCCGGCGCCGCCGGTGATCACGATGTTCATGGGTTTTGTCTCCGGAGGAAGCGTGAACTTTACATCGCGTCGCCGGTTCGAGACGGTCACGGGATCGACAGATCCTGCCGGTCACAAAAAAAGGGCCCGAAAGCCCCTTCCGATAACGGAGGCAGCGCGCTTACATGCCCGCGTAGTTCGGCCCGCCGCCACCCTCCGGCGTGACCCAGACGATGTTCTGCGTCGGGTCCTTGATGTCGCAGGTCTTGCAGTGCACGCAGTTGGCCGCATTGATCTGCAGGCGCTGGGCGCTGCCGCCCTTTGACTCGTCGGGGACGAATTCGTACACGCCCGCCGGGCAGTAGCGGGCTTCCGGCCCGGCGAACGTCGCCAGGTTGATGGTGACCGGCACCGACGCATCCTTGAGCGTCAGGTGCGCGGGCTGGTTTTCTTCGTGGTTGACGTTGCTGATGAAGACGCTCGACAGGCGATCAAAGGTGAGCTTGCCATCCGGTTTCGGATAGGCGATGGGCTGGCATTGCGCGGCGGGTTTCAGGTAGGCGTGGTCCGGCTTGTCGCGATGCAGCGTCCACGGCATGTGACCGCCGAGCGCGAACTGCTCAACGCCGTTCATCAAGGTCCCTACCCTCAGGCCATATTTGAACCAGGCCTTGAAATTGCGCGATTTGTTGAGTTCGGTGTAGAGCCAGCTGGCCTCGAAGGCCTCGGGGTAGGCGCTGAGCTCGTCATGCTGTCGTCCGGCCGTGACCGCTTCGTAGGCGGCTTCGGCAGCCAGCATGCCGGATTTCATGGCGGCGTGGCTGCCCTTGATGCGGCTCACGTTCAGGAAGCCGGCATCGCAGCCGACCAGCGCACCGCCCGGAAACACGGTCTTGGGCAAGGAGGTCAGACCGCCCGCCGTGATGGCCCGGGCACCGTAGGCCAGCCGCTTGGCGGGCTTGAGCCCGTGGTCTTCACCTTCCAGGTACCAGCGGATGTTGGGGTGGGTTTTCCAGCGCTGGAACTCTTCGAACGGACTCAGGTACGGGTTGGTGTAGTTGAGCCCGGTGATGAAGCCCAGCGCGATCTTGTTGTCTTCCATGTGGTACAGGAACGAGCCGCCGTAGGTGGCGTCGTCCATCGGCCAGCCGGCCGTATGCACCACCAGCCCGGGTTGGTGACGGGCCGGGTCAACCTCCCACAGTTCCTTGATGCCGATGCCGTAGCTCTGCGGGTCGCAGCCCTCGTCGAGCTTGTAGCGTGATATCAGCTGGCGTCCCAGGTGACCTCGCGCGCCCTCGGCAAAGATCGTGTACCTGGCGAGCAGTTCCATGCCGATCTGGAAGGCCTCGCCCGGCTCGCCGTCCTTGCCCACGCCCAGGTTGCCGGTGGCCACGCCCTTCACCGAGCCGTCGTCGTTGTACAGCACTTCGGCCGCAGCGAAGCCGGGGAAAATCTCCACCCCCAGGTTCTCGGCCTGCTGGGCCAGCCAGCGCGTCAGGGCGCCCAGGCTGATGATGTAGTTGCCGTGGTTCTGGCTGCACTTGGGCAGCAGGAAGTTGGGGGTGCGGTAGCCCGTGGTTTCGCTCAGGAACAGCATGGCCTCGTCGGTGACGGGCTGGTTCAGCGGGGCGCCCATGGCCTTCCAGTCGGGGAAGAGCTCCGACAGGGCGATCGGGTCCAGCACCGCGCCCGAGAGGATATGCACGCCAGGCTCTGCGCCTTTTTCCAGCACCACGACCGAGATCTCCGTGCCATTTTCCGCGGCCAGTTGCTTCAGGCGGATGGCGGTGGACAGCCCGCCCGGTCCGCCACCGACCACGACCACGTCATATTCCATCGCTTCGCGCGGGCCGAACTGGGCCAGTATTTCCTGGTTTGTCATGGGAGGTCTCGGTTGATCAGGGGCGCCATCTTGCCGCATGCCGGCGGAGAAGTCTGTCGGTTGGGCGACTGATTTTATTCGCTTCACAGGCACAATCGACCGACGGCTTTTTTGATTTAGTGGAGGTTCCCTCAATGGCGTACAACATCGATCTTTCCGGCCGGGTGGCCTTCATCACCGGCGCCTCCGGCGGCCTGGGCGCCCAGTTTGCCCGGGTGCTGGCCGGCGCCGGTGCCGGCGTGGTGCTGGCCAGCCGCCGGCTGGAAAAGCTCAAGGAGCTGCGCGCCCAGATCGAGGGCGACGGCGGTGATGCCCACGTGGTGGAACTCGACGTGACCGACCGCGACTCGATCAAGTCCGCCGTGGCGCACGCCGAAACCGAGATGGGCTCGATCGACATCCTGGTCAACAACTCCGGGGTCAGCACCACGCAGCGCATTCAGGATGTCGAGGAGGATGACTACGATTTCGTGTTCAACACCAATGTGCGCGGCGCCTTCTTCGTGGCGCAGGAGGTGGGCAAGCGCATGCTGGCGCGCTCGCGGGGCGCAGCACCCGGCAGCTTCACGGGCGGACGCATCATCAACATCGCCTCGATGGCCGGCCTGAAGGTGCTGCCGCAGATCGGCGTGTACTGCATGAGCAAGGCCGCGGTGGTGCAGATGACCAAGGCGATGGCGCTGGAATGGGGCAAATTCGGCATCAACGTCAACGCGATCTGCCCGGGCTATATCGATACCGAGATCAACCACCACCACTGGCAGACCGAGCAGGGCCAGAAGCTCATCCAGATGCTGCCGCGCAAGCGCGTGGGGCAGCCGCAGGACCTGGACGGACTGGTGCTGATGCTGGCCAGCGACCAGAGCCATTTCATCAACGGCGCGGTGATCGCTGCGGACGACGGCTTCGGCGTCTGAATGACGCCCGGCGGCCCGGCGGCTTCTGCATGACCTGGGGCATCGTCGCGGGACTGCTGGCCGGTGCGCTGTGGGGGCTGGTCTTCGTGGCGCCGCGCATGACCCCCGGTCTGTCGTCGCTGGATCTGGCGTCGGGCCGCTTCATCGCTTATGGGCTGATGTCGGGGCTCATGTTGCTGGCCCTGCCGGGGCGCAGGCGCCGGCCCACGCCGGCCCAGATGGGGGCCGCGCTGGGCTTGAGCGTGCTGGGCTTCACCGGCTACTACTGGCTGCTGGTGCTCGCCATCCGCGATGCAGGCACCGAGGTGCCGACGCTCATCATCGGCACGATTCCGCTGTGGGTCATGTTGCTGGGCAAGCCGCTGGGCCTGCGCTGGTCGGCGCTGCTGCCGGGGCTGGCGCTGACCGCAGCCGGCCTGGCCCTGATGATGGGAGCGTCCCGCACCGGCGCAGCGGGGACGGCCGTGACCGACCTGCCCGACTTCCTGCGTGGCGTGGCCTGGGCCGTGGCTGCCATGGCGTGCTGGACGGCGTTTGCCCTGCTCAACGCGGCCTGGCTGCACCGGCACCCGGACGTTGCAGCCACGGACTGGGCCCACTGGCTGGGCGTCGCCACGGGCGGTGGCGCACTGCTGCTGTGGCTGGCGCTGGGCACACCGGCGCCCGAACTGGTCGCGCATCCGGACTTCGCGCAGTCCCTGGCGGTGTGCGTGGCTACCGGGTTGGGTTCGGCCTGGCTGGCCACGATTTTGTGGAACATCGCCAGCCAGCGCCTGTCGGCCAGCCTGTGCGGCCAGCTCATCGTGAGCGAGACCGTGTTCGCGCTGTTTTATTCTTTTGCCTGGGACGGCCGTTGGCCGAGCGGTGCGCAGCTCACCGCCTGCGTGCTGTTCACCCTCGGCATCCTTTTTTCCATCAAGGCCCACCGATGAAATTTGAAATCCCCGAGAAAAAGAAGCTGGTGTTCGAGACGACCGTGCCGATCCGCTGGGGCGACATGGACGCGATGAACCACGTCAACAACACCACCTATTTCCGCTACCTGGAGATCATTCGCATTGAGTGGTTCCGCTCCATCGGCTGCATGATGGATCCGCTTGGTGAGGGCCCGGTGATCGTCAATGCCTTCTGCAATTTCTACCGCCAGCTGGAGTACCCCGGCGATGTGCTGCTGAAGATGTACGCCAGCGACCCGGCGCGCACCACGTTCGAGACCTGGACCACGATGGAGCGCGCCGACGCGCCCGGTGCGATCTGGGCGGCGGGCGGGGCCACGACCATTTGGGTGGACTTCCCGAAGCAGAAAGCGGTACCCCTGCCGGAGTGGATGCGGCGGATGGTTGAAAAATCTGAATAAAAAGGGGCTAATCCCAGCGTCATTGGGTCCTTTTCTGCTATGAATATACAGTCGGATGGCGCGGGAGAACGCAGGTTGACCTCAGTCGTGACCGATGCCTCCGTCAAGGCCTTTTTAATTAGACATGCTTATGACGGTGCTGATTAATTAACACGACTTCTCAAAAGGCCGAACCCTCCGCACAATCGCTCCGATCAAATCACCAGGAGATCAATATGCTCATCGGCATCCCCAAGGAAATCAAGAACCACGAATACCGCGTCGGGCTGACCCCGGCCAGCGTCCGTGAACTCACCCGCCATGGACACCAGGTGCTGGTGCAGAACGATGCGGGCACCGCGATTGACCTGACCGATGCCCAGTACGTGGCGGCCGGCGCCGAGATGGTCGCCAGTGCCGGCGAGATCTTCGCGCGCGCCGAGATGATCGTGAAGGTCAAGGAGCCGCAGCCGGTGGAATGCGCCATGCTGCGCCCCGGGCAAATCCTCTACACCTACCTGCACCTGGCGCCCGATCCCGAGCAGACCAAGGCGCTGGTGCAGTCCGGCGCGATCTGCATTGCCTACGAAACCATCACCGGCCCCGGCGGCGGTCTGCCCCTGCTGGCGCCCATGAGCGAAGTGGCCGGGCGCATGGCGGTGCAGGCCGGCGCGACGTATCTTGAAAAAGCCCATGGCGGGCGCGGCCTGCTGCTGGGCGGCGTGCCCGGCGTTCAGCCCGGCCATGTGGCCATCATCGGGGCCGGCGTGGTCGGCACCAACGCGTTGCAGATGGCCGTGGGCCTGGGCGCCCGGGTCACCGTGCTGGACAAGAACGTGGACCGCCTGCGCCAGCTCGACCTGGTGTTCGGCAACCGCATCAGCACGGTGTATTCCACCGCCACCAGCATCGAGGAAGCCGTGCTGGACGCCGATCTGGTGGTCGGCGGCGTGCTGGTGCCCGGCGCGGCGGCGCCCAAGCTGGTGACCCGCTCGCATGTGGCGCGCATGAAGAAAGGCGCGGTGCTGGTCGACGTGGCGATCGACCAGGGCGGCTGTTTCGAGACATCCCATGCCACGACGCATGCGGAGCCGGTCTACATGGTCGACGGCGTGGTGCACTACTGCGTGGCCAACATGCCCGGCGCCGTGGCGCGCACGTCCACGTTTGCGCTGAACAACGCCACCATCGGCCACGCGCTGGCGCTGGCGGACAAGGGCTGGAAGCAGGCCTTGCAGGACGACCCGCACCTGTGTAACGGCCTGAACGTGTGCCAGGGCCAGGTGACCTATGAGGCGGTGGCGCGGGATCTGGGCTACGCCTTCGTGGAGCCGGCCAGCCTGCTGGGCTGAAACCGTCCCGGGGCTCTTGCACCGCAGGGTGCCTCAGTTATCCGGAAATATGAAAAAATAGGCCATTCCCAGCGTCGATGGGCCATCTTCCGCTATCGATAGCGTAGTACCTATTTCTGGCGGGGCTGCCGGCCCATCAGGTAGAACTCGGGGTTGGGCACCATGCCGCTGAAGCTGGCCATGCGGTTGGACAGGCCGAAGAACGCGGTGATGGCGGCGATGTCCCAGATGTCCTCGTCGTCGAATCCGTGGGCGTGCAGGGCCTCGAAATCCGCCTCGCCAATCTCGTCCGAGTGCAGGCAGACCTTCATCGCGAAGTCGAGCATGGCGCGCTGGCGCGCCGGGATGTCGGCCTTGCGGTAGTTCACCGCCACCTGGTCGGCCACCAGCGGCTTCTTCTCGTAGATGCGCAGGATGGCGCCATGGGCGACCACGCAGTACAGGCAGTGGTTGGCAGCGCTGGTGGTGGTGACGATCATCTCGCGCTCGCCCTTGCTCAGGCCGCTGGTGCGACCGACCGATTCCGGGACCATCAAGGCGTCGTGGTAGGCAAAGAAGGCGCGCCACTCGGCCGGGCGTCGTGCAAAGCCCAGGAACACGTTCGGCACGAAGCCGGCTTTTTCCTGCACCTCCAGCACTTTGGCCTTGATGTCGTCGGGCAGGTCGTTGAGGTCGGGGGCGGGGTAGCGGTTCACGTCGATCTCCTGGGTGGTGTTTGGTGCATGATGCCAGCCTCATTTTGCAGGAGCTTCACATCATGGATTCCCAGTTCGACAAGGGCCTCGCCACCCGCAAGCAGGTGATGGGCGAAGATTTCGTGGCCCGGGCCTTTGGCGGCGCTACCGCGTTCACCGCGCCGATCCAGCAGTACATCACGCGCAATGCCTGGGGCGACGTCTGGCAGCGCCCGGGGCTCGACCTGAAAACCCGCAGCCTGATCACCGTGGCCATGCTCACGGCCCTGGGCAGGCAGCATGAGCTCAAGGGCCATGTGCGCGGTGCGTTGAACAATGGCGCCACGGTGGAAGAACTCCAGGAGGTGCTGCTGCACGCCAGCATCTACTGCGGCGTGCCCACCGCGGTGGAGGCGTTTCGCAGCGCCGCCGAGGTGGTGGATGCGCCGAAAGCGCCCTGAGCTGAAAATGTGAGTCTTTTCGGCACCATCCCAGCGTCGAACGGTGATTGTTTGCTATGGATAGGGTAGTTATCCGACCATCAGCTTGTGCACCAGGTCAGCGGCGCTGCTGGCCTGGTACTTGCGCATCAGTCGCGCGCGGTAGATTTCCACCGTGCGATGGCTGATGGTCAGCACCTTGCCGATTTCCTTGGCGGTCAGGCCGTCCAGGACGTGCGCGGCGACCTCGCGTTCGCGCGCCGTCAGTTCGGCCTTGACCGGACGGCGCGAGCTCAGGTCCTCGAAGCTCCAGATGCCGGCCTCGTGCGGGGCCTCGCGGTTGAGCGCCCGGCCGGTGACGTGGCACCAGAAGGTCTCGCCCCTGAAGCGGCCGTCCACGCGCTTCATGATGCGGTCGTCGGCGTAGGTGCCATCGCTCTTGAGCAGCGGGACCAGGCGCGCGCCGGTGCGCTCGTACTCGTCGGCGCTGGGGTAGAGAATCAGGAAGCTCTGGCCGACCAGTTGCTCGCGCGCGGCGCCAAACATCTCGCAGACGCGCTGGTTGCAGTCCACCATGGTGCGGTTTCGTGACAGCACCAGTCCGATGGGCGCGAGGTTGAAGGCGAGGCGGTAGTCAAAATCCGGGTTCATGTCGGGTACTGGGGTGGCAGGGTTTGCCCCTTACGAAATACTACTTAGTGGTTTACGTAGTATCGTTCAGCCTTCCCTTTTCTGGAGATCTGTGTGAACAAGCTCTATCCCTCTGCGGCCGCTGCCCTCAAGGGCATCGTCGCCGACGGCCAGCTCATGGCGGTTGGTGGTTTTGGCCTGTGTGGCATCCCCGAGGCGCTGATTGATGCGCTGCGCGATTCCGGCGTCAAGGACCTCACGGTCATCTCCAACAATGCGGGGGTTGACGGCTTCGGCCTCGGCAAACTGCTGGAAACGCGCCAGATCAAGAAGATGATTTCATCCTACGTGGGCGAGAACAAGGAGTTCGAACGCCAGTACCTGGCCGGCGAACTCGAGCTTGAATTCACGCCCCAGGGCACGCTGGCCGAGAAGCTGCGCGCCGGCGGGGCTGGCATTCCGGCGTTCTACACCCGGACCGGCGTGGGCACGCTGGTCGCCGAGGGCAAGGAATTGCGCGTGTTTGACGGCCACACGTATGTCATGGAGCGCTCGCTGGTGCCGGCCGTGTCGCTGGTCAAGGCGCACCGCGCCGACCGTTCGGGCAATTTGCAGTTCCGCCTGACGGCTCGCAACTTCAATCCCGCCGTGGCGATGGCCGGCCGGATCTGCGTGGTCGAGGTGGAAGAGATCGTGGAGGTCGGCGCCATGGTGCCGGATCAGGTGCACCTGCCCGGCATTTACGTGCACCGCATCGTGCACAACCCGAATCCTGAAAAGCGGATCGAGAAAAGAACCATCACTGAAAAGGCGGGGGTGTAAATATGGCCTGGACACAAGACCAGATGGCGGCGCGCGCCGCGAAAGAGCTGCAGGACGGCTTCTACGTGAACCTGGGCATCGGCATTCCGACCCTGGTCGCGAACCATGTCCCCAAGGACATCGAGGTCTGGCTGCAAAGCGAGAACGGCATGCTGGGCATCGGCCCGTTTCCCGTCGAGGAAGAGGTGGACGCCGACCTGATCAACGCCGGCAAGCAGACCGTCACCACCATCCCCGGTTCGTCGATCTTCGGCAGCCACGACAGCTTTGCGATGATCCGCGGCGGCAAGGTCAACCTGTCGATCTTGGGCGCCATGCAGGTCAGTGAAAAAGGCGACCTGGCCAACTGGATGATCCCCGGAAAGATGGTCAAGGGCATGGGCGGCGCGATGGACCTGGTGGGTGGCGTGAAGAGCGTGGTGGTGCTGATGGAGCACGTCGCGAAGAAGAAGGACGGCAGCTTCGAGCTGAAGATCCTGCCGAATTGCACGCTGCCGTTGACGGGTGTGGGCGTGGTCGACCGCATCATCACCGACCTGGCCGTGATGGACATCACGCCGCATGGCCTGAAAGTCGTGGAGATGGCGCCGGACGTGACGCGCGAGGAACTGCAGGCGAAGACCGGCGTCACCCTGCTCTGACGGGCGTCGAAAGCCGTGCGGGCCAGGGTCCGCCAGAAGCCGTATCACCGCAAGGGGATGCGGCTTTTTGACGTGGAGGAAGGCCAAAGCCCCGGGACTTGATGCAGGTCAGGGTTTTGCGGTGTGGACGACGTAACATTTGGTTTCAAGGTTGGCGTTCTGGGAGTTCCGGGTCTGCCAGCGCCGCAACGAACGAGGTTTCCCATGGATGTGACGCAACAGATGAGCAGAAACGGGGTGCATGCCCCGCTGCCGGCGTTGGCGCCCGTTCAGTCCCTGGCGCAGCTGCTCGCGGTCATGGAACTGCGTCGGCACGAGCCGGTGATCAGCTTGCGCCAGGCCCTGGAGCAGATGCACCTTCTGGATGCAGCGACGCTGGATGCGCTGCAGGCCGAAGACCCCGGTCTGTTGCGCAGCAAGTCGCGCGAGTTGGTGGGTCGCCTTGTCATCACCGAGGACGATCTCGAGCGCTCGCTGGCCCGGGTGGCGGGGCTGGTGGAAGTCGATGCGGTGCGCTTTGACGTGCCGCCCGAGGCCTTTCAGGTGCTGCATGTCCGGGAGGCGCGGCTGCATGAAGTTGTGCCGCTGGGCGAGGCCGAGGATCGTTTCTTCGTGGCCTCGTCCAACCCCACCGATGAAACCCTGCGTCGGCAACTGTGCAACCTGACTGGGCGCGCCATCAGCCTGGTCTGGGCCAGCCGTGAGGCGATCGAGCTCCGCCTGGACTTGCAGGAAAGCGCGGGGGCTTCGGCCCCGCGCGGCGTGCCGCCAGCGCACCCGGGCGCGCACGCCCTGCAGCCGGCGACCGGGAGCCGGTCGGATGCCCAGGATATCGAACTGCTGGTGTCCCAGGCGCTGATCGAGATTTCCGCCGGCCAGGAGCATGAAGAGGCCGCCTCGGCGAGTGAATCGTCGGGCATGGTGCGCATGGTCAAGAAGATGATCGATGATGCGCTGGCGCGGGAGGCCTCCGATATTCACGTCGAGACCAATCCTGGCGAGCAGATCACCTTGATCCGCTTCCGCCGCGATGGCGACCTGGAGCCTTACCTGCGGCTGCCCGCGCGGCTGCGGGCTTCACTGGTCTCGCGCATCAAGATCATGGCGCGGCTGGACATTGCCGAGCGGCGTCGCCCGCAGGATGGAAAGATCAACTTCGCCGAGTTCGGCGGGCCCAAGCTGGAGCTGCGCGTGGCCGTGATGCCCACGCACGACGGCCTCGAAGACGTGGTGTTGCGCCTGCTGGCGACGAGCAAGCCGATTCCGCTGGCCCGCCTGGGCCTGCAGGCGCGGGATGAGGACACCTTCACGCGCCTGTCGGGCCGCTCGTTTGGCCTGATCCTGGCAGCCGGGCCGACCGGTTCCGGCAAGACCACCACGCTGCATTCGATGCTGGCCGAGGTGAACACGGGTGAGCGCAAGATCTGGACGGCGGAAGACCCGATCGAAATCACCCAGCCCGGCCTGCGCCAGGTGCAGGTGAACCCGAAGATCGGCGTGACGTTCGCGGCGGCGATGCGGGGTTTCCTGCGCGCCGACCCCGACATCATCATGATCGGCGAGATCCGGGACCCGGAGACCGCCAAGATCGCGATCGAGGCCTCGCTGACCGGGCATCTGGTGCTGTCCACGCTGCACACCAACAGCGCGTCGGAGAGCGTGGTGCGTCTGCTGGACCTGGGCATGGACCCGATGAACTTTGCCGACTCGCTGGTGGGCATCGTCGCGCAGCGGCTGGTCCGCAGCCTGTGCCCGCATTGCGCCGAGCCGCATCGCCTGGCCGAAGGCCAGTTTGACCGACTGGTCGCGGAATACATCGAACGGTCCACGCTGTCAGCGGCCGAAGGCAGCAAGCGCCTGCTGGCGGCCGCTGGCGTGGAGGCGCCAGGCCAGATCGTGGTGCGCCTGGTCAAAGGGTGCGAGAAATGCAGCGGCAAGGGCTACAAGGGCCGCATGGGCATCTACGAGATCCTGGAAAACAACCCGGTGATCCGGGAACTGATCCAGAAACATGCCCGGCCCAACGACCTGTTCGACGCGGCGATTGCCTCCGGCATGCGCAGCCTGCGCCACGACGCCCTGGAAAAACTGGTTCAGGGCAAGATCGACCTGATCCAGGCGCGGGTGGCGTACCTCTAGCCGCCGTCGGCCACGGCCCAGTCCAGCGAGCGCTGGCTCTCGAAGGCCCGTGCCTGGCCTGTGACCGGGTCGGTGAAGGCGATGGCGCGGGCCAGCAGTTGCAGCGGCTGGCGGAAGTCGTCGGCTTCCCGGGGGCCGCGGCGCACCGTGGGGTAGAGCTGGTCGCCCACCAGCGGCAAACCCAGGGTATTCATGGTGACGCGCAACTGGTGACGCCGTCCCGTCACGGGCTGAAGGCGGTAGCGGGCCAGGGCGCCGCGAACCTCCATCAGATCGATGCGGGTTTCACTGTTCGGCTCCCCCGGCACCTCGGTCATGCGGAAGAAGGCGGTTTCATCGTCCAGCACACGGCTTCGGTGAACGCGGGGAAAAGTGATCGGGCCCGGTGCCGGCGCCAGCGCTTCGTAGGTCTTGGTCACGGCGCGCTGGCGAAACAGCGCGTGGTAGGCGTCGCGCCGGGCCGGCTGGACCGCAAACAGCACTAGCCCCGCCGTCTCGCGGTCGATGCGGTGGATCGGGACCAGGGTTTCGATGCCCAGTCGGCGCTTGAGGCGCACCAGCAGGCTTTGCTGCACATAGCGACCCGTGGGCGTGACCGGCAAGAAATGCGGCTTGTCCGCCACCACCAGCCAGTCGTCCTGGAACAAGACGTTTTCCGCGAAGGGTATCACCGGCTCGTCGGCGATGTCACGGTAGTAAAACAGGTGCTGGCCGGCGCGAAAGGGTGCGTCCACGGCCACCGGCGCACCGTCGTCATGGAGAACCCGGCCGGCGGCCATGCGCTGCGCCCATTCGTCGCGGGAGATACCGGGCATGCGCCCGGCCAGGAAATCCAGCAGCGTGCGCCAGGGGCCGGCCGTCACGGAAACGCGGCTGGCCCCGACACCCTCGCGCGTGGGGATCAGCGGACCACCTTGCCGTCCGGGCGGATGGTGACGAGGTCGATGGCGCGAACCGAATCGCGCACGCCGGCGCGCAGGTTGATGCGAAAACCACCAATGTCGTAGTCGGACATTGCGGCCATGGCCGTCTGCAGCCGGGCCTGGTCAAACCCCTTGCCGGCCCGGCGCACCGCCTCGGCCAGGGTTTTTGCGGCGATGAAGCCTTCGAGGCTTTCGTAGGACGGCGTCTGGTCGGTGCTCTCAAGGACCGCCAGGTATTCCCTGACGATGGGGGTCGACGTACTGCGCGGCGACGGCACCACCTGCGAGACCACCACGCCGCCGATTTCATTGCCCAGCGCTGTGAACAGCGGGTCGATGCCCACCACCGAGAAACACATGAAGGTGCCGCCGTACCCCGCCTTGCGTGCCTTGCGGATGAACGCCGCCGTGGTGTTGAAGAGTGACACCAGGATGATGGCCTGCGGCTGTGCCTTCATCAGCGCCGCGACAGCGGCATCGACCTTGTCACTGTTGACCGGGACCACCGCGGAGGCCACCAGCGGGGGCAGCTTGAGCTCGCCGATGGCCAGGTTGACGGCGGCCAGGCCGGCGCGGCCCATCGGGTCATCCTCGGCCAGGACGGCGACGCGGCGCTGACCCAGCGTCGCGGAATGGCGCACCATCTTGAAGGCCTCGTCGGCCATGCTGGGGCGCACGTGGAACACGGTGGGATGGGCTGCATCGCGCAGCGCGTCGGATGCGGCGAACGGGGCGAAGAAAATGGCGCCTTCCGCCTTGGACACGGCGGCACCCGCATCCGCGCTACCGGTGCCGACGAAGCCGAACAACACGTCGGCGCCTTCGGCCAGCAGTTTGCGGGCATTGGTCGTGGCCCGGGCCGCGTCGTAGCCGTCATCGAGCTGGCGCAGCTCGAAGGTCCAGCCGGCGCTGTTCTTGCGGGCGTTGAAGGCGTCCACGTAGAGTTTGGCGCCGGCGGCGAAGGCCAGGCCGATTTCGCTGGCAGCGCCGGTGAGCGGCACCGACTGGCCCAGGATGATCTTGCGGCCTGCGCTGGCCTGACTCCAGGCCAGGCCGGCAGACCCCAAACCCAGACTGCTCGCCAGTCCCGCCTGCAGCACCGTTCTACGTTTCGCACTCATATCCCGATCTTTCTGACGCTGGAGCGTCGAAGCAAATGGAAGTGCGTGACCTTACCCCAGACGCTACGGCCCGGCAATGCCCGCGCGCGGCCGATCTGGAATCATGTTATGCGCCAAACGCATGCGGCGGCGCAGCAAATGCCGCTCCGGCCGCCGCGTCGGTCACACGCGGCGAAACACCAGGTCCCACACGCCATGTCCCAGCTTCAGTCCGCGGTTTTCGAACTTGGTCAGCGGCCGGTAGTCGGGCTTGTCGGCGTAGCCGCTGGCGGTGTTGGCCAGCCGGATTTCGGCGCCCAGCACGTCGAGCATCTGTTCGGCATAGGGCTGCCAGTCGGTGGCGCAATGCAGATAGCCGCCGGGTTTGAGCCGGGCCGCGAGCCGGGCCACCAGCGGAGGCTGGATCAGGCGGCGCTTGTTGTGCTTGAGCTTGTGCCAGGGATCGGGGAAAAAGATGTGCACACCGTCCAGGCAAGCCGCGGGCAGCATGTGGTCGATGACCTCGACCGCGTCATGCGCGAGGATGCGGATGTTGGTCAGGCCGTGTTCGCCGATGCGCTTGAGCAGCGCGCCCACGCCGGGCTCATGCACCTCGCAGCACAGGAAATTGTCCCCCGGGCGCACGCCGGCGATGTGGGCCGTGGCCTCGCCCATGCCAAAGCCGATCTCCAGGATCAGCGGCGCGGCGCGGCCGAACGCGGCGCTCGCGTCCAGCGGCGCTGCGGTGTAGGGCAACAGGAACAGCGGGCCGAGGTCGGCAAACGCCTTCGCCTGGCCGGTGGTGGTGCGCCCGGCGCGGCGCACGAAGCTCTTGATGGTCTTGGGGTGGGCGACGCCGGGCGGGGCGCCAACGGCGGCAGGTTCGTTGATGCTCATGGCAGGCCGGTTGCAGTCACGGTGCATTGGACATTGAAAACAAGCGCGCCGCCGGACGGCCAGGTGGCAATGCCCAGGCCCGGGCCCGGGGACAGCATGTTGGCCAAGGTTCCCGGGCACAGGGCGCCCCCGCTGGGCGTGCAGGCCGTCACCGTGCAGGACGACAGTCCGGCTGAGGGTGTGTCGAGCAGGACCGACCCGCCCGCCTCGGAAGGGCCGCCGTTCGCGATGGTGACGGTATAGGACGTGGTCTGCCCGGACGCCAGGGTCGAGGTGTTGTTGGTCTTGCTGACCGACAGGTTCACCCCGCAGCGGTAGCCGGTTGCGGCGGTGGCGGTGTTGTCGCTGACCGAGGTTTCGCCAATGGCAGATGTCACCAGCGTCGCGGTGTTGGTCACGCTGTTCGAAGCACAGTTGTCAGCCCGGGGCGAGACCGTGACGGTGACGGTGCCCACCGAGGTCGGCGCCGCCAGAGTGCCCAGGGCAATCGGGTAGATGGCGGCGACGGTCGGAGAGTTCGCGGCACAGGTGACCGTGCCCGACCCGACCCCGCTGCAGACCCAGGCGGGAGGTGTCGAAACGACCGCCGTTGCCGTGAAGCCCGAGGGCAGGGTGTCGGTCAGGCGCAGCGGGCTGGACGCCATCGCCGTGGCCGACTGGCCGGTTGCCTGGGTCGTCGCATAGACCTGGTCGGACACCGGGCGGCCGATGTTCTGCACGCCGATCACGTAGTTCAGGGTGATCCCGCTGGTCGCCGTGCTGGTCGGGGTGGACTTGACCACGCGCAGATTCGGCAGCAGGGTGACGTTTTCGGCGGCCGGCCCGCCCTCCAGCCCGCTGTAGCTGGTGCCAGCGACGTTGGTGGTGGCTCCCGAGGCGTAGGTGGTGTTGGCGCTGTAGCCTGTTGCGGCGCGGTTGGCATTGACGTTGGCCAGCGGACTGACCATTCGCGTCTCCCCGCCCGAGAGACGCGTGGGGTCGAGAAAGATCACGCCGGCCGGGTTGTGGTACGTGCCGGCCGTTGCGGTGTCGGGGATGGTCGCCGCGAAGGTGAGGGTGATGCTGCCGTTTTGCGGCAGATAGAAGCTGCCGAAGGTCGCCGAGTTGTTGCCGGTGGTGGGTACCACGCCGGGTGCTGCGCCGCTGGCGCGCAGCGACACGGCAGTCGCGGAGTTGACGCTGGTGGCGCTGCTCACCGGCAGGCCGGCGGGGATCGTGGCCGAGGTCGTCTCCGCCCCGGCGGAAGCGGCGCCGGGCGGTGCTGGCGCATAGGTGTAGGTGCTGGCCGGACTGCTGGTGTAGGCCCAGCCCGGCGGGAGATTGGCATCGAATATGAACACGTTCGAGGCTGCGCCGCCAGTGTTGGCCAGGTTGATGCGGTAGGTGGCGGTCGCGCCGGTGGCCGAGGTGATGGTCGGCGTGGAGGTCGACTTGCTGACGGTGATGGCCGGCAGGCAGCCGGCCCCGCCGACCACGCCAACCGGTGTGCCTCCCGAGGTCAAAACAGTGCCCGGGCTGCCCGCCGTGGCGTTGTAGGCTTTGGGGCTGCCGTTACCGGCCACCCCGCCGCAACACCCGTCGAGGCCATTGGTGCCGGCGGTCACGCTGGTCGTGGCGGGCGTGAAGTTGGTCACGATATAGCCGCCACCGCCGCCGCCGCCCGGGCCGTGGTTGTAGTAATTGCTGTAGCCGCCGCCGCCGCCATTGGCGCTGATGGTCAGGTTGGTGCCGCCCGCGCCGGCGGACACGAACACGCTGCCCCCGGCGCCGCCGCCGCCGGCGCCTTCAGAGCCACCTTCGGTGTTGAAGGCTGTGTACCCGTTCGCGACGATCCTGCCCGAGCCGGGGATCGAACCGGCGCGAATCAGGACCACACCTCCCCCTGGTGCCCCGCTCACGGAGATCGGGCCTTCGGCGCCGTTGGCGGTACCCACGCCGGCCGGGGGTCGGGTTGTGCCATTCACGGTGGGGGGCCAGGTGGTGATGGCGTTGGGATCGCTGTTGTTGTTGGACGAGCCCGCCCCGCCGCCGCCGCCGAGCATCAGACGGTTGGCGCTGTTGGTCTGTGCATTGCCGCCAAGCCCCCCACCCGGGTTCCCGACGTTTGAACCCGCTGGGTCGTTCAGAGCCCCGCTGGTGCCGCCGGCATTCCAGGTATTGCCGCCGCGCCCGCCCGCGCCGGCATTGCTGCCCCCGCCGCCGCCCGAGTTGTACTGGTTGCCGCCGGTGGGCGGCGCTCCGTCATTGGCGCCGCCGCCAGCGTTGCCAATGGCCGCCTGGCCCCCTGCGCCCAGGGCGTAGCCCTGGCCCAGCAGGGCGGTGTAGTTCACCGGTGTGACGGTGCCGTTGAACACCCGCGGCGGTGTGCCCTGGATGCCTTCGCCTTTTTGTCCACCATAGGGCGTGCCGGGAACATACACGCTGTTCGCCGTGGTCGGTGTGCCAGCGGCCAGATTGCCCGTCCCGTTCAATCCGAAGGCGCCGCGGAACCCCGCCCCTGCCACCGTGACGGTTCCGCTCAGCGCCAGGCTGCCCGCCACATCCATCGCCACGATGCCGCCGGTGCCCACGCCAGTGCCGGTGTTGCTGGTCCAGCGGTCGGCCGACACTGTGCCCGACAAGGTGGCCGAGGAATACTGCGGCACCCAGACCACCTGCCAGTTGCGCACATTGCTGGTGTCCATCAACTGGTTGTAGGAATTCGTCAAGGCCCGGTTCAGCGTGAGCGTCGCGCCGCTGATCGCCGTGATCATCGCGTACTCATGCAGTCCGGCGTTGGCGCCCGTCGCGGAGTCCTGCATCTGCATGATCAGGATCAGGTCGCCCACCCGCAGTGATCGCGTGTTGGTGCGCTGGCCGGCAATCGAGGCCACCGTGATCGAGGAAACACCGGCCGCCGGGCTGCCACTGCCACCGTGGTAGCTGTTGATCACACCGCTGGGCGTGGCCGGGCCATCCCAGCCGGGAATCGCGCAGGTTTGCCCGAGGGCGGCCAGGCCCAGGCCGCCCAACAGGCAAGCGAGGACCAAGCGGCGGATCGATGAAAAATACGAGAACTTTGGCATTACGGCCCTTTGGACGTGCGCGCTACCGGAGCGGGTCCGGAATTGTCTCAGAGTCGCCACAAGTGCCCCTTTGGCAATGGGCGTCACTGCACCACCGGGCGCGCCAGCGTTCGATGGCGCGCGCCAGCCACGCCGATGCGGTGTCGGCCTGCACCGTCAGGCCCAGCGTGCGGCCCGCAGCGGCCAGCGCGGCCAGCGGGTTGCCGAGTTCCAGCGCCAGCGCGCCGTTCTGTTTTGAGAGTTTCTCCCCGTTGGCGCCCAGCACCAGCGGCGTGTGCAGGTAGCGCGGCGTGGGCAGGCCCAGCGCGCGCTGCAGCAGGATCTGGCGCGGGGTGTTGTCGGCCAGGTCCTCGCCGCGCACGATGTCGGTGACGCCCTGCTCGGCGTCGTCCACCACGACCGCCAGCTGGTAGGCCCACAGGCCGTCCGCACGCCTGAGGACAAAATCACCGACTTCCGCGCCCACGTCCTGCTGTTGCGGCCCCAGACGCCGGTCGTGCCAGTGAACGACCGGGGTAGCGCGGGGGGGCGTTTCTGGCGGCGTCGGTGCCGTTGAAGTGCCCACGCCGGTTCTTGAGAGAGCTTCTGAATCTGTAGCAAACAAAGACCATTCCACGCTGGGTTGATGGCAATTTTCCTTGAAATTCTCGGTGTTGAACCGCCACGCACGCGCCGGGCGCCCGTGCAGGCCCCCGCGGCAGGTGCCGGGATACACCAGCCCGGCGTGGCGGCTGCGTTCGATGCCCTGGTGCGCCAGGGCGGTCTCAATATCGCTGCGCGAGCACGCGCACGGGTAGGCCAGGCCCGCGGCCACCAGGCGGTCCAGCGCCTGCTGGTACCGTGCCCCGCGCTGCGACTGCCAGACCACCGGTTCATCGGAAACCAGTCCGCAGGCCGCCAGCTGTGCCAGCAGGGTCTGCTCGGCACCGGCCACGCAGCGGGGCGTGTCCACATCCTCGATGCGCACCAGCCACCGACCGCCGTGGGCGCGCGCATCCAGCCAGCTGGCCAGCGCGGCGACCAGCGAGCCCGCGTGCAAGAGGCCGGTGGGCGAGGGCGCGAAGCGGCCGCGATACGGACGCGTGGGCGGGGATGGGCCTGGGTCCGCCATGGCGGGCGCTAGGTTCCCGTCGCGGTGACGTTGCAGTTGACGATGAACTGCACCACCCCGCCCGACGGGAAGCCCGGCAGGGTCGTGCCCCCCGGGTTCAGCAAGTTGGCCGGGGTCGCCGGGCAACTCGCCACCGGTGTGCCGCCGCTGGCGGAGCACGAAGCGACGGTGCAAGCGCTCAGGCCCGGCGAGGGCAGGTCGGTGACGGTCGCGTTGTCGGCCGAGGAGGGGCCGAGGTTCGAGAAGGTCACGGTGTAACTCGTGGTGCTGCCCGTCATCAGCGTGGCGACGTTGTTGGTCTTGGTCACCTGCAGGTTGGCGCTGCAGTTCAGGGTGGTGGCGGCGGTGGCCGTGTTGTTGGCCGGCAGGGTGTCGGCCAGTGGCGCGTTGAAGCCGGAGACCGTCGCGGTGTTGGTGACCGGCCCCGCGCAGGCGGCACTGGTGACCCGAACCGTCAGGGTGATCGCCCCCAGGTCGGCGGTGGCGGGGATGGGGGCCACCGGTGCCGCGCGGTCGCAGGTGACGGTCTGGCCGAGCGTGCTGCAACTCCAGTTGACCGGGCTGGGCCCCGCCGTGACCGTCACGCCGGCCGGCAGGGTGTCGATGACCCTGAGCGTGTTGAAGGCCAGGGTGCCGGTTCCGGTTTGCGTCGTGGCCTGGTGGGCGGCATAGCTCACGTCGGCCACCGCGCGGCCATTGTTGCGCGGCGTGATCGTGTAGGTCACCGTGGCGCCACCGGTGCCTGTGGCCGGTGCGGACTTGCTCACGGAGAGGTCCCCGTTCAGGCAGACGTCTTCGGTGGCGGGGCCGGCCTCCAGGCCCGAGAAATTGCTGCCACCGACCGTCGATGACGCTCCGGGGGCGGTTTCATAGGCTGTGTTCGCGGTGCCGCCCACTTGGGTCCCCGCGCGGTTGGCGGTGTTGTTGGCCGATGGTGTCACCTCGCGCCCGGCGGTGCTGCGCGTCGGGTCCAGGTACTTGACGCCCGCCGGGTTCTGGTAGCAGCCCACGGTGGCCGTGGCCGGGATGCTCACGACAAAGCTGAGGGTGGTGACACCCGGCACGCCGTTGACCGCAGCCGGAATCGACAGACTGGACCAAACCGGCGCATCGGCTGGCGTGCCGTTGACCGTGAAGTCGACCGTCCCCCCCGGCGAATTGGCCATTGCGGGCAGGCCGGCTGTGGCACCTTCGACAAATCCGCCGTACACCGCGGCCGACAGCGCGGGCGAGAACGTGATGGCCGAGGAACGCGAAAACGCCCAGCCCGGTGGCAGCGTGTTGTCCACGATGTCCGCACCCATCGCCGCGCCGCCACTGTTGCTGATCACGATGCTGTACGTGGCCGAGGTGGCCCCGGACGCCGAAATACTGGGCGTCAGCGTGATCTTGCCGACCGTGAGGTTCGGCAGGCAGCGTGCGCCGCTCCGCACGCCCGGCGGGTCGTCGGACGTGACGGTGTCACTGCCGGAACCCCCCGGCGTTGCGCCGTGGGCCGTGCCCAGCACCGGAGCGCCCCCGTTGTTGGTCACGCCGTTGGCGCCGCCGTTGACGGACGGCGCGGTGCCGCCGGAACGGAACACCACGCCGCCCGCACCCCCGCCGCCGCCGGCGTGGGCCGGTGTTCCGCCGAGAAAGGAGTCGGCGCCGATGCCGCCATTGGCATTGATGGACAAGGTTCCCACGCCGCCGGCCTGGCTGATCACGATGACCGAACCACCCGCGCCGCCCCCGCTGGCGCCGTCGTTGTTGGTGTTGGTGATGCCGGCCAGGCCATTGGCGTTGATCGTGCCGCTACCGGTCATCGATCCGGCGCGGATCAGCACGATGCCGCCGCCGGCGCCGCCGCCAAAGGTGGTGGGGTCGCCGGAATTGTTGGTGCCGCCGGCGCCGCCGCCGCCGCCCATGACCACGCGGCTGGTTGAGGCCGCGCCGAACGCGGCGCCGCCAATGCCGCGCATGTCGAAATCGGCGGTGGTGAAGGTGCCGCTCCAGCCCGCGGATTTCCAGCCGTAGCCGCCATAGCCGCCGATACCGCCGTTGCCGCCGCCGCCACCACCGCCGTTGTCGCGGTTGCCGTTGCGGTTGTCGCCGCCGCCGCCGGCATTGGCGGGCGCGCCGCGCGCGTCGTCGCCATTGGCATAACCGCCCCAGGCGCCGCCGTTGTCGGTGCGGGTGTTGGTTTGCGGGTTGAAGGTGTAGCGCGGCGTGCCGCCGATGCCCTCACCCTTGGTGGCATGGCGGTTGTTGGCCACGGTCTCCACCCAGTCGGGCGGGTCGTTGGTGTCGGTGCCGCCGGTCCAGTTCAGGGATCCCGCCCCGCGAAAGCCCCGGCCGTTGACGTCGATGGTTCGGCCGCCCCAGTTGAGTTGCCCCGCGACATCCAGCGCGACCACGCCGCCCGTGGCGCCGTTCCAGTACGGCGCGGTGATATCGCCCGATAGCGTGACCGAGGCATGCTGCGGCACGCGGAGGACCTGAAAGGTTTTCCGGTTGGCGACGGTGCTCGCCTCCTGGATGTAGGTGCCGGCAAGCGGCGATCCGGCAAGGTCCAGACTGGTGTCGCTCGATGCGGCGCCGGCCCGCATATATTGGTGCTGGCCCGCCTGGCAGGTGCCGGGTTCGGTGTAGCCTCGGCCGGTGCCGTTGTTGCCGCCGTAATTCGCGTCGTTGCTGGTGGTCAGGCTGGCACACTGCATCTGGATCACCAGCACCAGATCGCCGGGCGCCAGCGCCGTCGCCGCACCGGCCTTTGCACTCAGTGCGATCGCCGTCGTGGCGTTGGTGTAAACGCCGGCCGTAGGCGCGAAGTAGGTGTTGACCGTGCCCGATGTTGGCGCCGTACCGTCACGCCCCGGAATGGCGCAGGTTTGCGCGTGGGCCGTGGCTACCAGGAGCAGGCTGGTCAGAAGGGACGTCATCCGCCGGCACCGGCCCGGTGAGATCAGACGCTTGAACAGGGACATGAGGCGATCGATTGGAATCGGAAAACTCCGATTTGACCGCAAAACTGTCACTTTTTGCTTAATGCATCGGGTTTTGCTGCAATTCTGTGACCGATGCAACACCTCCGGGCGTTGCCGACGCGACCGGCGCGCGGTTCAGCCCGCCGCCAGCGCCAGTTCCAGCCCCGACACAAAGGCATCTTCGACCCGGTGGCCGATGCACCAGTCGCCGCAGGCGCCGATGCCCGATCGGGCGTCCCACAGGTGGGTCTGGCCCAGAGGCTTGCGGGTCTGGGCGTAACGCCAGCGGTGCACGGCGGTGTGGGCCGGCGTGGCATGGATGCCGGTGACTTCGGCAAAGGCCTTGAGCATCTTGGCTTCCACGCGCGCCGGCTCGTCCTGCAGGTGCTCGCGTGACCACGCCGCGCTGGCCTGCACGGTCCAGCGCTCCATGGACTCGCGTCCGGGCTTGGACGATTCACGCGCCAGCCAGGCGATGCGGTGGTGCGTGCTGCGCGCTGCGTTCCATTGCGGACCTAGGGCGCCAAGACCGGGCTGCATGGCATTGGGGAAGGCCAGCATCAGGGTCCAGCACGGTGCCACGTCCACGCCGGCCAGCTTGCCGCTGCCCTTGGGCGAGAGCCCGGAGGTCTCCAGCAGCTCCACCGATTGCGGCGCGGGCAGGGCGAGCATCACGCCGTCAAAGCCGCCATACACATGGCGTGCATCGCCGGCCTCGGTGCGCAGTTGCCAGCTTTTCGGCTCCAGTGCGTCGGCCTCGATCCGGATCACCCGGGTCTTCAGTTCGACCTGGGTGGCCAGCATGAGGGGCCTTGCCCACTGGGTGACCAGGGCGCTCATGCCGGGCACGGGGACCCAATGGGCCTCACGGGCGGGCAGGGGGGCCTCGGTGACGCGGCCATGCGCGTCCAGCACACGCACCGCGTTGGCGCTCCAGCGTTTACACAGGCCGGGCACCGTGGCCAAGGCCTGGGTGAAGCGCGGATCGCGCACGGTGAAGTACTGCGCGCCATGGTCGAAGCTGCCGAACAGGGTGCTGCGCGTGGCCATGCGGCCGCCCAGATTGGGGCTTTTCTCGAAGACGGTCACGCTGTGCCCGGCCTGCACCAGGGTGCGGGCGCAGGTGATGCCGGCGATGCCGGCGCCGATCACGGCAAAGTGTTGGGGGCCTTTGGATTTTTTTGCCATGGCAATCTCTTGTGTTTGTGGTGATGGGTGTTCAGACACTTCGCACTCTACCCGCTTTCAATGGTGGTGCCTCTCCAGCAGGGCCAGGCGCGTGACCGGGCTTTGCAGCTGGTCCAGCCACCATTGCAGGGCGCGCCCGGGCGGTGCTGCCGCGCGCCAGGCATAGCGGGGGTGGGCCACCAGTTGCGGACGGGCCACGCGGCGCACCACCAGCCGGCCGGTTTCGACATAGGGGCGGGCCATGGGCTCCGGCAGGAAGCCGCTGCCCAGGCCGCGCAACTGCGCGTCGAGCTTGGCCTGCATGGTCGGCACGGTGAACACGTCCTGCCCGCCCAGCAGGCTGACCGACACGCCGTCGCCGCGCTGGACCGAATCGGCCACGGCCACGGCCCGGTGGCGGCGCAGATCATCGTCGCCGAGCACGCTGTCGCCCTGCGCCAGGGGGTGGTGCGGGGCAACGGCAAAGACAAAGGTGACGCTGCCCAGCGGCTGGCTCTGGATACCGGCCACGGTGCCCGGACCCAGGCTCACGCCCAAAGCCAGATCGGCCTGGCCCGAGGTCAGCGCCTCCAGCGTGCCCGACAGTGTTTCGTCGCGGAAACGCAGCCGGGTGGGCGGCGCCAGGTTGAAGAAGGCGCACGCCAGCTCCATGATGACCGGACGCGCCATCAGGCTGTCGGCGGCCAGCGTCAGCTGCGGCTCCCAGCCGGTGGCCACCCGCTTGACGCGGTTGGCCACGGCGTCGATCTCCTGCAGCAGCCGGGCGCCCTCGCGCAACAGTTCCGCACCAGCCTCCGTCACGCGAGCCTGGCGCGCGCTGCGGTCGAACAGCAGCACGTCGAGCGCGTCCTCGATCTGGCGCACGCGGTAGGTCAGCGCGCTGGGCACCAGACCCCGTTCCCGCGCCGCCGCGGCAAAGCTGCCGGTCTGGGCGATGGTCTGCAGCATGGCGAGGGCGTCTGGGGTCAGGACATCGCGCGGCGTTTGCATGGTTTTTTAATTTAAGTGCAAATAATTTGAATGATGCCATCAAACGGACTGGCACAACCCCCGCTCGATAGTGCCTACAGTTGAGGCTTGGACGCGAAAACCTTGCGGGACAGACCAAGAGTTACACGCAGTGAACTTCGCTCTGTCCTCAACCCTTTAGGAAAGACCATGCTGACCCTTCGCAAATCCCAGGAACGCGGCTATGCCGACCACGGCTGGCTCAAGTCGTACCACAGCTTCTCGTTCGCCGGCTACCACGACCCCGCCCACATGGGCTGGGGCAACCTGCGCGTCATCAACGAAGACCGCATTGATCCTGGCAAGGGCTTTGGCACGCATGGCCACCGCGATATGGAAATCATCAGCTACGTGCTGTCGGGCAATCTGGCGCACAAGGACAGCATGGGCAACGTCAAGGGCATTCCGCCTGGCGACGTGCAGCGCATGAGCGCCGGGCGCGGCGTGATGCACAGCGAGTTCAACCACGCCGCCGGCCAGGCCACGCATTTCCTGCAGATCTGGATCGAGCCCAATGTGCGCGGCATCGAACCCGGCTACGAGCAGAAAGCCATTGCCGAGGCTGACAAGCGCGGCGCCCTGCGCCTGGTCGCTTCGCCCGACGGCGCGCACGATTCGGTGACGATGCATGCCGACGCTCGCCTGTACGCCGGCCTTTTTGATGGCAGCGAGTCCGCCACGCTGGCGCTGGACCCGGCGCGCAAGGGCTATGTGTTCCTGGTGCGCGGCGCCTTGACGGTCAATGGCCAGGCGCTCGCCGCGGGCGACGCGCTGCTGCTGTCGCACGAGAGCGCGGTCACGCTGGCCCAGGGCATCGACGCCGAGGTGCTGGTCTTCGACCTCGCGGCCTGAACGGTCTTCCTTTTCCCTCACCCTTTCCCCTTTTTCAACGACCTTCAAAGGATCCCTCCATGTTCAACGCCCTGCAAAACCCCTTGTCCCTCGCGGGCCGCCTGCTGCTCGCCCTGTTGTTTCTGCCGGCCGGCATCAGCAAGATCGGCGGTTTCGCCGGCACCGTGGGTTACATCGGCTCCAAGGGTCTTCCCATGCCTGAACTGGGCGCCGTGATCGCCATCGTGGTCGAGGTGCTGGGCGCCCTGGCGCTGATTGCCGGCTTCGGCACCCGCATCGCCGCGCTGGCGCTGGCCGTGTTCACGCTGGTCGCCACGGTCTTCTTCCACAACTACTGGGGCATGCCGGCCGAGATGCAGATGGTCCAGAAGCTGATGTTCTTCAAGAACATCGGGGTGGTCGGCGGCTTGCTGGTGCTGGCCGCCCATGGCGCCGGGGCCTGGAGCCTGGACGCCCGGCGCAAGGCTTGATCCGTCCCGCGCCGAATCCGTTTCGATCAACTATCAGGGAGCACACCATGGCGAAAGTCGCAGTGGTATTTCATTCCGGCTACGGCCACACCCAGCGCATGGCGCAGTCGGTCGCGCAGGGCGCGGGCGCCGACCTCGTGGCGATCGACGCCGACGGCAACCTGCCCGACGGTGCCTGGGACACGCTGGCCGCGGCGGATGCCATCATCTTCGGCTCGCCCACCTACATGGGCAGCGTGAGCTGGCAGTTCAAGAAGTTCGCCGACGCCTCCAGCAAGCCCTGGTACGTCCAGGCCTGGAAGGACAAGATCTTCGGCGGCTTCACCAGCAGTGCCAATGTCAATGGCGACAAGCATTCCACGCTCCACTATTTCATGACGCTGGCCATGCAGCATGGCGGCGTGTGGGTGGGAACGGGCCTGAATTACAACAATACCAAGGCGTCGCAGCGCGACGACGTAAATTACCTGGCGTCGTCAGCGGGCCCGATGGCCCAGACACCGGGTGATGCCGGTGCCGGGGAAATGAACGCCGGTGACCTGGAAACGGCCCGCCGGTTCGGCCAGCGGGTGGCCGAGGTGGCGACGAAGTTCCGCGGCTGAAACCCGGAGGGGAACACCAGACCGTCCCCTCGCAGTGCGGCGGTCATCCCCGCGAAGGCCGGGATCCACGACCCTGGACGTTACTGCCGGTCGTGTGCAGCAGGTCTCCGCCCGAAATGCGCCCTGGATCAGGGAAATACCAGCAAAAATGGCACTATCCCAGCGTACTACGGTCATAGTTTGCTCATGTTTTGAGTGTTGACAGGCTGCTGTCCAGCGCCCGCCGTTCGTCAAACACGAAGCAGCCACCGGTGTAGTGCGCGCCGCCGACTTCCTCGAAGTACTTGAGGATGCCGCCTTCGAGCTGCCAGACGTGTTCCAGTCCCGCCTCGCGCATGAAGATCGCCGCCTTCTCGCAGCGGATACCGCCGGTGCAGAAACTCACCACGGTCTTGTCCCGCAGTTCGTCCTTGTTCCGTTGCAGGGCCTGCGGAAACTCGGTGAACTTGTCGATGCGCCAGTCGAGGGCGCCGTTGAACGTGCCCTGGTCCACCTCGAAGCCGTTCCGGGTGTCCAGCGTGACCACGGCGCGGCCGCTGTCGTCATGGCCCTGGTCCAGCCAGCGCTTCAGGGTGGCGGCGTCCACCGCGGGTGCGCGTCCGGCCAGGCCTGCCACGTCGGGCCGGATGGCCGGGTGGTTCATGCGGATGATCTCCGGCTTGACCTTCACCCGCATCTTCCTGAAGGGCTGGGTGTCGGACCAGCTTTCCTTGGGGGCCAGCTCGGAAAACCGCGGATCTTCACGCAGCTGGGCGACAAAGGCGCGAACGGCCTCTGGCGGGCCGGCCAGGAACAGGTTGATGCCCTCTTCCGCGAGCAGGATCGTGCCCTTGAGTTGCCGCTCCAGGGCGCGCTGTAGCAGGATGTCGCTCAGGGCCGGCGCGTCGGGCAGCGTGACGAACTGGTAGGCAGATATGTTGAGGATGGTGTTCACGGGGGTATTTTAAAAACTGTCAAGCCCCGGGATGGCGGCCTGCGACTTCTACAATCAAATCCATGTTTGTCCATCTGCGTCTCCATACCGAATTCTCCGTCGTCGACGGCACCAACCGCATCGATCAGATAGTCAAGGCCGCCGCCGAGGACGGCCAGCCGGCCCTGGCCATCACCGACCTGGGCAACCTGTTTGGCGCCATCAAGTTCTACAAGGAGGCCCGTGGCAAGGGTGTCAAACCCCTGATCGGCGCAGAAATCGTCCTGGAGGGCCTGGGCAAGGACCCGGTCGCCCTGTCGCGTTTGGTGCTGCTGGTCCAGGGACGCCAGGGCTACCTGAACCTGTCCGAACTGCTGGCGCGCGCCTGGACGCAAAACATCGTCAAGGCGCAGGCGGTGGTCAAGCTGGCCTGGCTCAGGGAATTGTCCGAGGGGCTGATCCTGCTCTCGGGCGCGCAGGCCGGGCCGGTGGGACAGGCGCTGGTGCAGGGGGACGCTGCCCGCGCGACCGACGTGGCATTGCAACTGGCGTCGATGTTCCCGCACCGCTTTTATCTGGAACTGCAGCGTGCGGGCCGCACCGATGACGCCGTGCAGGTGGCGGGCGCCGTGCAACTTGCCGCGCGGCTCAAGCTGCCGGTGGTGGCCACGCATCCGGTGCAGTTCACGCAGCCCGACGATTACGAGGCGCACGAGGCGCGCGTGTGCATTGCCGAAGGAGAAATCCTGGGCAACCAGCGCCGGGTGCGCAGGTTCACCACCGAGCAGTATTTCAAGACCGCGGCGCAGATGCAGGCCTTGTTTGCCGATGTGCCCTCGGCGATCGCCAACACGGTGGAGATTGCCCGGCGTTGCAACCTGACCCTGGTGCTGGGCAAGCCGCAGTTACCCAATTTCCCGATTCCACCGGTCAATGGCGAGATCCTGTCGGTCGAGGACTATTTCCGCCACGTCTCCACCGAGGGACTCGAAGAGCGGCTCAGGCAGTTGTATCCGAAGGAGGCTGAGCGCGAGCAGCAGCGCCCGGTGTACCGGGAGCGGCTCGAATTCGAGATCACGACGATCCTGAACATGGGCTTCCCCGGCTACTTCCTGATCGTCGGCGACTTCATCCAGTGGGCCAAGACCCACGGCTGCCCGGTCGGGCCGGGGCGCGGCTCCGGCGCCGGCTCGCTGGTGGCATATGCGCTGAAGATCACCGATCTGGACCCGCTGCAGTACAAGCTGCTGTTCGAGCGCTTTTTGAACCCGGAGCGGGTGTCGATGCCCGACTTCGACATCGACTTCTGCCAGACCAACCGCAACCTGGTGATCGACTACGTCAAGGACAAGTACGGCAAGGAGGCGGTGAGCCAGATCGTCACCTTCGGCACGCTGGCGGCGCGTGCGGCGATTCGCGACGTGGGCCGGGTGCTGGACATGAGCTACACCTTCTGCGACGGCATCAGCAAGCTGATTCCGAACAAGCCGGGCACCCACATCACCATCGACGGCGCGATCAAGGCCGAACCGGTGCTGGCTGAGCGGCTGGAGAAGGAGGACGAGGTCAAGACCCTGCTGGCGCTGGCGCAAAAGCTCGAAGGCCTGACGCGCAACGTCGGCATGCACGCCGGTGGCGTGCTGATTGCGCCAGGCAAGCTCACCGATTTCTGCCCGCTGTACCAGCAACCCGGCAGCGAATCTGCGGTGAGCCAGTACGACAAGGACGACGTGGAGGCCATCGGCCTGGTCAAATTCGACTTTCTGGGGCTGGCCACGCTGACGATCCTGGAGATCGCGCGCGAATTCATCAGCCAGCGGCACAAGGGCCAGGAGCATTTCACGTTCGACGCCATCCCGCTCGACGACGCCGCCACCTACCGGCTGTTTGCCGACGGCCGCACCGAATCGGTGTTTCAGTTCGAATCCCGCGGCATGCAGGGCATGCTGAAGGACGCCAAGCCGACCCGGCTCGAAGACCTGATCGCGCTCAACGCCCTGTACCGGCCCGGCCCGATGGACCTGATCCCGAGCTTCGTGGCGCGCAAGCATGGCCGCGAGGAAATCGAATACCCGCACCCGCTGGTGGCCGAGATGCTGTCGGAGACCTACGGCATCATGGTCTACCAGGAGCAGGTGATGCAGACCGCGCAGATCCTGGGCGGCTACTCGCTGGGCGGCGCCGACATGCTGCGCCGTGCCATGGGCAAGAAGAAGGCCGAGGAAATGGCCGAGCACCGCGCCATCTTCCGCGCCGGCGCGGCGAAGAACGCCATCGGCGAGGCCAAGGCCGACGAAATCTTCGACCTGATGGAGAAGTTCGCCGGTTATGGCTTCAACAAGTCGCATGCCGCTGCCTACTCGCTGCTGGCGTATCACACCGGCTGGCTCAAGGTGCACTACACCGCCGAATTTTTCTGCGCCAACATGACGGTGGAGATGGACGACACCGACAAGCTCAAGGTGCTGTTCGAGGACGCGATCAAGTTTGGCCTGAGCTTTGATCCGCCTGATGTGAACCGCGGCAGCCACCGCTTCGAGCCGGTGTCGGACAAGGTCATCCGCTACGGCCTGGGCGCCATCAAGGGCACCGGGCAGCAGGCCATCGAGGCGATCGTGAAGGCCCGCGAGGAAGGCGGCCCCTGCGGTAGCAGCGGCCCCTTCAAAAGCCTGTTCGACTTCTGCGTGCGCGTGGACCGCACCCGTCTGAACAAGCGCACCGTCGAGGCCCTGATCAAGGCAGGCGCGTTCGATTCGCTGCAGCGCAACCGCGCGGCGCTGGTCGCCAGCATCGACCGCGCGTTCGAGTTCGCCAGCGCCACGGTGGCCAACGCCAACCAGGGCGGCTTGTTCGACATGGGCGATGGCGACGACCATGGCTCCAGCACGCAGGAGCCCGAACTGGTGGACGCCACGCCTTGGGGCGTGAAGGAGCAGCTGACGCTGGAGAAGACGGCGGTCGGTTTTTACCTGTCGGGGCACCTGTTTGATGAAGTGTCGCGCGAGATCCGCCAGTTCATCCGGCGCTCGCTGGACGAGCTGACCGACTCCCGCGAGCCCCAGCTGCTGGCCGGCATCGTGACGGATTTCCGCGTCATCAACGGCCAGCGCGGCAAGCTCGGGCTGTTCAAGCTCGACGACAAGTCCGGCGTGATCGAGGCGCGCGCCGACGAGGCGCTGATCAACGCCAACCGCAACCTGCTGAAGGACGACGAACTGGTCATCGTCATGGGCAAGCTGATGCCTGACCGCTTCTCGGGCGGCCTGCAGCTCACCGTGACCCAGGTGTGGGACCTGGCCACGGCGCGCTGCCGTTTCGGCAAGTACCTGCGCGTGACGGTGAATGGTGCAGCGCCCGATATCCCGCGGCTGGTCAAGGACTTCCCCGCGCGCCGCGAGATGACGGAGCAGGGCGAGCTGGTGCGCGGGCTGCCGGTTCGCCTGCGTCTGGAGCGGCACCTGGAGACGGGCGGCGTCAGTGCCGAGCTGCAGTTGGGGGACGAGGCCCGGTTCTTTCCGAGCGACGCGGCGCTGGCCAGCTGGTCGGCGCAGGCTTCGCAGGGCCGCGCCGACATCGTCTACGAGTGAATTTCAAGGTTTTTTGGCACCATCCCAGCGTCGGATGGTCATAGTACGCTATACAAAATATAGCGTTGGCAGTGTTCAATCCTTGGGCCGGAAGCTGATGACCAAGGCCGATGGCACGCGCCCATCGGTGTCCAGCGGCAGTTTGTCGGTCTTGTCGATGGCCTTGA
Source organism: Burkholderiales bacterium (assembly GCA_011391155.1). Taxonomy (GTDB): domain Bacteria; phylum Pseudomonadota; class Gammaproteobacteria; order Burkholderiales; family Burkholderiaceae_C; genus JAABQG01. The sequence continues at coordinate 35,176 of JAABRA010000370.1, forward strand.
TCACGGCCTCGTCCCAGGCTTTCACGCCGCTGGACTTGACCAGCTTGCGACTCAGGATGCTGCCGTCCGGCGAAGTGCGGACTTCGACCTCGGCGGCCGGGTTGCCGGCCATGTCGTCGGTGAAGACGATATTGGGCTTGACCCGGGCCGCCACCTTGCCGGCATAGCTGGCCGAGGGGGCTGAGGACCGCTGCGCAGTTCCGGTGGACGTCTCTCCGCCGGTAGCGCCGGCCAGGCCCGCCATCCGGCGCAGGTTGGCTTCGCGCTGCGCCTTGAGTTCCCGGTCGGCCCGGGCGTCTTCTTCCTGCTTCCGGGCTTCAAGTTTCGCGGCCTCGCGGCGCTGCGCCTCCTGGGCGACCTTTTTCTCGGCCGCTTTTTTGTCGTCGGCCGCCTGTTTCAGCCGGTCTTTGTCCAGCTTCTCCTGGGCCAGGCGCTTTTCTTCCAGCGCGCGCTTCTGGGCTGCTTTCTGGTCGGCCTCCAGCTTGAGGCGGCGTTTTTGCTCCATTTCAAGCTTTTGCTTCGCGGCCAAGGCTTCGGCTTCCTGCTTCTGGCGCGCCAGGGCAATGTCGGCGTCGCGCTGGACCAGGTCCGGTGGTGGCGGTGGCGGAGCCGGTTTCACGACCGGTGCCGGCGCCGGTTCCGGCGGTAGCGGCAGGATCGGGTCAAGCCTGGGCGCCGCCTGCTGGGGGACGGCTGACCACAATTCAGCCTCCACGGTCAGGGTGGCGTCGTTCTGACGCCAGTTCACGCCCCAGGCCAGTGCGCCGAGCAGCAGCACATGCGCCACGATCGCCAGCGCCAGCGCGCGCAACTGGGCGGGCGGTTGCGGCGGGGCAAATTCAGCCCAGTCGGCGGTGGCGGCTTGCATGACGCTCAAAAGGCCTTCACGGCGCCAGCTGGACGGACAGGCCCACGCGGGTCACGCCGGCCCGCTGCAGCTCGTCCATCGCCTTGACCACGGTCTCATATTTGACGCTGCGATCGGCGCTGATGACCACGGCGCTGTCGGGCGGCTGGCTGGACTGCCATTGCCGGGCCAGCTGGGCCGCCTCCCTGGGCGAGGCGCTGGTGGTTTTTTCATCGCTCTTGAACTGCAGCGCCCCGCTGTTGTCGATGATGATCTGGGCAACTTTGGGCGGTTGCCCAGGCGCCTTTCCGACGCTGGGCAAATTGATCATGCTCGGCGCGATCAGTGGCGCGGTCACCATGAAGATGATCAGCAGCACCAGCATCACATCGATGAACGGCACCATGTTGATCTCGCTGATGGTGCGGCGGCCGCGGCCGCGGGAGACGACTGAGGGCATGAAAATCTCCCTGTTCAGTGGCCGGACGGCGTTGTGGTCCCGCTGGTGCCCAGGTTGCGCTGCAGGATGTTGGAGAACTCCTCGATGAAGGTCTCCAGCTTGTTGGCCACACGGTCGATGTCATGGGCAAAGCGGTTGTAGGCCACCACGGCCGGGATGGCGGCAAACAGCCCGATGGCGGTGGCCACCAGCGCCTCCGCAATGCCGGGGGCCACGGTGGCCAGCGTCACGGTCTGCAGGCTGGCCAGGCCGGTGAAGGCGTGCATGATGCCCCAGACCGTGCCGAACAGCCCCACGTAGGGCGAGACCGAGCCGACCGAGGCCAGGAACGACAGGTTGGACTCCACCACGTCGAGCTCGCGCTGGTAGCTGGCGCGCATCGCGCGGCGCGCACCGTCGAGCAGGGTGCCGGCATCCTTGATCTGGCGCTCCCGCAGCTTCTGGAACTCGCGCATGCCGCTGGCAAAGATGCGTTCCATCGGGCCGGCACTCTTGGCGTTCTGCGCGGCCGAGGCGTAGAGGTCGTTCAGGCTGGTGCCCGACCAGAACTCGCGCTCGAAAGCCTCATTGAGCGCCTTGACGCGCTTCAGGGCAAACAGCTTGCGGAAGATCGCGGCCCAGCTCGCCACCGACACGGCGACCAGCAGCAGCATCACGAGCTGCACCACGAAGCTGGCGTTGAGCACCAGGTGCAGGATGGAGAGATTGGCGTTCATTTCAGGGCTTCCAGAAGGTGCTGCGGCATCCGCGCGGGCTTGAGGGTGGCGGCATCCACCCAGCCGATGCGCAAGGTGCCTTCGCAGTGGATGAGCGTGTCACCCGCCGGCGTTGTTTCATTTCCCGATAACGCCTGCTGAACGATGGTGATTGAGGCCCGCCCGGCTTCCGTCAAGCGCGCCGTCACGGTCAATGCATCGTCCAGGCGCGCCGGCCGGTGGTACTTGAGGGTGGCGTCGGTGACCACGAAGATGCCGCCGGTGGCATCGCGCAGCGCCTGCTGGCCGATCCCCAGCGAGCGCAGCCATTCGGTGCGCGCCCGCTCAAAAAACTTCAGGTAGTTGGCGTAGAACACGATGCCGCCCGCATCGGTGTCTTCCCAGTAGACACGGACGGGCCAGCCAAAGACGCTCGCGGTGTGTTTCACGGGGCAAGCTCCGTGCGGGGCACTGCGGCGCCACTCGCCCTGGGAGCGGCACGGCGGCTCATGCCAGCAGGGCGCGCAGGCGCCCGACCGCGGTCTGGAGGTGTTCCATGGAACTCGCCGTGGAAAAGCGGATGAACCGCCCGGTATCGGCGGTGCCGAAGTCACGCCCCGGCGTCACGGCCACATGCGCGCGCCGCATGAGCTCGAAGGCGAAGTCCCAGCTTCCGTTGACACCGAGTTTTTCACAGGCTGACGAGCAGTCGGCCCAGGCATAGAAAGCCCCGTCGGGCATCACCGGCACGGTCAGCCCCATGGCATTGAGCGCCGGGATGAAAAAGTCGCGCCGCGCCTTGAACTCGGCGCGCCGGTGCTCGTACTCGGCGATGCTTGCGGGCTCGAAACAGGCCAGTGCGGCGTGCTGCGACACCGTGCTGGCGCAGATGAACAGGTTCTGCGCCAGGCGCTCGATCACCGGCACCAGCGCCTCGGGCACGACCATCCAGCCCAGGCGCCAGCCGGTCATGTTGAAGTACTTGGAGAAACTGTTGATGCTGATGACCGTCTCGTCGAGGGCCAGCGCGGTCTGGCCGAAGGTGTCATCAAAGCTCAGCCCCAGGTAGATCTCGTCGATCAGCGTGATGCCGCCACGGGCCTGCACCACGGCATGGATGCGGCGCAATTCGTCCGGGTGGATCGAAGTGCCGGTGGGGTTCGACGGCGAGGCCAGCAGCACCCCGCGCGTCCTGGGCCCCCAGGCCGTAAGCACCTTTTCTGCGCTTAACTGGAACCGCTCGGATGCGGTGGTTGGAATCAGCACTGCCGTGCCTTCGGCGGCGCTGACAAAGTGCCGGTTGCAGGGGTAGCTCGGGTCCGGCATGAGGATTTCATCGCCGGCCTCGATCAGCGCCAGGCAGGCCAGTTGCAGCGCGGCGGAGGCGCCGGCAGTGATGACGATGCGGCTGGCGGGGATGTCGACGCCGAAACGCCCGGCATACCAGCCGCTGATGCGCTCGCGCAAGGCCAGCAGGCCGGTCGCCTGCGTGTACTGCGTGGCGCCGTCGTGAATGGCGCGGACGGCCGCTTCCTGCACCAGCGGCGGCGCGGTGAAATCGGGTTCGCCGATGTTCAGGAAAATCATCGGCGCGTCGGTGTGCGCCACCTCGCGGGCCATCGCCGAGGCCGCCTTGGCGACCTCCATCACATAGAACGGCTCGATGCGCCGCGCGCGTTCCGAGATGTTCATGGGCGCTTCATGGGCGGGCCTTGCCGCTCAGGCGGTCGGCGTCCACCTCGACCGTACGCAGCCTGGGTGCCAGGCCGTTGAGCACGGCGTTGACGTATTTGTGGCCGTCGGTGCCGCCAAATTCCTTGGCCAGCTCGATGCACTCGTTGAGCGCCACGCGCCAGGGCACGTCGGGGCAGTGCAGGAACTCCCAGGCGCCGATCCAGATGATGCCGTGCTCGATCGGCGATATTTCGACGAGTTTGCGGTCCAGCAGCGGCAGGATCAGCGCGTCCAGTTCGGCCGCCTGTTCGATGCAGCCGTGCAGCAGGGCGTCGTAGTGCGCTGCGTCGGCCTTGTGAAAGCCGGCCAGGTCGCGCGTGAAGGCATCGATGTCGCTGGCCGCGTTGCCGCCGACCAGGTGCTGGTACAAGCCCTGCAGCGCAAACTCCCGCGAGCGGCTGCGTGCGGATTTGGACGCCGCCTTGCGCGCGCCCGTGCCGGTGGTGCCAGAGCGGGACTGGCGCGGCGGGCGTTTGCCCGACGGTGCCGGCGGGGTGGATCGGGCGGGTGTGTCGCTCATGAAAGCTCGTCCAGCAGGTTGGCCATTTCCACGGCCACGCGGGCCGCATCACGGCCCTTGTCGGTCTGGCGGGCGACGGCTTGTTCGAGATTTTCAGTGGTGATGATGGCATTGGCCACGGGCAGCTGGTAGTCCAGCGCGACACGGCTGACGCCCGCCCCGGATTCGTTGGCGACCAGCTCGAAATGGTAAGTTTCACCGCGGATGATGCAGCCCAGCGCAATCAGTGCGTCGTATTTGTCCTTTTCGGCCAGGGCCTGCAAGGCCACCGGCACCTCCAGCGCGCCGGGAACCCGCACCTGGTCGATGTGTTTCGGGTTCACACCGAGCGCCTCCAGTTCGGCCAGGCAGGCTGAAGCCAGGGCGTCGGTGATGCTTTCATTGAAGCGGGCCTGCACGATGCCGATGTACAGCTTCTTGCCATCCAGCCGGTCGGCTGTTCCTTTTTCTGCGCCAAACATGTCTTATTCCTTGGGGATGTAACCGGTGATTTCCAGGCCGTAACCGGTCATGCTGGGCATGCGGCGCGGGTTGCCCATGAGGCGCATCCTGTGCACGCCGCACTCGCGCAGGATCTGTGCGCCGATGCCGTAGGTGCGCAGGTCCATGCGCCCGCGCTCGGGCGCCTGGGCGGCGCGGGCCGTGCCCTCGAACTGCTCCAGCAGTTGCTTCGCGCTTTCCCCGCAATTGAGCAGCACGGCCACCCCCTTGCCCTGGCTGTCGAGGTAATGCAGGCTGGAGTCCAGACCCCAGGAATGCATCGAACGGTTGACTTCCAGCGCGTCGAGCACCGACAGCGGTTCGTGCACCCGCACCGGCACGGTGTCGCCGGCATCCCAGCTGCCCTTGACCAGCGCCAAGTGCACCGACTGGCTGGTCTTGTCGCGGAAAGCATGCGCGGTGAATTCGCCATACGCGGTGTGCAGGGGGCGGGCACCGATCTTTTCGACCAGCGATTCATTGCGGCTGCGGTGGTGAATCAGGTCAGCGATGGTGCCGATCTTCAGGCCATGCTCCGCGGCGAAAACCTGAAGGTCGGGCAAGCGGGCCATGGTGCCATCGTCGTTCATGATCTCGCAGATCACGGCGGAGGGCGAGCAACCGGCCATCGCGGCCAGGTCGCAGCCGGCCTCGGTGTGACCGGCGCGGATCAGCACACCGCCATCCACGGCCTGCAACGGAAAGACATGGCCAGGTTGCACCAGATCGGTGGGCTGGGCATGGCTGGCAACGGCCACCTGCACGGTGCGTGCCCGGTCCGCCGCGGAAATGCCGGTGGTCACGCCCTCGGCCGCCTCGATCGACACGGTGAATGCGGTGCTGTAGAACGTGCCGTTGCGCGCGGCCATGGGCGGCAGGCGCAGGTATTCACAGCGTTCGCGGGTGAGCGTGAGGCAGATCAGGCCGCGGCCGAAGCGCGCCATGAAGTTGATGGCCTCTGGGGTGACGTGGTCGGCCGCGAGCACCAGGTCGCCTTCGTTCTCGCGGTCTTCTTCGTCGACCAGGATCACCATGCGGCCGGCGCGCATGTCGGCAATGATGTCCTCCACTGGGGAGATGGGAACAGGGGTCGGGGCGGTCATGCGGGTTCCTTGGGCAATGGGGTCGAGGCGGACGACGGGGTCGAAGCGGCGCTGAGCATGCGTTCTACGTAACGGGCGATCAGGTCGATCTCCAGGTTGACGGGATCGTTCTCATGCAGCGCGCCGAGGGCGGTGTTTTCCACGGTGTGGGGGATCAGGTTGATGCTGACTTCACACCCCTGGGACGTGTCCTTGATGCGGTTCACGGTGAGGCTGACGCCGTTGACGGTAATCGAGCCTTTGTAGGCGAGGTATTTGCCCAGTTCGCCAGGCGCGAGCAGGCGCAGTTCCCAGCTTTCGCCAACCTCGGCAAAACGGGTGACCCGGCCGATGCCATCGACATGGCCCGAGACGATGTGCCCGCCAAGCCGGTCGTTCGCGCGCAGGGCCTTCTCCAGGTTGACCGCGCCGGGCCGGTCGAGGCCGGCGGTTTTCAGCAGCGACTCGGCGGAGATGTCGATGGTGAACTGACGGCTGGCGGGGGCCAGCGTGGTGACTGTCATGCAGGCGCCATTGAGCGCAATGCTGTCGCCCAGGCCCACGTCGTCGAGATACCCGGCGGGCGCCTCAAGGGTGAGTCGCTTGCCATGGTCCAAAGAGCTTCCCAGGTCGTGGACGGCGGCGATGCGCCCCACGCCGGTGATGATTCCGGTAAACATCGGGCTATTTTCGCAGGAATGGCGGCGATCTCCCGGCCGCGTGCGTAAAACCGGCCTAAAAGAGGTCGCGTCCGGGGCGGCGGGCGATGATGCGCAGGTCCGGCCCGATCATTTCGGCAGAAGTAAACGTCAGCGGCACGGCGTCGGCCAGCGCCGTCAGCGGTCCGAAATGGGCCATGTCATGTCCTTGCCCGATGAGCTTGGGTGCCAGATAGACCACAAATTCGTCCACCAGGCCCTCCCGGATCAGTGAGCCGTTGAGCTTGTGGCCGGCCTCGACGTGCACCTCGTTGATGTCGCGGCGGGCCAGATCATGCAGCAGGGCGGCCAGGTCGACCTTGTGTTCCGTCCCGGGCGTCCGGCCAGGCAGGTGGATCACCGTGGCCCCGCTTGCCTCCAGGGCTGCTTTCCGGGCCTCGTTGTCGACCGCCGCGTAAATGAAGACCGCGCGCCCCGGCGTGAAAAGCTGCGCGTCCAGTGGTGTCTCCATCCGGCTGTCGACCACCACCAGATTCGGCTGGCGCGGTGTGTCCACAAGTCGCACGTCCAGGCGCGGGTTGTCGTCCAGCACCGTGCCGATGCCCGTGAGCACCGCGCAGGCGCGGGCGCGCCAGGCGTGTCCATCGGCACGCGCGGGCTCCGACGTGATCCATTGGCTCCCGCCATTGTCCAGCGCAGTCTTGCCGTCGAGCGACGCGGCGATCTTGATGCGCACCCAGGGCGTCTGGCGCAACATGCGGCTGAAGAAGCCGATATTGAGTTCACGGGATTCGTCGGCGCCAGGGCCGACTTCCACGTCAATGCCCGCCGCCCGCAGGCGCGCGAAACCCTGACCGGCGACCTGGGGATTGGGATCGGCGATCGAGGCGACGACCCGGCTGATGCCGGCCTCGATCAAGGCCTCACAACAGGGCCCGGTGCGGCCGTGATGGGAACAGGGTTCCAGCGTGACCCAGGCCGTCGCGCCCTGGGTCGACACGCCCCGCGCCCGGGCATCGCGCAGGGCCATGATTTCCGCATGGGGGCCGCCAGCCTGCTGGGTGTGGCCGGTGCCGACGACGGTGCCATCGGGCGCGGTCAGCACGCAGCCTACACGGGGGTTGGGGGAGGTGAGGCGCAGGCCCAGCGCCGCCAGCGCCAGCGCATCGCGCAGGGGCGCCGCGAGGACGGGGGCGCCGGTCACGACGTTGGGCAAGTGGTCGCCGGGCGGGGGTCATGCACCCGGGCGCGACCTGAGCGTTCGATGATCAGGCAACGGATGCGGTCGGTGCCCGAGGCGGTGATTTTCCAGGTTGCGTTGGCTGAGCCGCCGATGGAAGCCAGAAAACCGCTGCCTTCGTAACCGAAATAATTGTTAACCCCAGACTGCTTGGCGATCGTGACACCTGCCGGCGGCTTCTCCGGGGTAAGCACCAAGGTGTCCGTTCCGCTGTCAAAGCTGCTGTTCTGGTTGGTGTCGATAAAGATGCGGTAGCCGTCTGCCCATGCCCCGCCGGAGCCGGCCGAGGGCTGCACGATCACCCGCTGGTTGAACTTCAGGGCCGTGCTGCGCGCTTGCATGGCGGAGCTCTGAAAGTCGCTCGTGACCGCGTTCAGGCGCTGATTGACGAGCAGGGTCCGCAAACCCGGCACGGCCAGCGTCATCATGATGGCGACCATCGCCACCACGACCATCAATTCGATCAGCGTGAAACCGCGGTGGCGCAGGGGGTTGTTCATTTCAGGGCCAGCATGCCGACTTGTCGGTTTTCCCGCCACTGAGCTGGCAGTCTTTGGCGCCGCCGCTGGTCAGTGAAAGATGGGTGATCCCCGCAGGGTCATTGGCCACCCGCATCTGGCCCTCCATCTTCACGCATTCGGCAAGTCCGGCGCCGCAGGCTACGGCGGAAAAGTTGATGCAGGCACTGTTCGCCGCGTTGTCACCGGAAAATTTCCGGATGACGGCCGATGAGGATGCCGTAAACGCCGCGTACGCGTTGTACTGCGTGTAGTAGCGTTCCTGCTGCTGCATGGCCTGCATCAGGCCGCCTCGGCACTCGGCACGCCGGCCCTTGGCAATCTGGCTGGTGTAGGCCGGGTAGGCGACGGCGCCCAGGATGCCGACAATGGCCACCGTGATCATCAACTCGATCAGCGTGAAACCCCGGTTTTCAGTGGCTCTGTGCAATTTTGCAATCTCCATGGCGTACTCAAGGCTCAGCGGGCCTGATCAGTTGCGCAGTTCACGCCAACTCATGCGTCCAGCCGGGATGGATATGGATTGTAGTTTCTTGCCATCCACCAGGGCGTTGCCCGCATCGGTGATCTTGGTGCTGGAACTGACGACCTGCTGCTCGATGGTCACGGTTCGCCGTCCGGTCGGGGTGCGGGCGGTGTAAGAGCTGTCATCGAGTTCGATCTGGAAGATTTTCGGTCCGCTGGGAATGCCCGGTGAAGACGTGAAAACCCCGCAGACGCTGGTGCCATAGACCGGGTTCAGGCAATATTTACGCCCCGTGCCGTCGCCCGAGCACGTGCCTTCAGGAATGGCCGCGGCAAAGATGACGGCCCCAATACCCAGCGCGGATTCGACGGCGATCCGTTCCCGCGTTTCGGGCAGGTTGATCAGCCAGCCCCGATACTGGCCAGTTCCCTTGCCAAACGCAAAAGTACCGGTGCCCAGGGCGACCGAGCCATTTGAAAGCGTTGCCGCGCGCGCGTAAAGCTTGTTGCGGGGAACCGTGAAGTCCGTGGCGCTGGTCTCGATCGAGTCCCAGATGCCATAAATCGACTGTACCCCAGCGGTGGACGTATCGGAGGGTTCCACGAACTTGCCCGTGCCAAAAATCACCATGTATCCCAAAGCATTCGCTTCAACAACCTGCGGTGACGTCGTGATCGGTTGTCGGGTACCGGTGGGGTACTCGGCGACGAAGATCGGCTTGCGCACACCACTGGCCTGAAACACGGAGGTGTTCAGGTTCGAACTGCTGATGCCGTCGCTCAGGTCGATCTTCCACACATTGCCCTGCAGGTCGCCCGCATACAGCAGCCTGGCTTCGCCATTCGGGCCCGTGATGAAGCCCGGGTTCAACAGCCCGTTGACTGTGGTGGTGCTTGCCACCGGAAAGACCACCTTGAAGTAGTTGGTTCCCTCGGCCCAGGCCGCGCTTGCCGCCTTGTCCACGCTCAGGAAGAACAGGGCCTGGCCACCGGTGCTGCTGGCAGAGCCATCCGCCTTGTAGTTGTTGTAGCCGCTACCCACCGCGACGAACCATTTGTAGGTTGCCGGGTCTGAGGATGTGGCGCCAGGCACCTTGAGTTTGACCAGTGCGGGCTGGGTGAGCACGTTGCCCATGTCGGGGTCATTCGCGTCGGTGAACTCAAACATGACATTGCCAACGCCAAAGGTCGCGGGGTTGGTAACGTCCAGCGCGTAGATGCCCTGCGCGCCGCCGCCCATGCCCGCTACCAGCAGGGTTTTCCAGTTCGAGCCGACCTGTGCCTCGCCGACCTGGGGAACACCGTCCACGAAGGGCAGGTGACGATAGGTGGGGTGGGTCAATTTGTTCAAGTTGGTGGCCACGGCACGGGGAATGTAGGCGAACAACTCCTTGCCGTCGTCGGCCCGAAAGGCGTGCATCATGCCGTCGTTGGCGCCGACAAAGATCGTGGCGGCGCGGTTCTTGACGGTCTGGGCGAAAGCCAGGTAGCCCGGGCCCGAAAGGTTCGGGTCGGCCGCCTGCTTGAACACCGGCCCGGAGTTGATGACGTCACCCATGATGCTGCCGCGTCGGCGCAATTCGCCGCCGCTGCTCGCCTCTTCGTCGCTGCGGATGCCCCGGAGCCAGTTGATGCGCGCATCGGTCAGGCTGTCGGTGGTGCTGGTCGAGGGGTTGGTGCCCAGCGCCGTCAGGACCGCGCTGTCAAACTGGCCCTTGTTGGCCACGTTGAACAGCACGCCGGTGGTGGCACCGCCCACGGTGGCCATGGTGATGATGTTGCGATCCACCGGTTTGACCAACGGATCTTCGAGGGTCCCGTTTCCGGCATTCGATGCCGTCGTCAAGATGACGCCGGCATCCCAGATAACTTCGTTGGTGGATTCCACCGTTCCCGTGGTGGTGTTCAGCACCAGTTTGGAGCGCTGCACTGTGCCCGACCAGTCCCCCGCGCTGAACTGCGGTGCGAAGAAGTCTCCATTGGGCGCATCCGAGGTGTACCGCGCTGAGCTGATGGCCGATACCGATACAGCGCCCCTTTCGCTGGATGCGGCCTTGAAGAACTTGCGGATGCCGGCAATCATCTTTTCCGCCTGGCTGGCAATCACGTAACCGTCAGGCGTATTGAGGGCGCTGCTGTCTTCCCACTCCTGGTTGCTCAATGCGTCGCCGGAGGTCTTGAAGGGGTTGCCGTCCAGGTTCGCGTCGTTGAACCAGCCGTATTTACCCGCCAGGTAAAAACTGCTGCGGCGTGGCCGGATGCCACGTGCGTTATCGTCTTCGATGCTGCCGTTGCCGTATTCATCCACGTCAATCGCAAAGGTCTTGACGCGAATGTCCTTCATGCTCTGGCCAGCCTTCACGTCCTTGCGGATGGACTGGGTGTTGGCCCAGTAGGCCGCGCCGGCCCAGTAAAACCCGGAACAGGTCGCACCGGTGCAACTCGTGGCCAAGCTGCCGTTGTTGCTGTTGGGGTTCGGGTTGCCCGTCGTGTTCTGGCTCCGCCCCAGCTGGTCGACGTAAGCTTTGGATGATCCGGTTTCAAAGCCGGACAGCAGATCAGTCCAATTCACCGCGTTGAATGACGTCGTCGGGCTTGATCCCGGAACCGACTCCACCGCGCGCGCAAGATCACCGTAGCCCGTGTCGTTGACGCCGCCGGGTGACCGATGACCGGGAAGTTGCTTGTCGGAGTGCGTGTTGACGTCGCCGATGGCCAGAATGTAGTTGCGGCGTTCGCAGGCGTTTTGTACTGGATCGGTCCAGCTGGTATAGACCGGGAAGCCATCGGCCTTGGTGGCATCCGCCGTGTATGGGGAAATCGCTTGCGCCGAGGGTTGCAGGCCCTGGAAATAGCGCAGCGCCTCGTAATACAGCTCGCCCACCGGGTCATAGGTCTTGTAATAACCCAGGTTGGCGGGGTCGGCCGTGCCGAACTTGTTGAGGTAGCTGATCACACCGCTCAGTGCAAAGGTGGTGGAGGCACCCATTGGATTGGAATTCAAGACGCCGGAGTTGACATCCCACTCCGGCTTGGGGTTGGCTTCCCGGATGCCTTCCTGATTGATGAAAGTGGGGCCCGGGTAGTTCATGGACGCGCGCAACACGCCACCATAGGCTTCGCGGGTGTCATCCTTCAGATAACCGAAAGCCGCCACCCGCACCCCGGATGCATAGCGCTGGATTTCGCCGATGGGCTTGTAGTTGCCGTCTGGATACAACTGGCACAAGTCCGGGCGGATGGTCTTCTCGGCGTCGTCGCAGACCCGGGTGCGGGCATACATCGGGACGCTGACTGTGGCAGTGTAGTAGGTGTAGTACTGCCACTGGTCCCACTCGTTCCAGCCGGTGCGCGCTTCCCAGTTCGCCATGTATTTGGTGATGGTGTACTTCTGGTAGTACGGCGTCTTGCTGATCTTCCGATTGAAGGTTTTGCTTGCGGCCCCGCTGCTGCTGGTCCAGCCCAGGGCAGAGCCGAGCGTGGTCTGGGTGGAACCTGGAAAGTTCGCGTTGCACCAATTCTGATCCACACTGGTGCTGGTGATGCTGCCATTCTGTGTCCGGCCACCAATGCGGGTAGGGTTGGGCGCACTGCCATACCGGCACACCTTGTAGCCCCGCGACGTGCTGTCGTTGTTCCGGGTCAGGGTGTCGCTGGTGGTGGTCGCGGTGTCGGGTATCGAGTTGGTGTCGACAATGCCGATGGCAAGCGTCGCCGTGGCGTAGCCCAGCACGGTGCGGTTGGGTTCAGCGCCCTGGGTCGGGTAGGTCGAGGTGGCCACTGGCGTGGTTGCCGTTGTCGGCGTTGCCGTCACCGCCGTGTAGGACAGGCTGACCGTGCCGCTGGACAGGCCGCTACCGGCCGGTGGCGTCGTGATCGTGGTTCCCGGGATGTTGGCGTAGTAGGTAAAGGTGTCCGTGGTGATGCCGGTGGAAGGCGCTGTTGTCAGCGTGCGCCGCGGGTTCGAAATCTCGTAGGTCACGGTGCCCAGCGTCGGGCTGATTGCCGTCGCCGGAATGGCGCTGCCATAAAGGACCTTGCCGGTCTGTAGCGTTGTCGGATTGGGGATCCGGCGGTTCAGGTCGCCCGAGGTGGTGCCGGCTGCGCCGTTGCAGCCGGTGGAGCTTGCCGAGGTGCCGAAATAGACGCGGTTCCAGCAACCGCCTGCGTTCACGTCGCCCAGATGCTGCCCGGTGCCGGTGTACATCAGCGGTGTCACCTTGCCCACCAGGGCGGCCGCGATCCGTTTGGCGGGGAAGTTGGAGGAATGAAGGTTCCAGGAACTGCGCAGGTAGGCGCGCTCCAGAATGGTGGTGTCGGCAGTGTCGGCAACACGATTGCCACCGGTCAGCGCATAGCGCAGCAAGTCGATCGACGACGTCGTGATGTAGTTCAGCGCATTGCCACTGTAGCGCCCACCGCCGGAAGAACTGGTTTCACAATAGCGGTCGCCGTCCACCGAGCCGGTCCGGTAGAAATACTCGCCGCCCAGCGGTGCGCCTACCGTGGCGTCAAAGTAGTCATAACAGCCTTGTTGATCAAAATATCCCAGATAGACGGTGTCGTGGTTGTAGTCGGCTGTACGGTAGGCAGCGCCCACGGTCGGAAATTCCACCGACAGGGCCAGGGCAATGTTGACGGCCTGCGAAGCGATGGCCACCGGCCCGATGCTCAAGTCAACGGTGGGGTTGGCGGGCGGGGTCTGCGCGCTGCTGCCCGCAATCAGCAGGGCCAGGGCACTGGCGGCAACGGGCAGGCCCAGCTTGCGCAACTGCTTGAAAAATAGAGTCATGGCGGGGCCTGCTCAGTTGGTGGGGACGGGTTTGGAGATCATGGCCTGCAGCACCACCTGGGTGCCGGGTTGCAGGCCATAGCCGATGGCGGTGACGACGAAGGCATCAAAAGGCTTGCCCACGGTTTCGGCCCGGTTACGGAAGCTCACAAGCGACTTTTCGATGACATAGCGCGGCAGCTTGACCGGAAGCGCGCCCGTGGTGGCAACCGGAAATGCACTTTCGCGGTCGGTGAATTCGCCGAAGCGGGCCCACTGGCGGTCGTCTTCATCCTCCACCGCAAAAATTGGCTTGTAGATGTCGAGCAGGGTCTTGTCAGCGGCAAGAGGGGCCAGGCGGCCACAGTAGCCGCGGGTGTCGTCGGCGTTGCTGCAGCCTTCGCCGGCGGGCAGGGTGCCGAACATGGCCACGCGCTGGGTGCCGCTGGTATTCGGGCCCATGATGTCGATCTCGGCATCCGACATCGCCGCTTCAGCGGCCTGGAAGGCGGTCTGGCGGTCGCGGTCATTGCGTGCGGCGCGCTCGCCCAGGGTGACGATACGCGAGGATACGGCTGCGATGACGAAGACGATGCTGATCATGATCAGCACGAAAACCAGCGCCATGCCGCGCTGCCCGTGCGGGCTGCGGCGGAACCGTGGGGCTGCGTTCAGGAGAGTGAAATGCATGGTTCGCCTTTTCATTGCACGGCGTTGCGGATCATGAAGGTAGTGGCAAAGGCGCGGCGCAGGCGACCGTCATTGGTGGGGCTGAGCTTCAACCCGTCTTCGACGCTGCCACAACTGCTGCCGCAGGTGAAGGCCTGGCCCAGCGGATAAAAATCATTCTCGCTGGCCGTGGCGCTTTGCCCCTGCGCGGAACCCGGCGGTCCGCGCAGCACCATGCCGACGCGGATGGCGACCACGTCGTTCCAGTTGGTCAGGGCGGCGACGACATCCCATGCCGCATCGGCGCTGATCCAGCGATCCGGGACGTCGTCACTGTTGGTGTCCAGCCCATACATGACCTGGAAGGATTCGACACCCCGAATGACCTGGGTGTCACTGAAGCTCGGCGAGGCGTCGTTGGAGTTCCAGGATTTGCAATACAGCTCGGGCTCGCCGGCAAGCAGCTTGACGTAGAACGCGCTGACGCCCACGTCCAGACTGCCGATCGGGTACGGGACAGGACGTCCGGAACAGTCGATCATGCTGCCGTCCGGCACGGGAAATCCGCCGGCCACCTTCGCTACCGCTGGATTGCCGGGGTCCGGCAGGTTCGAGCCAAAAAACCGCATGACCAGCGCATCGCTCTTGTTGACGCCGTTGTTGGACCCAAAACTGAGCGAAGTGAGGCCGGAAATCTGCGCATTGTTGGCCCCCTGAATGCGCCAACTGGCCGCATCGATTGTCGTGGGGCCAAATACGTTGTCCGTCAGGTCGTCATCCGTCACAGGCCCGGTGCGGTCCTGGTAGCCCGCGGATCGCGCGGCCTGGCCGATGATTTCCATGGCGAAACGGGCGTTGTCCTGCATCTCCTGGCCCGCATCGACGGTTTTGAAGCTGGTGGCGGAGATGTTGAAAAGGCCCACGGTTGCCAGTGACACCAGGAGCATCAGCACCATGGCGACCATCAGCTCGACCAGGGTCAAGCCGCGCTGGCGATGCGACTGGATCGTTTTCATGGGGTGACAAAGTCCGTCTGGTTGCCAAAAAGGGTAACTACCATCTTGGGTCGCAAGACATTGTTGGCGTCCGTGGCGGCCAGGATGTCATCACCGGTGCCGGCCGGACCCGTCCTGGCATTCCAGCCGAATTTGACGACCATCATGCCACCCGTGTTGTCACAGTCCCACTGGTAAAGGCCGTCAGTGTCTTTGGGCGTTGAGTCGCGGCACACCACGGCTCGCCCCACTGGAAGGGTGGTCTTGACGCGTTGCACCCATTCCCAGTTGCTCACTGCAATCATCTGGGCGGCGGTGCAGGCGTTGGCCTTGCATTTCTCACTGGGCTCGGTCATGGTGGTCTCGGTGTCAATGGTGAACACGTTGGTGCCACCGGTGCCGGTCGAGACCACCGACGGGGGGATCAACTGCATGACCTCACCGTAATCCCGTGCCAGGCCAACGGCCACCGACGCGGTTGACGAGAGCTGCCCCGAGCGCAGGCTGGACATGATCAGGCCGCCGGCGCCCAGCATCCCCAGCGCGAAGATGACCAGGGACACCAGCACCTCGACCAGCGTCATGCCGCGTTGTCGATTGGGTGGCGATGAATTTGGATTTGAAAAATGGGATTGAGCCATGGGAATACTATGGCAAGCCCCCGTTGCTGGCGCCACCCGCGGGCGACCGGCGGAAAGAAATCTCCGACGAGCGGCTGATCTGGTGCGTCTGCGCGCAGTTCAAAACGAAGGTTGGTGCCTATTTCCGCACCTCATCCACCAGCGTCTTGAATTCGTCAATATCCTCAAAACTGCGATACACGCTGGCAAACCGGATGTACGCAACCTTGTCGAGTTTCTTGAGTTCGCGCATGACCAGTTCACCAATGCGGCTGGACTGCACCTCGCGAACGCCCAGGTTCAGCAGCTTTTCCTCGATGCGCTCGATGGCGCTGTCGATCTGCTCGCTGCTCACCGGGCGCTTGCGCAGCGCCAGGTTGAAGGAGGCGAGCAGCTTGGTGCGCTCATAGTCAATGCGCCGGCCGTCTTTCTTGACGATCGCCGGGAAGTTGACATCCGGGCGTTCGTAGGTGGTGAAGCGCTTTTCACAGGCGCCGCACTGGCGGCGGCGGCGGATGAAATCCCCGTCTTCGGCGATCCGGGTCTCGACGACCTGGGTCTCGGCATGGCCGCAGAAGGGACACTTCATAACTATTTGTAGACCGGGAAGCGCGCCGTCAGTGCGTTGACCCTGGCGCGCACGGCTTCGATGTTGCCCGCGTCACGCGGGTTGTCGAGCACGTCGGCGATCAGGTGGGCGGTCAGGCGGGCTTCTTCGTCCCGGAAGCCGCGCGTGGTCATGGCCGGGGTGCCGATGCGCACGCCGCTGGTCACCATGGGCTTTTCCGGGTCGTTCGGGATGGCGTTCTTGTTGATCGTCATGTGGGCACTGCCCAGCACGCTTTCGGCTTCCTTGCCGGTGATGCCCTTGGCACGCAGATCGACCAGCATGACGTGGCTTTCGGTGCGGCCGCTGACAATGCGCAGGCCGCGTGAAACCAGCGTTTCGGCGACGATGCGGGCATTGGTCAACACTTGCTGTTGATAGGCCTTGAATTCGGGTTGCAGGGCCTCCTTGAAGGCCACCGCCTTGGCCGCGATCACATGCATCAGCGGGCCGCCCTGCAGGCCCGGAAAAATGGCGCTGTTGATGGCTTTCTCATGCTGCGCCTTCATCAGGATGATCCCGCCGCGCGGGCCGCGCAGGCTCTTGTGCGTGGTGCTGGTCACCACGTCGGCGTGCGGCACCGGGTTGGGGTAGATGCCAGCGGCGATCAGGCCGGCGTAATGGGCCATGTCGACCATGAAGATGGCGCCCACGTCTTTGGCCACTTTTGCAAAACGCTCAAAGTCGATGCGCAGGCTGTAGGCCGAGGCGCCGGCGATGATCAGCTTCGGCTTCGTTTCGTGCGCCTTGCGCTCCATGGCCTCGTAGTCGATGGCCTCCGAGGCGTCCAGGCCGTAAGAGACAACGTTGAACCACTTGCCGCTCATGTTCAGCGCCATGCCGTGGGTCAGGTGGCCGCCTTCGGCCAGGCTCATGCCCATGATGGTGTCGCCGGGCTTGAGGAAGGCGAGAAACACGGCTTCGTTGGCCGACGCGCCGCAATGGGGCTGCACGTTGGCGGCGTCCGCCCCGAAGATCTGCTTGACGCGGTCGATGGCCAGTTGCTCGGCAATATCGACGTACTCGCAGCCGCCGTAATAGCGGCGACCGGGGTAGCCCTCTGCGTACTTGTTGGTGAGCTGCGTGCCCTGTGCCGCCATGACGGCGGGCGAAGCGTAGTTTTCGCTCGCGATCAGCTCGATGTGCTGTTCCTGCCGGGCGTTTTCAGCCTGGATGGCAGCAAAGATTTCGGGATCGGTCTGTTCAATGAGAATGTTGCGGTCGTACATGGCAGTCCTTCAAGACGGTGTTCCTTGTGCGGTGACAAGGGCTGCCCAGGCGAACGGCTGAACGCCCTTTGCCGGCCAGGAGGGCACCAACAAGGGCGGTGCGCTTCCCAGTGGTTGTCCGAAAAGGAGCTTTTCGGGAGTCCACGTCAGCACGGCATTTCCGCAGGGGGGCCGGGCCTATCGCCAGTTGCGCACGGGCTTGAGTGTAGCCGAGAGCGGTTTTCCCGCCCAGGTTGCGGGGTGTCAGCCAGCGAACAGGGCCACTTTTTCGTCGCGAGGGGGTTCTATGGCGGGCGCCTCCACGGGAATCGGCTTGGCTTGCTCGCGGGTCATCTGCTGCGCGCGCGGCGCGACGGGCAGGGCGCGTCCCCGGGCCACCTGGACCAGGCGGGCGTGCTCGCCCATCACCTTGCCCGCGTAGCCGCCATCGGTCTCCAGGTTGCCCGCGCCCACGTAGAGCTTGAGGCCGCCTTCCACCGAGCCGGCGCGGGCAATGCATTCCTGCAACACCTTGACACCGACCCGCAGGTTGGTCACCGGGTCAAACGCGGCCAGCTTTCCGCCAAAGTTCTCGTATTTGTCCGAATGGATGTGGGTCATGACCTGCATTAGGCCCTGGGCGCCCACTGGGCTCTGGGCAAAGGGGTTGAAGCTCGACTCCACGGCCATGATGGCCAGGATCAGGGTCGGATCAAGCCGGGTGCGTTGACCCACTTCATAGGCCTCGGCCACCAGCGCGCTGAGCGGCTCGGGCGCCACGCGGTACTTTTTGCTCAGCCAGAAGGCCACGGCCGCCTGCTCCCTGGGCAGGTCCTTGGGGTTGCTCGCGGTGGCGCGGTCGATCGCGTCGAGCTCGGGTTCCATGCCCAGCAGGGCGGCCTGGCGAGCCGTCAGCCAGCTCACGAGCTGCTGTTCACCAGCCTGGCGCAAATCGGGCCTTGCGGCCAGGGTGATCACGGCAAACACCACGGCCAGCCCGACCAGGGCAAAACTGTTGTGAATGATCTCGAAAAATCCGTCGGCAACATCACTGGCAAAAGTGCGCAGGCCTCCGGCGATTCTTTCTGACGCTGTCATAGCATTTCCTCATCGTAGCGGGGGGGTCTGGAGGTTCATGCGGCGGGCCGCCTTGCACATCAGACTCTTCGTTTGGATTGGTACGCGGTGTATTCAGCGAAGTGTCGTGTTGACTGGTTATCGCGGAATCGACCAGGCCGTTGGGAACGGCAGCGGGTTCGGGTTGTCCCTAGGTTTTGGGGGACAGGCGGATTCTAGGGCGGCTATAAATAACGAGTCAAGCCTTAAAAATAGAGTTGTTAGATTATTTTATGTTTATAGAAAGCCTGATTGGGGCTCAAAACAGCCGGAAAACAAGCCGTTGCCACAACCCCAAAGGCCTGGCAAGACCTCAATACCAATCACGTGTTGGGGCTTGATTGGAAAGCTGCATTGGGCGCGCGCAACCCAGGGGCTTACACTGAAAGCGCTTGAGTGACATCGAGCATCGCGCCGACAGGAGCCAGCCGCTGCCCACCCGCAGACGGCAAAGCAGCCCCGGCCACCCCATGGAGGCAATCTCTTGCCTCCTGTGCAACGTGGAACATCCGTCTTCCCGTTGCCAAAGCCGACGGCATGGACGTTTGTCCGCCGTCAAGCCCGGTCGACCGGCTCCGTGCCAGCCGACCGGGCTTTCATCTTTCTGGCCAGCCGCTTTCTCCGTTTTCAGCCGCTGCAGTCGTGGCAGCATTGCGGTTTTGGCACTCCTGCGGAAGACTCTGCTCATGGACCTGCAAACTCTTCAAGACAACCAGTGGGTGCGCCGCGCCGGGTGGACCCTCGGCGGCGTGGCGGCACTCTGGGCCGTCAGCTGGCTGGCCGTGCCGCCCTTGCTCAAGCACCAGGCGCAGAAGTTGGCCAGCGAAAAGCTGGGGCGCGCCGTGACGATTGGCGCGGTGGACTTCAAGCCCTGGTCGCTGGAATTGACGGTGTCCGACCTGGCCGTGGCCACCGCCGACGGGAAAGCCGACCAGTTGCGCATCAAGCGCATCTATATAGACAGCGCCTTGCAGTCCCTGGTGCGCCGGGCACCGGTGATGGACGCCATCGCCGTGGATGAGCCCGTGGCGCGCCTGACCCATCTCGGGGGCGGTCGCTACGACATCGACGACATCCTCACGAAGCTGGCGCCGCCGGCAGACGCACCGCCCGGCGAGCCGGCGAAGTTTGCGCTCTACAACCTGGCGCTTGGCGGCGGATCGTTCGATTTCATCGACACCACGGTCGGCAAGACGCACACCCTGCGCGATGTGCGCCTGGCAGTGCCTTTTCTGAGCAATCTGGACTCCCAGCGCGACATCCACACCGATCCCCTGCTGGCCTTCAAGCTCAACGGCAGCGCGTTTGACTCCAGCGCCCAGACCACGCCCTTTGCCCAGACCCGCAAGACCGACGCCGTCTTCAAGCTGCAGTCGCTGGATCTGACGCCCTACCTCGGCTACATCCCGGCCAGTGTGCCGGTGCGCCTGCTGGCTGCGACGGTGGATGCGGACCTGAAGCTGGCTTTCGAGCAGAACCCCAAACCGTCCGTGCGTCTGAGCGGTGTGGTGGCGGTCAGCCGCGTGAAGCTGGCGGACGCGCAGCAGCAGGACCTGCTGGCGTTTGACCGTCTCAAGCTGGACCTGGCCGACCTGCGCCCGCTGGCCCAGACGCTCAAGCTCTCGTCGGTCGAACTGACCGCGCCCACGCTGACGGTGCTTCGCGCCCGCGACGGTCGCCTGAACCTGGACGTGACGGCCGCGCCGTCAGGAGGCGCCAAAAAATCGACTGAAACCGTAGCAAACAACGACCATTCCACGCTGGGTTCAGGCCAAAAAGATACAAAAAGTCCAGCACCAGGCCCCTGGACGGTCGAGGTGGCGGCAGTTGTGGTGCGGGGCGGCCGGGTGGACTGGACGGACGACACCACCGCCGTGGGCAAGGGCGCGCCCGCGCGCCTGAGCCTGCGCGACCTGACGCTGGATGCCTCGGGCATCGCCTTTCCGCTGGATGCGCCGGGCGTGCAGGCGGTCCCGTTCACCGGGTCCGCGGCGCTGGAAGCCGGTGCTGCACCGGGCGCCGCCGGCCCCAAGGGCGGCCCGGTGACGGCGGCGCCTGCGGCGGCGCTGCAATTCAGCGGTTCGGCGCTGGCGACGGCGGCCAGCATGACGGCTACTGTCAGCGCGCTGCCGCTGTCCCTGGGCGCGCCCTATGTGGCGCAGTTCCTGGAGCCCACTTTGGGTGGCACGCTGAACGCCGCGCTCGGGGTGAACTGGGTGCTCGGGGCCAACGTGGCGGCCCTGCAGAAGGAAAAGGGTGCGGCCTATGACCTGAAACTCAGGCTGGACCGCCTGACGCTGGACAAACTGGCGCTGAGTCAGGGCAGGCAGACGCTGGCGGCGATCCAGAACGTGGAACTGGTGGGCGGGCAGATCGACCCGGTCGGACAGTCGGTCGCCCTGGGCAAGCTGGCCGTGACCAACCCCAGACTGAAGATCGAACGCGATGCCCAGGGGCGCTGGATGGTCGAGCAATGGCTCAAGGGCGATGGCAAGACCGTTGCACCGGCCGCGCCGGCTGCGGCCAGCGTCGCTGGCCCATCGAAGGGCGAAACGGGTCGCCCGACCAGCCCGGCGACGAAGGACGGCAGCCCCTGGAAAGTGGCGATCAACGATTTCCTGATCAATGGCGGTAGCGTGGGCTGGGCCGATGCGGCCACCCCGCGGCCGGTCGCCTTCGAGGTGTCGGCATTGCGGGTGCAACTGCAGAACTTCGCGCTCGACGGCAAGAAACCGGCGGGCCTGCAGGTGGCGGCGCGCATTGGCGCCGGCCAGACCGAGCCCGGGCAGCTCAGTTACCGCGGCACGCTGGGCCTGAACCCGGTGGCCACGCAGGGCGCGGTGGAACTGGTGAACCTGCCGGTCCAGGCCTTCGAGCCGTATTTCGGCGATGCCCTCAATATTGAACTGCTACGCGCGGATGCCAGTTTCAAGGGCACTGTGCAATTTGCGAGCAGTCCGGCCGGCCCCAGTGTGCGGGTCAGCGGCGATTCGGCGATCGACGCTTTCCGCGCCAACAGCGTGCCGGGCTCGGCGGCGGCGGGAGCGCAGCCGGTCGACAAGGGCGGGGCCACCGCGGCTGCGGCTCCGGCTGCGCGTCGCACCGGCGTGGCCGGTGACGAGGAACTGCTGGCCTGGAAGGCGCTGAGCCTGCGCGGGCTCGATATCGCCGTGGCGCCGGGCACCGCCACACGGGTGGATGTCAAGGAGACCGCACTGAGCGACTTTTACGCCCGGATCATCCTCAGCGAGAGCGGGCGCCTCAACCTGCAGGACCTGATCAAGACCCCGCCCGGCAGCGGGGCCGCCGCAGCCACGGCGACGGTCGCGACAGCCGCGACGCCTGCCTCTGCGGGAAATACTCCTGAAACTGTAGCTAACAAAGACCCATCGACGCTGGGAAGAGGCCAAAATGGTTCAAAAAATGCGGCTGAGGCGCCGGTCATCAACTTCGGTCCGGTCAGCCTGGTGGGCGGCCGGGTCTACTTCTCCGACCGATTCATCAAGCCCAATTATTCGGCCGACATGACCGAACTGACCGGCAAGCTCAGTGCGTTTTCCAGTGTGTCGCCGCAAGGCTCGCCGCAGCTGGCCGACCTCGAGTTGCGCGGGCGCGTCGGCGCCACGGCTTCGCTGGAGATCCTGGGCAAGCTCAATCCGCTGGCGAACCCGCTGGCGCTGGATATCCGCGGCAAGATGCGCGACCTGGAACTGGCGCCGCTGTCGCCCTATTCGGTCAAGTATTCGGGCTACGGCATCGAGCGCGGCAAGCTCAGCATGGACGTGGGCTACAAGGTGCTGCCCGATGGCCAGCTGACGGCCAGCAACAACATCGTGCTCAACCAGCTCACGTTTGGCGACAAGGTCGAGGGTTCGACCGCCAGCCTGCCAGTGAAGCTGGCGGTGGCGCTGCTGGCCGACCGCAACGGGGTGATCGACATCAACCTGCCGATTTCCGGCTCCCTCAACGACCCGCAGTTCAGCCTCGGTTCGGTCATCCTCAAGGTGATCGGCAACCTGATCGTCAAGGCCATCACCGCGCCGTTTTCCTTGCTGGCCAGCGCCTTTGGCGGCGGCGGGGACGAACTCAGCATGGTGGCTTTCGCGCCCGGCACCGCGGTGCTGGCGCCGCAGGCCACGCAGGGGCTGGACAAGGTGGCGAAGGCGCTGACCGAGCGGCCGGCGCTGATGATGACGGTGGCCGGCACGGCCCGGCTCGACGTCGAGCGTGAAG
This sequence comes from Burkholderiales bacterium, assembly GCA_011391155.1. Lineage (GTDB taxonomy): Bacteria > Pseudomonadota > Gammaproteobacteria > Burkholderiales > Burkholderiaceae_C > JAABQG01. The sequence continues at coordinate 58,095 of JAABRA010000370.1, forward strand.
CCTACAAGCGCGAGCGCCTGCGCGCGCTG
>JAABRA010000360.1 GCA_011391155.1 Burkholderiales bacterium
GCACGGCGGCCGTTATGGCGTCCGGGGAATGGCCGTCAAGAATCATGGCAGTCGTCCGGCCCATCCGCACGGCACGCAGCCCCCATCCCAGGCTTCCTCCAGCGGGAAGAGGCAAAACCGGCAGGCCTGCAGGTTCATTCGCACCTAGAACGCCGCAATGCCCAGCAGCCCGGCTGCGCGCAGGGCGGTCGCCCGGACCTCCTCGACGCTGGCGCCGGTGATGTTCAGGTGGCCCATCTTGCGGCCCTGGCGCGCCTGCAACTTGCCGTAAAGGTGCAGATGCGTGCCCGGCAGCGCCAGCACTTCGCTCCAGGCGGGGGTGACCGGCTTGCCGGCGGCGTCGAACCACAGGTCGCCCAGCAGGTTGAGCATGATGGCCGGGCTGTGCTGGCGCGGTGGCACCAGGGGCAGGCCGGTGAGCGTGCGCACCTGCAGCTCGAACTGCGAGACGTCGCAGGCGTCCAGCGTGTAGTGGCCGCTGTTGTGCGGGCGCGGCGCCATCTCGTTGACGACCAGGCTGCCGTCCGCGAGCACGAAGAACTCGACGCACAGCACGCCCACGTACTGCATGCCTTCTGCTATGGATCGGGTAGCAGAAATCGACCGTTCGACGCTGGGAACCGGCATATTTCCTTCAAAAACCTGGGTCACGGCGAGAATCCCGGCGCGGTGCAGGTTGAGTTGCGGCGGGAAATGGACCATCTCGCCATTCCAGCCGCGCGCGACGATCACCGAGCATTCGGCGGCCAGCGGCAGCATCTTTTCCAGCACGCAGGCAACGTTCTTGAGCGAATCCCAGGCTGCGGCCAGCTCCGCACGGCTGCCGACGCGGATCTGACCCTTGCCGTCGTAACCGAGGCGCGCCGTCTTCAGAATCCCCGGGAAAAGATCAGCCCCCACGCCGGCCAGATCGGCAGCGGTCTCGATCACCGCGTAAGGCGCCACGGGCACGCCGCAGCGCTCGAAGTGGGCCTTTTCCTGGATGCGATCCTGCGCAATCGCCACGGCGTCCGCACCTGGTGCCACCGGGCGGTGCGCCCCCAGCGTGAACAGCGCGGGCGCGGGCACGTTCTCGAACTCGGTGGTAATGGCCGCGCAGCGCTGCATCAGCTGGGCCAGGCCCTGCTCGTCCAGGTAATCGGTCTGGATATGGAAGTGGCTCACCAGCCCGGCCGGGCTGGCCGGGTCCGGATCGAGCACCGCCGTGAAATAACCCATGGACTGGGCCGCCTGCACGAACATGCGCCCAAGCTGGCCGCCGCCCATCACGCCCAGCGTGCTCTGCTGCCCCGTGGCCGTGGTGCCGGGAAGGATGACGGCGCTCATGCTGCCCCCACCGGTGGCAACGTCATGGCCCGGGCGGCTTCGGTCTGCGCGGCGCGGAAAGCTTCGAGCTTTTCGCGCAGGGCGGGGTTGTCATGCGCCAGCAGGGCCACGGCAAACAGCGCGGCGTTGGCGGCACCTGCCGCGCCGATGGCAAAGGTCGCCACCGGAATCCCCCTGGGCATCTGCACGATGCTGTGCAGCGAGTCCACCCCCTGCAGGTGGCGGCTGGCCACCGGCACGCCGAGCACCGGCACCACCGTCTTGGCGGCAATCATGCCCGGCAGGTGGGCCGCGCCGCCCGCGCCGGCGATGATGGCCCGCAGGCCGCGCCCAACGGCGCCCTCGGCGTAGGCGAACATGTCGTCCGGCATGCGGTGCGCCGACACCACCCGGGCTTCATGCGCGATATCGAATTGTTGGAGAATCTGGACTGCGTGCTGCATGGTGTCCCAGTCTGAGCTGGAACCCATGACCACGCCGATGAGCGCTTGAGTCATTGGGGGCTTTTCGAAAGAATGTTGAATTTTAAGGTTTCACCCGGATTTACTGCCCATGATTGACGTCACCCTCCAAAACTTCGAGACCGAGGTGATTGCCGCCTCCATGACCCTGCCCGTGCTGGTGGACTTCTGGGCGCCGTGGTGCGGCCCGTGCAAGTCGCTCGGCCCGATCCTGGAAAAGCTGGAGATCGCCTACGAGGGCCGCTTCAAGCTGGTCAAGATCAACTCCGACGACGAGCAGCAGCTGGCCAGTGCCTTTGGCATCAAGAGCATTCCCACCTGCATCCTGATGCAGGGCGGCCAGCCGGTGGACGGTTTCATGGGCGCACTGCCCGAGGGCAAGCTGCGCGAATTCCTCGACAAGCACCTGCCCGGCGAGCACGAGCTGGCCGCGCAGGCCGATGCCCAGGAAGCGCAACAGCACCTGGAGTCCGGCGACATCCATGCCGCGCAGGCGCGCCTGGCCGACGCGCTGGCAACCAACCCCGGCAATGACGACATCCGCTACGACTATGTGAAACTGCTGATCAGCACCGGCCAGCTCGGCGAAGCGGCGGCAGCGCTGGCGCCCGGCCTGGCGCAGATCCCGGTTCCGCTGCGCTTCGAAGCGCTGTCGCAGTGGCTCAACGCCATGGAGTTCGCGGCGACCGATCTCCGCGGCACCTGGACGCTGGAACAGTTCGACCAGAAAATCGCCGAGAACAAGCGAGATTTCGAGACCCGGTTTGCCAAGAGCCGCGTGCTGATGGCGCACGGCGGCTGGACCGAGGCCATGGATGAGTTGCTGGAGATCATCATGCGCGACAAGCAGTGGAACGAAGCGGCCCCGCGCAAGACCTTCGTGGCGATCCTGGAGCTGCTGACCCCGCCCAAACCCAAGGCGGGTGACCAGATCCCGGGCAAGACGGCCGGCGGCATCGAACTGGCAGGCAAGAGCGCCATCCAGGAAGATCCGCAGGCGGCGCTGGTGTCCAGCTACCGGCGCAAGCTCAGCATGATGCTGAATTGACGAAGCATCCAACTGACCCACCCCCACAACCCCCGGTTGCCTATGGTCGAGGCACACCTTATACTTCCAATTAAAAAATGGAAGTATAAATGTCCCTCTTTGTTGACATGTCAACGGCGGCGCAGGCAGCGTTCGCCGGGCTTGATACCGCAGCACGCCAACGCGAGGTCAATCGATGCGTCTCTGACGTCCCTGGCGGATTTACCCGCAAGCTGATCAACGGCAGGGGCTACTGGTACCACCAGGCCAAGGCGCCCCATGGCGCGCCAATACAAACGTATGTGGGTCCGGATGACGCTGCGACCTTGGCACTCATTGCTGCGCACAAGAACGGCGTCCATGCGCAAGCCGAAAAAAATCTGCTCCGGGCCACGCGTGCGGCAGTCGAGTTGGGTTGTTCACAGGTTCCCATCAAGCATGGACGTGTGATCAGCCGGTTGGCAGATCACGGGTTCTTCCGCGCCGGGGGCATTCTGGTCGGTACGCACGCCTTTATGGCCTACCAGAACCTGTTGGGTGTGACATGGCAAGACAGCGCCATGACACTGGACCTGGACTTTGCGCATGCCGGGCGCAACATTTCCATCGCCTTGCAGCCAAACATCAAAATAGACGCCCGAAAAGCGATTGAATCCCTGGAGATGGGTTTCGTTCCCATTCAGAGCCAGACGACCTACAAGAAGGCAGACGAACCGGATTTCGACATCGACTTCCTGACCTCCGTCGGCCGAACGGGGGACGCTCCGGTCTATGTCGAATCACTGAACGTGACACTTCAACCGCTCAGATTCATGGAGTTGTCGCTGGAAGCCCCTTTGACCACCACCCTTTTATGGCGCAATGGTCCCGTTGTTGTGAATCTGCCTCGACCCGAGCGCTTTGCCGTACACAAGCTGCTCGTTTACGGCGAGCGCCCGCAAAACATGCGTACCAAGGCACGCAAGGATCTGGCTCAGGCGGCCTCTCTGCTGGATTGCTTGCTGGAAATGGATCTGGACCTTATCCAGGATTCCTGGAAAGATGCGGCGGGCCGAGGCGCAGGGTGGCAAAGCCGCCTGGCTGAGGGTCTCAATGCGTTATGCCGGCAGTATGAGAATCTGAACTTCCGTGAACGCCTTGCGACAACCGCCGTTTGAGACGCCGAGGTCCGGGTCTCAGGCCGTCAGCCGCTGCAGCGCTTCCTGGTACTTGGCGGCGGTCTTCTCGATCACCTCGCGCGGCAGGTGGGGCGCGGGTGGCGTCTTGTCCCAGGGCTTGCCGTTGATCCGCGCCTGCTCCAGCCAGTCGCGCAGGAACTGCTTGTCATAGCTCGGCGGGTTGCTGCCTTCGGCATAACTTTCCAGCGGCCAGTAGCGCGAGGAATCGGGCGTGAGCACCTCGTCCATCAGCACCAGCGTGCCCTCTTTGTCCAGGCCGAACTCGAATTTGGTGTCCGCGATGATGATGCCCTTTTTCAGGGCGATGGCGCTGGCGGCCTGGTAGATGGCGATGCTGATGTCGCGGATGCGCGTGGCCAGGTCCAGGCCGATCATCTCCACCGTGCGCTCGAAGGTGATGTTTTCGTCATGCTCGCCGGCTGCCGCCTTGGCCGCCGGGGTGTAGATCGGCTCGGGCAGCTTGCTGGCGTTGCGCAGGCCCTCGGGCAGCTTCACGCCGCAGACCGCGCGGCTTTCCTGGTATTCCTTCCAGCCACTGCCGGCCAGGTAGCCGCGCACCACCGCTTCCACCGGAATCGGCTTGAGCCGCTTGACCAGCATCGAGCGGCCGATGACCTGCGGCGCTTCGGCGGCGCTGACCACGCTCTCGGGCGCCTCGCCGGTGAGGTGGATCGGACAGAGGTTCAGCCCTTTGGGGCCCAGGATGTCGAACCAGTACAGGGCCATCTGGGTCAGCAACACGCCCTTGCCGGGAATCGGCTCGCCCATGATGACGTCGAAGGCGCTGATGCGGTCGGAGGCCACCATCAGGATACGGTCGTTGCCCACGGCGTAGTTGTCGCGCACCTTGCCGCGCGCGAGCAGGGTCAGGGACGTCAGGGCGGAGGTGTGCAGGGCAGGGGTCATGGTCTGGGAAAAATGCAGGGCCCAAAAACAAAAAGCCCGTTGAACAGTCAACGGGCCCCGAACTATTCAGGCGGATTATCGCAACAACGGGCGGGCCGCCGGTGCGACGCCCGATTTCAGTGTACGACCTGGGCCAGCTCACCCCGGGCGTAACGGGCAGCGACGACCTGCAGGTTGTCGCCCCGGATCTTCGCGCCCTGGCCTTCGCAGCCGAATTCGATATAACGCTGGCGGCAGATCGCCTTGGCGGCCTCGCGGGCCGGCTTGAGCCAGTCGCGGGCATCGAATTTCTCGGGATTCTCGGCCATGAACTTGCGCACCGCGCCGGTCATCGCCAGGCGGATGTCGGTGTCGATGTTGATCTTGCGCACGCCGAACTTGATCGCCTTCTGGATCTCTTCCACCGGCACGCCGTAGGTCTCCTTCATCTTGCCGCCGTACTGGTTGATGATGGCCAACAGGTCCTGCGGCACGCTGGAGGAGCCGTGCATCACCAGGTGCGTGTTGGGCAGGCGGCGGTTGATCTCCATGACGCGGTCGATCGCCAGGATGTCGCCGGTGGGCTTGCGCGTGAACTTGTAGGCGCCGTGGCTGGTGCCGATCGCAATGGCCAGCGCGTCGAGCTGCGTGCGCTTCACGAAGTCGGCCGCCTGCTCGGGGTTGGTCAGCAACTGCTCGCGCGTCATGGTGTCGTCGGTGCCGTGGCCGTCTTCCTTGTCGCCCTTCATGGTCTCCAGCGAGCCCAGGCAACCCAGTTCGCCCTCCACCGTCACGCCGGTGGCGTGCGCCATTTCGACGACCTTGCGCGTGACCTCGACGTTGTACTCGTAGCTGGCAATGGTCTTGCCGTCGCCTTCGAGGCTGCCGTCCATCATCACCGAGCTGAAGCCCAGGTTGATCGCACCCTGGCAGATGTCCGGGCTCTGGCCGTGGTCCTGGTGCATGACCAGCGGAATGTTCGGGTAGGCCTCAATGGCGGCCTGGATCAGGTGCTTGATGAAGGCCTCGCCCGCATACTTGCGGGCGCCGGCGCTGGCCTGCAGGATGACAGGTGCGCCCACTTCCTTGGCTGCCTCCATGACCGCCTGGACCTGCTCCAGGTTGTTGACGTTGAAAGCCGGAATGCCGTAGCCGTTCGCGGCGGCATGGTCGAGCAGTTCGCGCATTGAGACAAGTGCCATGGAGGTGCTCCCAGAGAGTTGAAAAGACAGGCCCGCAGCGTGGTAACCGCGTGGTAACTCTGAGAATTTTACGCCCCCGGCCGGCCCGGCCACCACGGCTGCGGCGGCAGGCAGCCCCGGTTCAACCCACCCGGCAGATCCGCAGCATGTTGGTGCCGCCCGGGGAACCCATCGGCTCGCCGCTGGTAATGGCATAAACATCGCCGGTCTTGACGATGCCGCGCTCCTTGAGGTGGTTTTCCGCCTGCATCAGGGCCGTGTCGCGATCGGCGCTGGTCACGGCCAGCAGCGGACGCACATTGCGGTACAGCGCCATCCTGCGCTGCGTTGCCAGCTTGGAGGTGATCGCGTAAATCGGAATGTTGGTGCGATGGCGGCTCATCCACAGCGGGGTCGAGCCGGAGTCGGTGAGCGCGACGATGGCCTTGGCCCCGAGGTGGTGCGCCGTGAACAGCGCGCCCATGGCAATGGACTGGTCGATCCGGGTGAACGTCTGCGCGTTGAAATCGGCATCGAGCGCCCCGTGCTCGGCCCCGTCGGCCTGCTCCGCGGCTTCGCAGATCTTGGCCATCTCCATCACGGTCTCCAGCGGGTACTTGCCAGCGGCGGTTTCCGCCGACAGCATCACGGCATCGGTGCCGTCGAGCACCGCGTTGGCCACGTCGCTCACCTCGGCGCGCGTGGGCACCGGGTTGGTGATCATGCTTTCCATCATCTGCGTGGCGGTGATCACCACCTTGTCGTGCTGCCGGGCCAGCTTGATCATGCGCTTCTGCAGCGCCGGAACGGTGGCATTGCCCACTTCCACGGCCAGGTCGCCGCGCGCCACCATGATGCCGTCGCTGGCGCGCAGGATTTCTTCCAGGTGCGGAATCGCCTCGGCACGCTCGATCTTGGCGATCAGGCCCGGCTTGTGCCGGTATTCGGCGGCAGCCACGTTGCACAGCTGGCGCGCCATTTCCATGTCGGTGGCGTTCTTCGGGAAGCTCACCGCCACGTAGTCGGCCTGAAATGCCATGGCGGTCTTGATGTCGTCCATGTCCTTGGCCGTGAGCGCGGGCGCGGTCAGGCCGCCGCCCTGCTTGTTGATGCCCTTGTTGTTGGACAGTTCGCCGCCGAGCTTTACGGTGGTGTGCACCTCCTCGCCGCGCACCGCATTGACCGTCAGCACGATCAGGCCGTCATTGAGCAGCAACAGGTCGCCGGCCCGCACATCGCGCGGGAGCTCCTTGTAGTCCAGCCCGACGCCGTGGACATTGCCAGGCTCGGTGCGCGAGGCGTCGAGCACAAACGGCTGCCCGGGCTCCAGCATCACCTTGCCGTCAACAAACTTGCCGACGCGGATTTTCGGGCCCTGCAGGTCCGCCATGATGGCCACCTCGCGTCCGGCGCGCTTTGCGGCTTCGCGCACCATGGCGGCACGATCAATGTGGTCCTGCGCCCTGCCATGGCTGAAGTTCAGGCGCACGACATTCACGCCCGCGGTGATCATGGCCATCAGCAGGGCGGGATCGCTGGAGGCGGGGCCGAGAGTGGCAACGATTTTGGTGGCGCGATGCGGCATGAAAGGCAGCTCCTGTAATTTGATTTCAATTTTCCCATGAAATCGGTTACAAGCCAGCAACAAGCGCTCGCCGCGCGGCGTCAAGGTGTTCCCGCGCCGGGCTCAGCACGAGGCGGCGCGCTGACGCAGGAGATCGGCGCCAGGATCTCCTGGACGAATTTCTCGATGCCATGCTGCTGGCGGAACAGCGCCGCACCGCGCTCGGCGCCACGCGCATAGGCGGAATAGTTGCCGGTAAGTTTCTGAATGGCACCCAGAATGCCGTCCACCGTGTGCTCGACGTAGCTGCACGACGAACCCAGGCCCAGCGTACGCATGGCAGACAGGGTTCCCGCCGGCAAGACGACGGGAACCCCGCTGGCCAGCGCACTGTAGGCTATGCCGGAGAGGCGCTGCGTGTAGTTCTCACGGTCCATGGGGCACACCACGATGTCGCAGTTCACCATCTCCGCGCGGAGATCGCTGGCGAAGCCGCGCAGTTGCACCGTGCTGCCCGCTTCTTCGAATTGAAGGTGCTGACGGGTGTCATGCACGACAGGCTCGTATCCCAGGCGGAGAAGGTGACGGACCAGTTCGGGAATCAGGGCGATCCCTCGCTCCCGGCGTTGGTGGCCGAAAAACCCGATGGTGCGCGGACGGTCACGATAGTTGGTCCGCGACGGGCCATAGCTCGGAATCGGCAAGTTCACGATGGGCAGGTCCTGGCTGTAGGTTTGCACCAGATCACCCACCAGAGGGTCGATGGCGCCAATCCTGACCTTCAGCCCGCGCTGCAGGACTTTTTCGCAGCCGAGGGCCCAGGCCCGCCCGCCGAGGGCATGCAGCGCGTGAGGACCGGTATGCACCATGCCGACCATGGCCGGAGGATTTCTGGTTTGCGCAAAGGCCAGCAGGTGATCAGCCGTCAGGGTCGGAAACAGCCACAGGTCCGCCCCGGAGATACGTTCCATTTCCAGCGACGCCCTTCGGGCCATTGCATCCAGCGTTCTGTGCCCGTTGGCGCCTGGCATGAACGCGGCATAGGGGGACCGGGAGAATGCGGGGGTGAACTTGCAGCCCAGGGCGCGAAAAGCACCACCAACCCCCGGCTGAGCCCCTTGAAACCCGCAGACGTTCACTGACGCGCCGCCTTCGATCAAGTAGCTTGCAAGGCTGTGGCAGAAGTCGAAATGATGACCCGTTTTCGCCGCCAGGCCGTGGTCAAGGATGCTGATCTTCATGGCATGACCCCGGGGGAAAGTCCTTGTGCCCAGGATGCTCCCATGACCGCGCTGGCGCTTCTCAGCCCGCCGCGCGCTTCGTCAGGATCTCCAGCGCCGGCAGCGTCTTGCCTTCCAGCACTTCCAGGAAAGCCCCGCCGCCGGTGGAGATGTAGCCCACGTCCTTTTCGATGCCGTATTTGGCAATCGCAGCCAGGGTGTCGCCACCACCAGCGATGCTGAAGGCGTCTGACTCGGCAATCGCCTGGGCAATGACTTTGGTGCCATTCTCGAAGGCGTCAAACTCGAACACGCCCACCGGGCCGTTCCAGACGATGGTGCCGGCCAGTTTCAGTTGCTGCGCCAGTTTCTTCGCGGTTTCCGGGCCAATGTCCAGGATCAGGTCGTCGTCCTGCACCTCGGTGGCGGCCTTGACTTCGGCTTTCGCGTCGGCGCTGAAAGTCTTGGCGGTCACCACGTCGGTGGGGATCGGCACGTCGGCGCCCCGCGCCTTCATGGCCTCGATCACGGCTTTGGCTTCGTTCACCAGGTCGGCCTCGGCCAGGCTCTTGCCGATCTTCAGCCCGGCCGCCAGCATGAAGGTGTTGGCGATGCCGCCGCCGACGATCAGTTGATCGACGTTGGCCGACAGGCTCTTGAGGATGGTGAGCTTGGTGGAAACCTTGGAGCCGGCGACGATGGCCACCAGCGGGCGCTTCGGGTGGGCCAGGGCTTTGGTGATGGCGTCGATCTCGGCGGCCAAGAGCGGGCCGGCGCAGGCAATGGGGGCAAACTGCGCGATGCCGTAGGTGGTGCCTTCGGCGCGGTGGGCGGTGCCGAAGGCGTCGTTGACGAAGATGTCGCACAGGGCGGCCATCTTCTTCGCCAGTTCCTCGTTGTTCTTTTTCTCGCCTTTGTTGACGCGGCAGTTTTCCAGCAGCACGAGCTGACCGGGCTGCACGGCCACGCCGTCCACCCAGTTCGCGATCACGGGGACTTCACGGCCGAGCAGTTCGCCCAGGCGTCTGGCGACCGGGGCCAGGGAATCGGCGGGCTTGAACTCACCTTCGGTGGGGCGGCCCAGATGGCTGGTCACCATGACGGCGGCGCCAGCGTCCAGCGCCATCTGGATGCAGGGCACCGAGGCGCGGATGCGGGTGTCTTCGGTGATGGCGCCCGCAGCGTCCTGCGGGACGTTGAGGTCGGCGCGGATGAAGACGCGCTGGCCTCCAGCTTTGCCCTGGGCACAGAGGTCGGAGAAACGGATGACGTTCATGAGGGTGGCCTGGGAGGATGTAAGACCCGGTCATTCTAGGAGCGACCGGCTTTCACGCATTGACCCATGTCAGCATCAGCCACGGCACTGAAACCCTACCAGCCCAGTCCCAGATGCAGCGGCAGGTACACCGCCATGCCGACCACGATGGTGCCCAGCACCGCCTGACCGGCGCCGCGCCGCCAGAAAAAGAACGCCACGCCCGCCAGGGCCGCAAAGATTCTCGCGTCCTGCCAGGTCGTGATCAGCTGGCCCTGCGCCATCACCACCTCGGGCAGGATCACCGCCGACAGCGCGGCAATCGGCGCGTATTGCAGGCCGCGCTGCGCCCAGTGCGGCAGATGCCAGGGCTTGCTGGAGAGGAAGAAGAAGCAGCGCGTGACCACGGTCATCAGCGCCAGCCCGACGATCACGCCCAGGGTCCACAGGTCGGTGCCCGGCGACGCGCTCACTGGGTCACCTTGCTTCGCATTGCGGTGCGAGCTTGCTTGGGGCGGCCCGGCGCGCTTGCTGGAACACCTTCGCCCTGGTGGGCTGCGTTGCGAGCTTGCTTGGGGCGGCCCGGCGCTGCGCTCATGCCGTCGCCTTCCGGTCGGGTGGCGGATCTTTTTCCAGCAGCAGGCACAGCGCCACGGCCGCCGCAATCGCCACCACGATGTTGAGCTTGAAGGGCAAGGCAAAGGCCGCCACTGCCGCTGCCCCGGCCACGCCGGCCGAGACCCGCCGCATGCGTGTGGTGGCCAGCGAGCAGGCCACGCCCACCAGCGCCAGGATGCCCGCAAAGCCCAGCCCCCAGTGGGTGGGCACGACATTGGCCAGCGCGATGCCAATCAGGCTGGCCGCCTGCCAACTGACCCAGTTGAAGACAGCCCCACCGGCAAGGTACGCCAGTTGCGCCTGGCGCTGCGCCGGATCTTCGGTGGGGTGCGGATAGCGGCGGGTGAACAGCACGTAGCTCAGGTCGGCCGTCAGGTACCCCAGCGACATCCGGCGCCAGCGCGACAGGTGCATGAGGTAGGGGCGCAGGTGGGCGCTGAACACCACGAAACGCAGGTTCACACAGAAACTGGTTGCCAGGATGACCCAGACCGGCGCGCTGGCGGCAATCAGCGGAATGGCCGCCAGTTGCGAGCTTCCGGCAAACACCAGCAGCGTCATGGCCAGCGCCTCGGGTACGCTCATGCCCGCCTTGACCATCGCTACGCCCGTCATCAGTCCCCACGCGGCCAGGCCCGGCGCCACCGAGGACATCTCGCGCACGCCGCGCATGAATTCAGGGTGCCGGACCAGGCGCTGCCATACGGACATCGAAGTTTTCAAACCGGCTCAGCCCCCGCAGGCGACGCGAAGGCGGCACCGGCGGACAACGGAAAACCCCGCAGGAAATCGGCCGCCGGCAGCCGCTTTCCGCCCGGTCGCTGCAATTCCGTGACCCGCAGCACCCCGTCACCACAAACCACGCGCACGCCTTCGGAATTTGCAGACAAAATAGTGCCTATCCCAGCGTCGGAGGGTCTTGGTTTGCTATCGATTTCAGACTTCCAGAGCTTCACAGCTTCACCCGCCAGCACCGTGCTGGCGCCGGGAAACGGGTCAAAGGCGCGGATGCGCCGCTGAATCACCGCCACCGGCAGCGCCCAGTCGATGGCACTCTCGGCCTTCTCGATCTTGTGCGCATAGGTCACACCGGCTTCGGGTTGCTTTATGGGCATCAAGCCCCCGCAGGCGGCGAGTTTCAGTGCCTCGACAATCAGACGGCCGCCCAGCGCTGCCAGGCCGTCGTGCAGGCTGGCGGTGGTGTCGGTCGCCGCAATGGGCCGCCGTTCCACCAGCAGCATGTCGCCAGTGTCCAACCCCGCATCCATCTGCATGATGGTCACGCCCGTCTCGGCATCGCCGGCCTCGATCGCGCGGTGGATCGGCGCGGCCCCGCGCCAGCGCGGCAGCAGCGAGGCATGGATGTTGAGGCATCCCAAGCGCGGAACCTCCAACGTCCACGGCGGCAGGATCAGCCCGTAGGCGGCCACCACCATCACGTCGGCGTCGGTGGCAAGGAGGGCCTCGCGGGCCATGGTCGCATCCTGCGGGAATTTGCCGTCCAGGCGCAGGCTGCGCGGCTGGGCCACGGGAATGCCGTGCACCAGCGCGAACTGCTTTACCGGCGAGGCGTGCAATTTCATGCCGCGGCCCGCGGGGCGGTCAGGCTGGGTCAGCACCAGCCCGATCTGGAATCCGGCGGCGTGCAGCCGCTCCAGAGCGACACGGGCAAATTCAGGGGTGCCGGCAAAAACAATTTTCAAAAGATCTTCCCGTCAACGGCCTTGAGCCCGAAAGCGCGCCAACCAGCGCCTCACTGGAGTCCCTTCGCCCTGCGGGCTGCGGTGCGGGCTTGCCTGGGGCGACCCGGCGTGGCGCTCATGCGCGCTCTTCCTTGAGTTGCTTGAGCATCTTGGCCTTGATGCGGTTTCGCTTCAGGGGAGACAGGTATTCGACGAACACCTTGCCCAGCAGATGGTCCATCTCGTGCTGGATGCACACCGCCAGCAACCCCTCGGCCTCGATGGTGCGGGACTGGCCCTCGCCATCCAGCGCCGTCACGCGCACCGCCACCGCACGCTCCACGCCATCATAGATGCCCGGCACCGAAAGACAGCCTTCGTCGCCCTTGATGCGCTCCTCGCTGGACCAGGCCAGCACCGGATTGATCAGCACCAGGGGCTGCCGGCGCTCCTCCGACACGTCGATCACGATCAGGCGAACATGCGCGTCGACCTGGGTGGCGGCCAGCCCGATGCCCTGGGCGTCGTACATGGTTTCCAGCATGTCGGCGATCAGCGCGCGAATGCGCGCGTCGACCGCCTGCACGGGCTTGGCCGGCGTATGGAGCCGGGGGTCGGGGTAACGGAGAATGGGAAGACGAGCCATGGGTTTGGGTGAAAGCTGTGGCTATTTTCGCCACTTTTTACATTTTGCGCAGAAGCAAAAACCATTAATCATTGCCCTATCAAGGGCTTGAGCGCAGAATCAACAGTGATTTGTCAAGATTTCTGAGCGGGGATTTGAGAAACAATGAAACACCTGAATACGGGAACCCTTCCGGCCCTTGCGACCGCTACTGCCCTGGCATGGCTGGCTGGCATGGCTGCGGGCATCGCACCCACGGTGGCCCATGCCCAGAATTTTCCGATCACGCCGGCCCAGCGGGAAACCGCCCAGCAGGTGGCGCAAACCGGCGTCCCGTTGAGTGAACTCGCGGACGGAGCTCCCGACCAATACGCCGTCAAGAGTGGCGACACCCTGTGGGCCATTGCCGGCATCTACCTCAAGCGCCCATGGCGCTGGCCGGAGCTCTGGGGCATGAACCTCGACGAAATTCGTAATCCGCACCTGATCTACCCGGGGCAGATGCTGTACCTCGAAAAGAAGGACGGCCGTGCCCGATTGACAACCCGCGCCGGCAACGACGGCGCCGGCATCGACACCGTGCGCATTTCACCGCGCGTGCGGGTTGAGAGCATGGGCAAAACCGCTTTGCCGACACTGAAAAACAGCGAGATCGAGGCGCTGCTGGTCGAGCCGATGCTGATGGACGCAATGACGCTGGCCCTGGCGCCGCGCATCGTCGCCACCCAGGAGGGCCGGGTGTTGCTCAGCCGTGGGGACCGCGCCTACGCGTTGGGCAACGAGGGCCAGCCGCTGCTGGAAGGCCCGGGTCTGCCGCAGGATTTCCGCGTCTTCCGCAACCCCCGCGAATTGAAGGATCCGTTGACCGGCGAAATTCTCGGCTACGAGGCGGAATTCGTGGGTCGGGCGCGGCTGGAGCTCGGCCAGACCGTCGACACCACCCCCACAGCGGATGGCAAGCCCCAGGTCACCGTGGTGCCTGCCACCATCAGCATCCTGAGTGCGCGGGATGAAATCGCAATCGGTGATCGCCTCGTGCCCGCTCAGCCGCGTCCGTTCATCAGTTACACGCCACACGAGCCCTCGCAGCCGGTCGATGCCCGGGTCATTGCCATCTATGGCAGCAACGCAGTGCGCTTCGCCGCGCAAAGCCAGGTGGTGGTGATCAACCGCGGCAAGCGCGATGGCATGGAGAGTGGCCAGGTTCTGTCCGTGGTCCGCCCCGGCAGGCAGGTGGTCGACACCACCGGCGGGCCGCGGACGGTGCTCCAGCTGCCCGACTGGCAGGTCGGCATGCTGATGGTCTTTTCCCCGTTTGAGAAAGCCTCCTACGGCCTGCTGTTGCAGGTCGGTGACGGCGTGCAGATCGGCGACAGGCTGGTCAACCCGCGCTGAGCCGTGTCCGTCGGCAAGCTGACCCCGCCATCCGCGCGGATGCGCTCCCCGCATTGATCGGCCCGCGGTGCAGCGTGACGAACTCGCCGCCTGGCTCAGGCTGACCCTGACCAGCGGCGTGGGCAATGCCACCGCCCGCAAGCTGCTGGTGGCCTTCGGTCTGCCGCAATCCGTGTTTGACCAGCCCCGCAGCGCGCTGCAACAGGTGGTCTCCCCGCTGCAGGCGACGGCCCTGCAGACCCTTCCCCCGGAACTGCCCGACCTGCTGGAAATCACCTGGCGCTGGCTCGACGACGACACGCCAGCACCCAGGGCTGACGGTGTGGCGCGCCGGATCGTCACCCTCGGCGACGCCGCGTACCCCACCACGCTGCTGGACATCGAAGACCCGCCGCTGATGCTGTACCTGCTCGGCCAGGCTTTTGCGGCTGTGCCGGCCGTTGCCCCCGGCCTCAGCGGGTCCGGGCGGGCCGAGGGTCTGATCGATCACGCCGCGCGCCGCGGCATCGCGATCGTGGGCAGCCGCAACCCGACGCCGCAGGGCGAGGCGAATGCGCGGCAGTTCGCCCGCGCGTTCAGCCAGGCGGGCCTGACGGTGGTGTCCGGCCTGGCGCTGGGCATTGACGGCGCCGCGCATCTGGGCGCACTGGAGGGCGCCGAGGCCTGCGGTCAGGACGCAAGCCTGGCCACCATCGCCGTGGTGGGCACCGGGCTGGACCGGGTCTATCCGAAAAAACACCTCGGCCTGGCCCACCGGATCGCCCGGCACGGGCTGCTGGTCAGCGAATACCCGCTGGGCACGCCCCCGGCATCGGCCAACTTTCCCCGACGCAACCGCATCATTTCAGGCCTGAGCCAGGGAACGCTGGTGGTGGAGGCAGCGCTGAAGTCGGGCTCGCTGATCACCGCCCGACTGGCCAGCGAGCAGGGCAAGGACGTTTTCGCCATCCCCGGCTCCATCCATGCCAGCCAGTCGCACGGTTGCCACGCCCTGATCCAGCAAGGCGCCAAGCTGGTCGAGTCCGCCCAGGACGTGCTGGAGGAACTTCGCCTGCCCTCCGATCAGACTACCATTAGTCCTGATTTAATAGCACAAAATGACCCGTTGATGCTGGGAAGCAGCCAAAAACATCCTGAAGATGCCCTGCTGGAGGCCCTGGGCTTCGATCCGGTGGGTCTCGACGCACTGCTGGCTCGCACCGGGATGGATGCGGCCCGGCTGCAGGCCAACCTGCTGGAACTCGAACTCGAGGGGACCGTCGCCCGCCTGCCGGGCGGCCTGTTTCAACGCCTGGGCGCTGCCTGACCGGCTGGCGGCCGTTCGAGGCCGTCGCAGCACAGCGAACCCGGCAACGAGCGCCACGCCCCAGCCGTGCCTTGCAGCGGCGGATCAACCCAGCAAGCGCTCCGGATTCGCGTCGAGCTTGGTCAGCGCCTCGCGTGTGGCGCGAACCGTCAGCGCTTCCTCTTCCGAAGGCACCAGCAGGCCGGCCTGCAGATAGGCCGCCATCCGGCGCGCCTGAATCAGGAAGTTGCGACCATCTGCGGCGGCGAACAGATGCAGCTGCCGCCGGTCACTGCGCCAGACCAGCTGAACCGGCGCGACTTTGTGATTGTGGTCCAGCACGAACCACTGGCCCAGCTCCAGCTCCTGGGCCCAGGCCAGCATGGCATTGCCCGGGTTCGAACCCCCGTTGGCCAGCAACTCGAATGACGAGGCATCCACGCCCAGCATGGCTTCCAGGGTTCCCGGGTCGAGTTCGATCTCGCCGGTGCCATCATCGCTGATGGCCACCTCCAGTTGCTCCAGGCGCCGGGCCATATCATCGATCTCTTCCTGGGGAATCGCTTCGGTCTTGGACTGAAAGGCATCCGCGAGGATGTCGCTGAGGATCTTGATGTGCGCGTCCTGGGTCGTTGGCGGCAAACCGAGCAGGCTCATGCCCTGGCGCAGGTGCTGCAGGATTTTGGGCAGCTCCTGAATCACCCGCGCGCGATCCTCACGGTTCGGCTTGGCGCTGGCCGCCCACAGCAGATCGGTCGCCGTGCGCTTGAGCGCCAGTGTGTCGGCATGCTGAGCGCCATGGCGCAAGGCGGCCACGGCCAGCGCTTCAGCCCAGACCTTGAACAGGAATTCACGGATTTCGTCGCGCACCTTGATCTTGTTGAGCATGTTGCGCAACTCGATGGTGTACTGGATCGCCAGCGTTTCCTTCTGTTCCACCTGCTGCACCACACTCACCAGACGCTGGGTGGAGCCTTTCTCGGTCAGGAAACGGGACAGGAATTTCTGGAACTCCTCGAACACCAGCTGAAAAACACGTCGCCCGGTCTCAGGATATTGCTCGATCACCTGGACCACGCGCCGGATCTCGGACTCCATCGCATCGACCTGGACGCCGCTGGCATCAAACCCCATGACACAGGAACCCATGCGATCGATCAATTGACGTGCGGGATGCTGCAAGGTGCCAAAAA
Source organism: Burkholderiales bacterium (assembly GCA_011391155.1). Lineage (GTDB taxonomy): Bacteria > Pseudomonadota > Gammaproteobacteria > Burkholderiales > Burkholderiaceae_C > JAABQG01. Next base: position 16,896 of record JAABRA010000360.1, read on the forward strand.
ATTCCGGTTCGTCCAGCGCCACGCGCAGCACCGGCATCTGCAGGCGCGCGAACCAGACACGTATGGCTGCGGGAATCCGTTCTTCCGCGAGGATGGCCTGGAACATCAGCGCAACGACCTCGATGGTGGCCTTTTCGTTGACGCTGGTCGCCTTCTTCTTGAGTTCGGCACTGCGCTCGCGAATTTCTCCCGCCAGCTGCTGGACCCCGACCCCCTGCGCAAAGCCGACCTGCGTGGCTTGCGCCTCCATCCACGCACCCCGCTCCTGGACCAGGGCCTCAGCCAGGGCCGGCGAGCGCGTGTCATGACGCGTCTGCTCAAAGTCAGCGCCCCGGTCCAGCAGCAGACGCTTGAGTTGACCCAGAACCCCCTGGGCGCGCTGGCGGGCGCGGGCCAGCGGCGTGGTGCCGGTCATCATGCGGGTTTCCTCGGCAAGCGCGCCGCGGGTGTGGCCGTGCATGGACGCGGCCGATGCAGACTCGCGTCCCGCAGCCCCTCCACCCTGCGCCCGGTTCGGACCGTGGGCACCGCCACCCGGGAATCCGCCGCCACCCGATCCACCGGAGCCGCCTCCACCCCCGCCCGAAGTCCCGCCACCGAAACCACCGGCTCCGCTCCCGTCCGCCGCCCCGCCACCGGAACCGCTGCCTCCAGCCCCGCCCGAAGCCCCGCCACCGGAACCGCCCATTCCGCCCCGGCCCGATGCCGCTGGCGGTGCCGGCGTCTGCTGCGGCAGCGCCGAAGCGCGCTGAACCCGCACCTTGGGCTCGATCACCGGCATCACCCCGGCGCGGATCAAGGCTTCGTTGGCATGCTGGTATGCGGCCAGCATGCGATCCCCCAGCAGGGGCGCAATACTGTCCTGCACCGCGGTCCAGCCGGGCCGCGACAGGCCGCTCTCCATCCATTGCTGCACCAGGATGGCAATGAAGGTCTCCGTTTTCAATACGTCGCGCTCGGCCAGCTCCCGGTTGCCTTCCAGCGACATGATCCGCAGCCGCAAATCCTTGAATTCCCAGCTGACCCGCTCGGTGATCACCAGCCCCAGCCGGGAAACCAGGATGCCGTTTTCAACCTCGTCATCCCCGACCAGTTCCAGACCTTTTCCGCGCTGGTCTTCCCGTCGCAAAGCCGCAAGGCCCGGCGAGGCCAGCGCCTTGCGCCACGCCTTGCGTACCGCCTGAATCCAGGTGTCTCTCAGTTGTACGAAACCCAGCAGGTTGTCGCGCCGGGCTTGCTGGTCGCGGGCATTGCCGGGCTGGTCAGCCAGCGCGGCGAGCCGCCCCTGTATGGTCGCCACCATGCCCAGGACCGCCTCGTCCACCTCGGCCACGAATCGCTCCCGCGTACTGCGCGCGAGCGGCATGGAGGATGGAGCAGGGCCCGGACTTGCCATGAAGGGTCAGACGGTGGCCCCTGCGTTGGGGTCGTTGGGATCGACGGTGCCGTCGTCCTTCTTGCCAGCCGCCTTGACCAGATCCTCGCGCTTGATGCCCAGCCACATGGCGATGGCTGCCGCGACGAAAACCGAGGAGTAGATGCCAAACAGGATGCCGATGGTCAGGGCCATGGCGAAATAGTGCAGGGTCTCCCCGCCAAACAGCAACATCGACAGCACCATGATCTGCGTGGACCCATGGGTAATGATAGTCCGGCTGATGGTGGAGGTGATGGCGTTGTCGATGATTTCGACGGTGTTCATCTTTCGGTAACGGCGGAAGTTTTCCCGGATCCGGTCAAAAATAACCACCGATTCGTTCACCGAATAGCCCAGCACCGCCAGCACGGCCGCCAGCACCGCCAGCGAGAACTCCCACTGGAAGAAGGCAAAAAAGCCCAGGATGATGATCACGTCGTGCAGGTTGGCGATGATGGCCGCCACCGCGAATTTCCATTCAAAACGGAACGCCAGGTAGATCATGATGCCCGCGACCACCATGCCCAGCGCCTTGAGGCCGTCGGCGGCGAGTTCATCGCCGACCTGCGGCCCGACAAACTCGGTACGACGCAGGTTGACCTTGGGATCGTCGGCCTTGAGGGCCGCCAGCACCTTGTCGCTTTGTTGCGCCGAAGTGACGCCTTTTTGCACCGGCAGCCGGATCATCACCTCGCGCGCCGTGCCGAAGTTCTGCACCTGCACATCGGCGAATCCCAGGCCCGACACCAGCCCGCGTACTTTGGACAGATCGGCAGGCTGCGAGTAGCTCACTTCCATCACGGTGCCGCCGGTGAACTCCACCGAAAGGTGCAGTCCGCGCGAAAACAGGAAGAACACTGCCGCCAGGAAGGTCACCAGCGAGACCACGTTGAAGATCAACGCGTGCCGCATGAACGGAATGTCCTTCTTGATCTTGAAAAATTCCATCTTGTGCTCCCTTAAGCGCCGCTGGCGTCAGACTTTGCGACCGCGGTCCCGCCATCGGGTCGCCAGACCGTGCCGATCGACACGGTCTTGAGCTTTTTCTTCGACCCGTACCAGAGGTTCACCAGCCCGCGTGAGAAAAACACGGCCGAGAACATCGAGGTCAGGATGCCGATGCAGTGCACCACGGCAAAACCGCGCACCGGCCCCGAGCCAAACGCCAGCAGCGCCAGGCCGGCAATCAGCGTGGTGATGTTGGAGTCAAAGATCGTTGCCCAGGCCCGGTCGTAGCCGGCGTGGATGGCCGCTTGCGGGGAAACGCCATTGCGCAACTCTTCCCGAATACGCTCGTTGATCAGCACGTTGGAGTCGATGGCCATGCCCAGTGCCAGCGCCATGGCCGCCATGCCGGGCAGGGTGAGCGTGGCCTGCAACATCGACAGGATCGCCACCAGCAGCAGCAGGTTGACCGCCAGCGCGATGCCGGAGATCAGGCCAAACAGCATGTAATACACCGCCATGAAAGCCACGATCACCAGAAACCCCCAGGTCACGCTGTTGAAGCCCTTGGCGATGTTTTCCGCGCCCAGGCTCGGGCCAATGGTGCGTTCCTCGATGATTTCCATCGGCGCGGCCAGCGATCCGGCGCGCAGCAGCAGGGCCAGGTCATTGGCCTCCACGACCGTCATCGAACCCGATATCTGGAAACGGTTGCCCAGCTCACCCTGGATGACCGGCGCCGTCAGCACCTCGCCCTTGCCCTTTTCGAACAGCAGGATGGCCATGCGCTTCTTCATGTTCTCGCGGCTGGTGTCGCGCATGATGCGTCCGCCCTTGGCGTCGACCGTGAGATCCACCTTGGGTTGCTGGTTCTGCGAATCGAAGCCGGGCTGGGCATCGGTCAGGCTGTCGCCGGTGATGATCACCTGCTTTTTCACGATCACGGCCCGGCCATCCCGCTCGAGGTAGCGCTCGGACCCAAATGGCACCGGCCCCCGGCCGCCCTCCGCCTCACGGCCCTCGGCGGAATCATCCACCAGGCGCATCTCCAGCGTGGCCGTGCGTCCCAGAATGTCCTTGGCCTTGGCCGTATCCTGCACGCCGGGCAACTGCACCACGATGCGGTCCAGCCCCTGCTGCTGGATCACCGGCTCGGAAACGCCCAGTTCGTTGATGCGGTTGTGCAGCGTGGTGATGTTCTGCTTGACTGCCTGCTCCTGAACCTTGCGCGCCGCCTCGGGGCGAATGGTGGCGGTCAGCTTGTATTCCGCGCCCTCCGGGGCTTCAGTGGTCTGCAACTCTGCGAACTGGTCCTGAATCACCCGCTTGGCCGCGTCCAGGGTGGCTGCGTCGCGGAAGCGCACCTCAATGGTCTGGCCATTGCGGCTGATGCCGCCGTGACGCACGTTCTTCTCGCGCAGGACACTGCGCAGGTCGCCGCTCAGGGATTCGGCTTTCTTGGTCAGTGCCGCCTGCATGTCCACCT